>JBBSUK010000083.1:0-16493 GCA_038234975.1 Burkholderiales bacterium
GCGGTCGCCGAGCTCGGCCTGCTGCCGCTGGCCGACCGCAAGCTCACGATCGGCCACGCGAAGAGCGGCCTGTGGCCGATCGCCTTCCTCGTCGCCGCGCTGCTCGCGATCGGCTTCGGCCTGATCGACGTCGAGGTGGGCTTCTTCGCCGCCGCTGTCTTCTGCGTGGTGTTCCGGCAGATCAGCCTGAAGGACACCTACGGGGCGATCGAATGGCCGGTCATCATCATGCTCGGCTGCCTGATCCCGGTCGGCGAAGGGCTCAAGGACACCGGCGCGACCGGCGTCGTCGCCACCCTGCTCACCGCCGGTGCGCAGCACCTGCCGGCGCTGGCGACGATCGGCCTGATCCTGCTGGCCTCGATGCTGCTCACGCCGTTTCTCCACCACGCCGCCGCGGTGGTCGTGCTCGGGCCAGTGGCGGCCGAGGTCGCGACGCGGCTCGGCCTGCGCATCGAGCCCTTCCTGATGGCCGTCGCGCTCGGCTGCGCCTGTGATTTCCTGACCCCCATCGGCCACCAGAACAACATGCTCGTGATGGGTCCGGGCGGCTACCGCTTCGGCGACTACTGGCGCCTCGGCGCGCCCTTGACGCTGATGGTGCTGCTCGTCGGCACGCCGCTGATCGTGGCCGTCTGGCCGCTGCGCTGAGCCGCGCGGCTACGACCTCGCAGGCTCGATCCGCTTCGCCGCGGCGGCCTCGAACGCGGCATGGCGGTCGCGCAGGTCGGCGAGGTCGCTCGGGTTCTTCACCGATCGCTTGGCGTCGTCGAGCACCAGGCCGGCGTGGCGCGACAGCGCGGCGATGCGAAGCGTGTCGGGCTCGCAGCTCGCCACCGCGCCGAGCACCTCGACGATGCGCGCCAGCACGCCGACGCTGCCGGTCGCGTTCTGCCGGATCATGTGGAACATGGCGTCGACGAGGCCGTCGTAGTCGACGGTCGGCCTCACCAGCGCGGCGCGGCCGTGTCGCAGGTGTACGCCGCTCGGCAGCGACTTCTCGGCGAGCTCGCACAGCGCCGAGCCGAGCCGGTCGAGGACGCTGATGGCGGTGTGCGGGTCGTTGATGCCGGGCGAGAGCGCGCGCACCGCGACCTCGACGAGCTGGCGGATCGCGAACTCGATGTCGTCCGAGCTGACCCGCGTGTCGCCGAGCGCCGTGACGGTGCGGATCACCGCGTCGGCACCCTCGACCGAGCGGGTGACGACGGCGATCGGCGCGCCGGGAAACACGTAGTCGCCCGGTCGCACCAGCAGCCGCATCGCGATGCCCTGCTGGGCGGCCCAGTCGGCGAGCTGGTCGGCGTCGATCTCCTGCAGGTAGCCGTGGCGCCGGTCGACGACCGGCGAGGCGCCGTCCCAGAACGCGGCGAGCGGTGGCGGCTCGCCAGGCTCGTCGACGGTGATGCGCTTCATCGCGTCGTGCATGTCGTCGGACACGAGGTCGATGACCGTGTCGACGTTGATCCGCCCGGCCATGTGGCCGACGAAGTAGATGAGCAGCGCCACGCAGACGAACGCGAGCGCGACGCCGACGGTGAGCGAGAGGTGCGGCGTGAACGGGCCGTCGTCGTCGGTGCGCACGCTGCGCAGCACCATCAGCGCGTACGAGAAGGTGCCGAGGAAGGCGCCGAGCGTGGCCTGGACGCCGCGGTCGCGGGTGAAGTTGCGCAGCAGCCGCGGCCCCATCTGCCCGGCCGCGAGCGACAGCGCGGCGATCGTGATCGAGAACACCGTTCCGGCGACGCCGATCGTCGACGAGGCGACCGCGCCGAGCAGCGTGCGCGCACCGGTGCCGCTGCCGTTGTAGATCCAGGCGCTGTCGAGCAGCCACGACGGGACGCCGCCGCCGCGGTCGACGCCGACCAGCAGCACCGCGCCGATGATGCCGGCGATCGTCATCGCCATCGGCAACAGCCAGAACGCGTCGCCGACGCGGGTGAGCCAGGTGCGGATGTAGGCGGTCATGGTCTGGCAGTGTGCCCGGTTCGGCGGGCACAATCGCCGCCGCCTTGAGCGCCACGACCTCCGAACGCCAGCGCCAGATCGCGCTCGCCGTGCTCTGCACCGGCACGCTGATGATCGTCATCGACGCGACGATCGTGAACGTCGCGCTGCCGACGATCGGCGCCGACCTCGGTTTCAGCGAGACGGGCCTGACGTGGGTCGTCAACGCCTACCTGCTCGTCTTCGGCGGCTTCCTGCTCCTCGGCGGCCGACTCGGCGACCTGTTCGGCGACCGGCGCGTCTTCGTCCTCGGCATCGCCGCGTTCTCGGTCGCCTCGCTCGTCTGCGGGCTGGCGACGACGCAGGCTTTCCTCATCGTCGCGCGCGCCGTCCAGGGGCTCGGCGGCGCGGTGGTCGACGCGGTGGCGCTCGCGCTGGTCGTCAAGCTGTTCCCTGAGCCCGAGGCGCGCGCCAAGGCGATGGGCGTCTACGGCTTCGTGTGCGCCGCGGGCGGCTCGATCGGCGTGCTCGCCGGCGGCGTGCTGACCAGCCTGTTCAGCTGGCACTGGATCTTTCTCGTCAACGTGCCGATCGGTGTCGCCGTGATCGTCGCGTGTTTCAGACTGCTGCCGGCCAACCCCGGGCAGCACGGCCAGCGCCTCGACGTGCTGGGCGCGGTCACCATCACCGGCTCGCTGCTGCTGTTCGTCTACGCCGTGATCGACGGCCACGCGGCCGGCTGGTTCTCGGCGCGGACGCTCGGCCTCGTCGCCGCGGCGATCGGGCTGCTCGTGGCCTTCGTGGCGATCGAGTCGCGGGTTCGGGCGCCGCTGATGCCGCTCGGCATGTTCCGCCTGCGCAACGTCGCCGTTGCGAACGTTGTCGGCGTGCTCTGGTCGGTCGGCATGTTCGCCTGGTTCTTCATCTCGGCGCTCTACCTGCAGCGCGTGCTTCGCTACTCGCCCCTGGAGGTCGGCCTCGCCTTCCTCGCGGCCAACGTCGTGATGGCGGCGTTCTCGCTCGGCTGGTCGGCGGCGCTCGTCAACCGCTGGGGCCTGCGGCTGCCGCTCGCCGGCGGCCTCGCGCTCGGCGCGCTCGGCCTGGCGCTGTTCGCACGCGCCCCGGTCGACGGATCGTTCGTGCTCGACGTGCTGCCCGGCATGCTGCTGCTCGGCCTCGCCGGCGGCATCGCATTCAACCCGATGCTGCTCGCGGCGATGAGCGAGGTCGGCGAGGCCGACGCCGGGCTCGCCTCGGGCCTCGTCAACACCGCCTTCATGATGGGTGGCGCGCTCGGTCTCGCGGCGCTCGCCAGCATCGCCGCAGCGGGTACCGAGGGCGCGTCGGCGGGCGGCATCGGCGCGGCCGAGGCGCTGGCGGTCGGCTACCGCTGGGCGTTCGCCGTCGGCGCCGTCGTGACGACCGCCGCAGCGCTGCTCTCGTTCGCGCTGCGCGTGGTGCCGCGGCCGGTCGAAGCGCCGCTGCGAGCGGCCTGACGGCTGCCGCTCGCGCTGCGGCCGTCGCACCGCATACTCGCTCCGTACGGCCGGCCCCCCGGCATCCGTCCCATCCGAGGAGCACGCATTGCAGATCGAGGTCGGTTTCGAGATCGCGTACCGCTGCCCGCAGCCGACGCCGATGCTGCTGGTGCTCAACGTCCACCACTCGCGGGCGCCCGACCTGGTGCAGCCCGACCTGATCAAGACCGACCCGCCGGTGCCGCTCTCGCACTACCGCGACGGCTTCGGCAACTGGTGCGCGCGCATCGTCGCGCCGCCGGGTCTCATCGTGCTCAGCACCAGCGCTGTCGTGCGCGACAGCGGCCTGCCCGACCCGGTCGTGCCCGACGCGCCGCAGGTGGCGATCGAGAACCTGCCGGAAGACAGCCTGGTCTACCTGCTCGGCAGCCGCTACTGCGACACCGACGCGCTCTACGACGTCGCCTGGCAGCACTTCGGCGGCATCGCCGGCGGCTGGATGCGCGTGCAGGCGATCTGCGACTTCGTGCACCGGCACATCGTCTTCGGCTATGCCGACGCCAGCCGCACGCGCACCGCGTCCGACGCGTACCGCGACCGCGTCGGCGTCTGCCGCGACTACGCCCACCTCGCGGTCGCCCTGTGCCGCTGTCTCAACATCCCGGCGCGCTACTGCACCGGCTACCTCGGCGACATCGGCATGCCACCGCCCTACGGGCCGATGGACTTCGCCGCCTGGTTCGAGGTCTGGCTCGGCGACCGCTGGCACACCTTCGACGCCCGCAACAACCAGCCGCGGATCGGCCGGGTGCTGATGGCGCGCGGCCGCGACGCCTGCGACGTCGCGCTCACCACTGCGTTCGGGCCGAGCGTGCTCGACCGGTTCGTCGTCCGCTGCGACGAGATCGTCGTGGCCTGAACCGCCCCGCGTCAGCCGCGGAAGTGGCAGGCGACGCGGTGTTCGCCGGCCTTCAGCTCCGGCTCGACCGTGCTGCAGAGCGGGAACTGCGCGATCGGGCAGCGGGTGTGGAAGCGGCAGCCCGTCGGCGGGTGGATGGGGCTGGGCACGTCGCCCTGCAGCGGGATGCGCGTGCGCTTGACGGTCGGATCGGGGATCGGCACCGCCGACAGCAGCGCCTCGGTGTAGGGGTGCAGCGGCGTCGTGTAGAGGTTCTTCGCCGGCGCGATCTCGACGATCTTGCCGAGGTACATCACCGCCACCGAGGTGCTGATGTGCTCGACCACCGACAGGTCGTGGGCGATGAAGATATAGGTCAGCCCGAGCCTGGCCTGCAGGTCTTCGAGAAGGTTGATGACCTGCGCCTGGATCGACACGTCGAGCGCCGACACGGCCTCGTCGCAGACGATGAGCTTCGGGTCGACGGCCAGCGCGCGGGCGATGCCGATGCGCTGCCGCTGCCCGCCGGAGAACTCGTGCGGGTAGCGGCGCAGGTGGTCGGCCGAGAGGCCCACGGTCTCGAGCAGGTCGACCACACGCGCGTCGTGCTGGGCGCGGCTCTTCGCCAGGCGGTGGATGACGAGCGCCTCGCCGACGATCGCGCCGACCGTCATGCGCGGGTTCAGCGACGCATACGGATCCTGGAAGATGATCTGCATGTCGCGCGCCAGCGCGCGCAGCTCGCGCTTGCCGGCGAGCGTCACGTTGCGGCCCTCGAACCAGACCTCGCCCGACGTCGGCTCCACGAGGCGCAGGATGCACCGCCCGGTCGTGCTCTTGCCGCAGCCCGACTCGCCGACGACGCCGAGCGTCTCGCCGGCGGCGAGGTCGAAGCTCACGTCGCTGACGGCATGCACCGATTCGATCTCGCGGCCGAGCCAGCCGCCCTTGATCGGGAAGCGCTTGACGAGATTCCTGACCTGCAGCAGCGGCGCGGTCATGCGCTGCGCTCCTGCAACGGCAGGTCGAAGATGCAGCGCACCTTGTGCCCCGGCACCGGCTCGCGCAGCGCCGGCGTCGCCGCGCTGCATTCGGGCACCGCGAACTTGCAGCGCGGTGCGAAGCGGCAGCCCGGCGCCGGCGCGATCAGCTTGGGCACCGTCCCGGGAATCTGCTCGAGCCGCACGTGCTCCGTCGCGGCGGTGTCGATGCGCGGGATCGATCGGATCAGCCCCTGCGTGTAAGGATGACGCGGGTTCGCGAACAGCTCGCCGACGCTCGCCTCCTCGACCACCATGCCTGCATACATCACGACCACGCGCTCGGCCACCTCGGCGACGACGCCCATCGCGTGCGTGATGAGCAGCACCGCCATGCCGAGCCGCTCCTTGAGCTCGCCGAGGAGGTCGAGGATCTGCGCCTGGATCGTCACGTCGAGCGCGGTCGTCGGCTCGTCGGCGATGAGCAGCTTCGGGTTGCAGGCCAGCGCGATGGCGATCATCACCCGCTGCCGCATGCCGCCCGAGAACTGGTGCGGGTAGTCCCTGATGCGTTGCTCCGGCGTCGGGATGTGCACCAGCGCCAGCATCTCGACGGCGCGATCCATCGCCGCCTTGCGACCGAGCTTCTCGTGCAGCCGCACGCTCTCGGCGATCTGCTCGCCGACGGTGTAGACGGGGTTGAGCGACGTCATCGGCTCCTGGAAGACGATGGCGATCTCCTTGGCGCGAACGCGGCGCATCTCCTCGGTGCTCGCCGTGACGAGGTCGCGCCCCTGCCATTCGATTCGCCCGCCGGCGAAGCGCCCCGGCGGCATCGGCACGAGCCTGAGCACCGACATCGCGGTGACGGTCTTGCCGCAGCCCGACTCGCCGACGACCGAGACGGTCTGGCCGCCGTCGATGGCAATGTCGACACCGTCGACGGCGTGCAGCCAGCCGTCGTCGGTCTTGAAGTGGACCTTGAGGTCCTGGATGTCGAGGAGGGCCATCAGATCTGACCCGTTCGAGGCGTTGGAGCGCGTCGCGGCAGGCGGCGCCCGGCCGTGGCCCCGGAGAGGGCGGTCGGCGCTGCGCGCCGACTCCGCTGCGCTGCTCGGCTCGGGGCCGCACCGCAGAACTCGCTTCGTTCGCTTCGCTCACTCCGCTCAGACAACCGGGGCGAGTCTGCGGTGGACGCGCGCGCTGCGCGCGCGCCGGCCCCGAGCCTGCGCTGCTCGCCGCCCTCAACGGGCCCCCGGCCGGGCGCCGCCTGCCCCGACGTGCAGCATCGAGAAGCGCCGCCGCCGCATCGGCAACGGTGCGGGTGGGCAGGTCGGTGCGGGTGTGGGGGCGCCGAGGAGCGGAGGGCTCGCGGCCCGCGCGCGCAGCGCGCCTCCACTTCTGACTCGCCGCAGTTGTCCGAGCGCAGTGAGCGCAGCGAACGCAGCGAGTTCTGCGGCGGGGTCGCGAGCCCGAGCACCGCAGGGCAGTCGGCGCGCAGCGTCGACCGCCGGTGGCATCCGCACCGGCCTGCCCACCCGCGCCGTTGCCCGCTCCGACGCCGCATGGGCAACATCACAACACCCGCCGAGGATCGAGCGCATCCCGCAACCCGTCCCCCACGAAGTTGATGCACAGCACCGCAAGAAAGATCGCCGTCCCCGGGAACAGCGCCCAGTGCGGCGCGATGTCGAGGTATTCCTTGCTGTCGAACAGGATGCGGCCCCACGTCGGAATGTCCGGCGGAAACCCCAATCCGAGGAACGACAGCGTCGACTCCGCGATGATCGCCGCCGCCACGTCGATCGTCCCGGCGACGATCACCGGCCCGAGCGAGTTCGGCAGGATGTGCCGCCAGACCTGCCGCGGCACCGACGCGCCGAGCGCGCGCGCCGCCTCGACGAACTCCTTCTCGCGCAACGAGAAGAACTGGGCCCTCACGAGTCGGGCCACCGGCATCCAGCGAAAGCCGCCGATCACCAGCACGATCAGGATGAAGACGCCGACCTCGGGGCCGAACGCGCTCTTGAGCGCTTCGCGGAACAGGTAGATCAGGATCAGCAGCAGCGGCAGCTGCGGCAGCGAGAGAAACAGGTCGGTGAGCCACATCAGTGCCGCGTCGACGGCGCCGCGGGAGATGCCGGCGATGGCGCCGATCGTCACGCCGACGAGCATCGCCATCAGCATCGCCGACAGGCCGACGGCGAGCGAGATGCGGCCGCCGTAGAGCATGCGGGCGAAGATGTCCTGGCCGAGGTCGTCGGTGCCGAAGGGGTGGGCGACGGTCGGCGTCTGCAGGCGGGCCGAAAAGTCGATGTCGTTGATCGCGATCTTCCACAGCGCCGGGCCGAAGGCGACGAACAGCACCATCGTCGCCAGCACCACGAGGCCGACGACGGCGAGCTTGTGGCGACGAAATCGCCGCCACGCCTCGGCGCCCGGCGAGACGCGTCGCGGCGTGAAGGCGGCGGCGGCGTCAGCGGAAGCTGATGCGGGGGTCGAGCCAGCCATAGAGCAGGTCGGCGATCAGGTTGAAGAAGATGACGAGGCAGGAGAACACGAACGTCACCGCCATCACCACCGGCGTATCGTTGCGCAGGATGGCGTCGATCAACAGCGAGCCGATGCCGGGCACGCGGAAGATCTGCTCGGTGACGATGGCGCCACCGAACACCTGCGGCATCGTCAGCGCGACCAGCGTGACGACCGGTATCAGCGCATTGCGCACGACGTGCTTCATCACCACCGCCCACTCCTTCAGCCCCTTGCTGCGCGCGGTGGTCACGTAGTCGAGGCGGATCACGTCGAGCACCGCCGAGCGCACGTAGCGCGTCCAGCTCGCGCCCTGGAAAAGGCCGAGCACCATCACCGGCATGATCGACTGCTTGATCTGCGCCCACCACCAGGCCCAGCCGGTGGCGGCGATGTCGGCGCGAAAGACGAACGGCAGCCAGTCGAGCTTGATCGAGAACAGCAGGATCAGCAGCAGGCCGGTGAAGAAAGTCGGCAGCGAGAAGCCGACGAACGCCATTGTCGAGGCGATGCGATCGAACCACGAGTAGGGCCGCGCCGCCGAATAGATGCCGACCGGCAGTGCGATCGCCAGCGCGATCACCTGCGACGCGCCGATCACCGCGAGTGTCACCGGCACGCGCTGCCAGATCAGCGTGTCGACGTCGACCCGGCTGATGAACGAGAAGCCCCAGTCGCCGTGGAACATCGCAAACAGCCAGCGAAAGTAGCGCAGCCAGATCGGGTCGTCGAGGCCGAAGTGCTTGCGCAGGTTCTCCTGCACCTCGGGCGGCACGTTCGGGTTCAGCGACATCTCGGCGAACGGGTCGCCGGGTGCCAGCGCCAGCACCGTGAACAGGACGACGCTGATGCCGAGCAGGCTCGGCAGCGCGATCAGCAGTCGCCGCAGGATGTACGGTCCCACGGCCTGACTGGGATCAGCCGGCGCCGGGCCGTTCCCAAGCCGGCTGAGCGCCCCCTCGGGGGGCAGCGAGCGAAGCGAGCGTGGGGGTCGTCATGTCAGCCGATGCCGCCTTCGCGGTACCAGTTCTGCAGGCCGGAGAAGTCGAGGTCCCAGCCCGAGAGCGACGTGACCAGCTTCAGGTTCGCCCCGCGCACGCGTGGACGGCTGATCAGCGGGACGATGATGTGGTCGTTGACGACCATGTCGTTCATCTTGATGTAGGCCGCCACGCGCTTGACCGGGTCGAGCTCGGCGGATGCCGACACCGAGAGCTTGTCGTACTCCGGGTTGACCCAGCGGCAGATGTTGCGCCCCTGCCACTTGTTCGCCTTCTGCGAGATCTCCTCCGACTTGTACTGGTCCATGAAGCGCTCGGCGTCGGGCTGCGTCATGGTCGTGGTGTACATCTGGATGTCGGACCAGAACTTGCCGTAGGTGTCGGGGTTGGCGACGTCGGAGGAGAAGAACACCGATGCCGTCACCGACTTCAGCTCCAGGTCGATGCCGGCCTTCTGGCATGCCTGCTTGACGATCGCCTGCTCCTTCTGCCGGGTGCCGTTGATCGAAGTCTGATAGACGAACTTCAGTTTCTTGCCGCCCTTCTCGCGAACGCCGTCGCCACCCTTCTTCCAGCCGGCCGCGTCGAGGATCGCGTTGGCCTTGTCGATGTTGAATTCCCACTTCGTGTTCGGCGATCGGAACTTCGCCGGGTTGTTCATGAAGTTGCCGGTGGCGATGCCGGTGCGGCCGTAGATGAACTCCTGCATGCTCTTCTTGTCGCACAGGAGCGCCATCGCCTCGCGCACCTTGGGGTCGGTGAAGGCGAAGTGCTTGCTCTTGACGCTGCCACGCTCGCCGTCGACCTCGTTCCAGGGGTCGGTGATGTTGAGCTGGATGAACTCGATGTCGCCGCTCGGCACGATGTGCACCTTGCCCTTGCCGCCGGCCTCCATGCGCTTGAGCACCTCGTCCTCGACCTGCAGGTTCCAGGCGTAGTCGTACTCGCCGGTCTGCAGCACGGCGCGCGCCGCCGAGGTCGCGTCGCCGCCGCCCTTCATCTCGATCGTGTCGAAGTAGGGCCGGTTCGGCATGTGGTAGTTCTGGTTGATCTCGCCGCGGACGATGTCGCCCGGCTTGAAATCGACGAACTTGTACGGCCCCGTGCCGACCGGCTTGAGGTTGTACGGCGCCTCGCGCGACTTGGCGCCGGCGTACGGCGCGAACAGGTGCTGCGGCAGGATCATGCCTTCGGCGGCCACGAAGGCGGTCGCCCAGAACGGCGTCGGCTTCTTGAACGAGACCAGGATGGTGTGGCTGTCGACCTTGGTGACGGTGGTGTCCCTGTAGACGCCGATGGTCACGGCTGCGGTCGCCGGATCGCGGGCGTACTCCCACGTGAACACGCAGTCGTCGGCGGTGAAGGGCTTGCCGTCGTGCCACGTCACGCCCTTCTTCAGGCGCCAGCGCACCACCTTGCCGCCTTCGAGGATGCCCCCGTTGGCGACAGTCGGGGTCTCGGCGGCGAGCACGGGCACGAGGTTGCCGTCGTTGTCCCACACGGCGAGCGGCTCGTAGAAGATGCGCGAGCCTTCCTGGTCCTTGGTGCCGTTGGCGAAGTGCGGCTGCAGCAGCGTCGGCCCCTGCCACCAGAGCACCTTCAGCGGCCCGCCGCCACCTCGCTTGGTCGGCTTGTAGGCGGGGGGAGGTGCCGCCTGCGCGACGCCGGCGTGCATGAGCGTCATCGACGCCATCGGCGCGGCGATGCCGAGGCCCACCATCTGCTGGATGAAGCCGCGGCGCGGCAGCCGGCCGGCGCGGACGTCCTCGATCCGCTCTCGCAATTCAAGCTCGTTCATGGTCGTCGACTCCTCGGGTGCAGGTGACTCGGGCGAAAAGTGCCACCGGCCGATGCTAGGAGCCGGGCGGCAAGTTCCTATCCGGGTCGGCCCCGAGCGATTCCCGTGCCAGCCCCGTGGTCAACGGGCGCTGAGCGGGGATGGTCAGGGCTTCTTCGCGCCCGTCGGAGAGGCGTTGCAGACGAAAACGACGACGTTGTCGCGGATCGACCGCGGCGGCGCGACGGTGAACGGCAGCGTCGCGTCGTCGTTCTTGTAGCTGCCGACAGGGTCGGTCCCGGCAGTGTCGGAATAGCGCGTGCCCTCGGCGACGGCGTAGCTGCGGCTGTCGCAGTTGGCGACCTGCACTTGGCGCTCCATCACGTACTGCCGCGGCGTTCCCGACTCGCTGGTTTCAGCGGGCTTGCGCCAGCGCCACTCGACGGCGGCACGCACCTGGTTGCCGGACTTGTGGATCGACTCGCGGTCGACGTAGGCCGCGGCCTGGCCGGTGTCGGCCACGCGCTCCCACTTGGCGGCGCAGGCGATCGAAGGCAGGGCGGCGGCGAGAAGGAGGACGATGGGACGGGCGAGCGCAGACATGGCGGACTCTTGAAACCGGGACGGATGAATTGTGGGGCGTGGCCGCCGCGCGTCGGTGACGCCTTGTGTCAGGTCGAAGAGCGACGTGGCTTGCGACGCGATGGCGAGCGAGGTCCGCTGACGGCCAGAAGCTGTCTGTGGCGAACGATCGCTTGCGGACGAGCCCGCGTCTGTCGTTTGCACGAGAAGTTGCTGGTGAGGCCCGCGTCTAGAAAGACTGGGCAAAGACGAGGAATTCGTCCAACTGCTCGAACGTCTCGGGCATCGCCTCGTCCATTCCCTCGATGGCCATGTCGAGCGCTTCCTTCGACGGATAGAGCTCGCTCATTCCCAGCAGCGTCTTGCCGTCCTTCTCCTCGAAGGTCACCGTGGTGACGGCGCCGTTGTCGCTTTCCTCGTTGGTCCAGACGAGGCGAGCATTCGGCACCACTTCGAGGTACCTGCCGAAGAACGCCTTGGGCGTCGCGGCCTTGGGGTGAGCGAACTCCATGCGGTAGCTGCCGCCGACACGGACGTCCTGTTCGCAGGAAAGCAGGGTCGCGCCGCTCGACTTCGGCACCCACCACTGTCTGAACAGCTCGGGCGTGGTCCACGCCTCGAACACGAGCCGCGCCGGGGCGTCGAAGGTTCGCGTCATGACCAGCTCGCGCGCGGACTTCCGTTCCGACGTCGTGCGGTTCCTCATGGGGGCGGACTCACTCTCTCTTCTTGCGACCATCACGCTTCTCCTTGCGTTTGAGTTCCTCGATGACGGTGTCCAGCGCGTCGAAGCGCGCGGCCCACAGCTGGCGGTAGTTCTCGATCCAGGCTGCCTCTTCCTCGAGCCGGCGCGGGCCGAGCCTGCAGCTACGCACGCGCCCGATCTTCTCCGTGGTGACGAGCTCCGCCTGCTCCAGGACGCCGATGTGTTTCCCCATGCCCGTCAGGGTCATGTGAAACCGCTCGGCGAGGACCGTGACGGACGCGTCGGCACGCATCAGCTGCTCGAGCACGCCGCGTCGGACGGGGTCCGACAGAGCGGCGAACGAGGTGTCGAAACGAGATCCAGAACACTGAGCCATAAGGTTCAGTATCACATGCGCACTGACGGCAGGCAATGGGGAAGGTCGCAACAGCGAAGGGCTCTTGCGCAAGGCTCGGGCTGAAGTGATGCGCGGCAACGCAGCGCAACGAGCGACCTTTCCCGCGCCGAAGCAGCGACGACAATCGCCGCTTGAAGTCCCCGCCGCGCCTGCGCCCCCTGCTCGAAGAAGGCCTGATCGATGCCGTCGTGCGTCAGCTCATGAGCGGCAAGGAGGCCGAGGTCTACGTCGTTCGCCACGGCGGCGAGACCCTCTGCGCCAAGGTCTACAAGGAAGCGACGCACCGCAGCTTTCGCCAGGCCGTCGACTACACCGAGAACCGCAAGGTCAAGAGCTCTCGCCAGGCGCGGGCGATGGCCAAGGGCACGCGCTTCGGTCGCGAATCACAGGAGGCGGCGTGGCAGAGCGCCGAGGTCGATGCGCTGCATCGGCTCGCTGCCGCCGGCGTGCGCGTGCCGCGGCCGATCAACTTCCACGAAGGCGTGCTGTTGATGGAGTTGGTGGTCGACGCCGAGGGCGACGCCGCCCCGCGCCTGAACGACTGCGACTTCTCCGCCGAAGACGCGCGCCGGCACCATGCGACGCTGCTGGGCGAGGTCGTGCGCATGCTGTGCGCCGGCGTCGTGCACGGCGATCTCTCCGAGTTCAACATCCTGCTCGCCGCCACCGGGCCGGTGATCATCGACCTGCCGCAGGCCGTCGACGCCGCCGGCAACAACCACGCCGAGCGCATGCTCAAGCGCGACGTCGCAAACCTCGGCGCCTTCTTCGGCCGCTTCGCGCCGGAGTTGCTCGCCGCTCGACACGGCGCCGAGATCTGGGCGCTCTACACGCGCGGCGTGCTGCAGCCGGGCGCGACGCTTACCGGCCGCTTCGACGGCGTGCTCGCACCGGTAGACGTTGCCGATGTGCTGCGCGTCGTCGACGATGCGCGCGCCGAGGAGAAGGCGCGGCTCGTGCGCATGCAGACGCCGGGCTGAACGCAGTTCACGCCGTCACGGCGATCGCGCGCTCCACACGAAGCATCGACTGCCATAGCTGCGCCTTGCTGGTCGACGTCATGCCGAGTGCCTGCATGCACGTCTCGAGCCGATGCGGCCGCTGGCGCAGCGCCTCCACGGCACGTGCGACGGACGCGCGGACCGACTCGCCGTAGGCGCCCTCCGCCTTGACGCACGCGGCGATCAGCAGCTTGCGATCTGCCTTCTGCATGGCGAGGTCGACGAGATCGCGGCTGAAGACGAAATCGTCGGCCCAGTGGTCGGCGTTCGCCAGCAGTTTCTCCGCCGCGAGGTCGACCGGAACGAGCGTGGGCACGCCGCACACCGTGTCGTCGGCGCCCGGCGTTCCCAGGTCGATGCGAGCCTCCAACACGATCTCGAACTTGATGAGCGAGCCACCCGCGCGCAAGAGCGTGCGGATGCCGTACTGGTCGGCCCGTACCTCGCGAGCGAGCTCGATGTGCAGCCCGCTGCGCACGAGCGGCGCCAGGCCGTCAGCACCGCCGAGGGACTGGCGCAGGTCGCGGTAGCCGGCTCGATCGGACACGAGGACGTCGAAGTCGACCGACTCGCGGTACTCTCCGTGGCGCAGTGCCATCGCGGTTCCGCCGCCGAACCAGCAGCGGCGTTTCGTCAGCGCTTCGGGATCGAGCGCCTGCAGGACGAGCGCGACATTGCGATGGTGGGGGCGATCAAACAAGGAGCCGACCTCCGCCGAGCGTCGCGGAGAGCGCATCGATCAGCGCGGCTTCCTCGCGCGTCAACCGGCTCGTGTCGATGTGTCGCCAGTTGCGCTCGTACAGGTCCAGCGCTTCACCGGGCGCGAGCGCGTCGACGCCGCCGAGCTGCCAGGCCAGTTTCTTGAGTGCCGGGAAGTCGGCGAGGCGAATCGCGGCCGGCACCGCAAGCACGGGCGCTGCGGCCAGACGATCGACGAGGTCGAAATCGAGGTGAACGGCCTCGGCCGCTGCGAGCCACGCGCCCATCGCCACGCCAGGCTCGCCCCGCTCGATCCGATGCCAGGTCGGTCGGGACATGCCCGCGGCCTCCGCTGCTGCCGTCGCATTCACGCCCTGCCCTTTGCGGGCCCGGCGAATCCGTTCTCCCAGACCACTCAGGTGGTCGTGGGCCGTGGTCGAAACGGTAGGAGCGCGGGCCGGCATAAGTATCTCATTATTGACATTTTTATAAAAAGTCAAATATGAGATACAGAACTGCCACGCTCAATGATCGCTGCGTTCACCATCGTTCGCAACTCCCGCCGGATCGGATACGTGCTAGACGGCATCAACTGAGTCATGAACACCACGCACACGTCCTCCACCGGGTCGACCCAGAACGCCGTCGACGCCATGCCGCCCCACGAGTACTCGCCCAGCGACGACGTGACGCCGTAGCGCGCCGGGCTGGTGTTCACGGCGAAGCCGAGGCCGAAGCCGAGGCCCTGGTAGGCGGCCTCGGAGAACATGCCGGGCAGCGCGAGGTCGGCGAGGTCGCTGCCTTCGGGGAGGTGGTTCAGGCGCATGAACGCGAGCGTCTTCGGGCCGATGAGGCGCACGCCGTCGAGCTCGCCGCCGCGGCGCAGCATCTCGCACAAGCGCAGGTAGTCGGCCGCGGTGCCGACGAGGCCGCCGCCGCCCGAGGGCGCACGCGGTGGCTCGCGGAAGCTGCCGCCGAGCGTGGGCGCCGGCACGAGGGCGCCGGAGGCGGAGCGGGCGTAGCAGTCGGCGAAGCGCGCGGCCTTCGCCTCGGGCACGTGGAAGTCGGTGTCGTGCATGCCGAGCGGCTGCAGGATGCGGCTGCGCACGAAGTCGGCGAACGGGATGCCGGAGGCGAGGGCCACGAGGTGACCGACGACGTCGGTCGAGACGCCGTAGTTCCACGCCGTGCCGGGCGAGAACTCGAGCGGCACACGGCCGAGCGCGTCGACGAAGGCTTCGAGGCTGTCGGACTCGAATGCGTCGAGGTGCTGGCCGCGGTACGCGGCGTCGACGGGCGTGCGCTGCTGGAAGCCGTAGGTGAGGCCGGAGGTGTGGCGCAGCAGGTCGATCACGCGCATCGGCGAGTCGACCGGCTGCGTGGCGAAGGCGCCGGGCTCGCCCGAGCGGTAGACCGCCAGGTCGCGCCACGACGGGATCCACTTCGAGACCGGGTCGTCGAGCGAGATGCGGCCTTCCTCGGCCAGCATCATGAAGGCGACGCTCGTGACCGGCTTGGTCATCGAGTAGATGCGGAAGATCGTGTCCTCCTGCAGCCGCTCCTGCCGCTGCAGCGATGCGTGGCCGAGCACCGTCCGGTGCACGACCTGGCCGTGCCGCGCGACCACCAGTTGCGCGCAGGGCAGGAGTCCAGGCTCGATGTAGCGCTCGGCGAGGAAGCGGTCGATGCGGGCGAGGCGCGCGGCGTCGAAGCCGAGCGAGGACGGAGAGGCGTGGGGCAGCGGCGTCGTCATGCGGCGATTCTCCCGCCGGCCTGCCGGCGCCGACCTCGCGACAATGGCGCCTCGTCACCACGGAGCCCAGCCTCATGTTCTCCCACATCATGGTCGGCACCAACGACCTCGACCGCGCCAAGGCGTTCTACGACGCGCTGCTCGGCACGCTCGAGGTGCAGCCTGGGTTCGTCGATCGCCATCGCGTCTTCTGGCGCACGAAAGCCGGCACGTTCTCGGTGTCGAAGCCGATCGACGGCGAGCCCGCCACCGTGGCCAACGGCAGCACGATCGGCTTCGGCTGCGCGTCGCCGGAGCAGGTCGACGCGTGGCACGCGATGGGCGTGGCGCAGGGCGGCACGAGCTGCGAGCAGCCGCCGGGCTGGCGCGAGGGCGGCGTCGGCCGAATCTACCTCGCCTACCTGCGTGACCTCGACGGACACAAGCTCTGCGGCATGCATCGGCCGCCGCGCCCGCCTTCCCCGTGAGCCAGACCCGGTAGTCGACCCGGCGATCAGGCCGTGGCCGATTCCGCCGCGACCTTGCGCAGCGCCTGCTCGAACACCTCGGCCGGCTGGCCGCCCGAGACGAGGTGCTTGTTGTCGATGACGACGGCCGGCACGGAATGGATGCCGAGCTCCTGCCAGTGGCGCTCGGCGGCGCGAACCTCGTCGGTGTACGTGTCGGAGTCGAGGATGGCGGCGGCGCGGTCGGCGTCGAGGCCGGCGGCTTGCGCTGCGCGCAGCAGCACGTCGCGCGCACC
>JBBSUK010000084.1:0-16252 GCA_038234975.1 Burkholderiales bacterium
CAGGAGCGAGGCGGCGATCGCCGCGCTCGCCGATGCCGGCAGCCTGGTCGCCGCCGCCAGGCGCGTCGATGCGTGGCTGGCCGAGGCCAAGGCATGGGCCGGTTCGAAGGCCGCGTTCGACGCCCTGACATCGTCGAAGCCGGACGAGGCGGCGCTGAAGAAGCTCGCGTCCGCTCCCGGCGGCGCTGCGGTGATGGATGCGATCGTCGCCCGGCTCCCGCCGGAGACCTCCCAGCGGGTGATGAGCGCAGCGTTGAAGGCGCGCTTCGGTTTTCGCGTCAGGAGCCTCGACAAGTCCAACGACGACGCTGCGAACATGGCCGGCGTGAAAGCCGTCGACGCGTCGCAGCCGAACTCCTCGCTGCAGAAGATCTACGAGGTGCTGTCGAAGACGCCGGTCAGCGTGAAGGGCAAGGTCACCGACGTCATCGACTTCAAGCAGGACGCCGACGGCGCGATGTACGACAACAACAAGAAGATCTACATGTACTGCGGCCGGCCCGACGACGCGACGGCAGGCCAGCAGGAGTTCAGCGTCGAAGGTGCCATCGTCGCGGAGGGCGACGAGGTGTCGGGGGAGTGCAAGCCGGTCGATACCAAGGCGGTCCCGTACTTCGACTTCGCGCTCCTCCACGAAGCGGGTCACGCCGAAGACGACGCGGCCGGCTTCATGAGCAAGCACTTCGGGGCCGCCAACGTCGCCTTCGGCGGCTGGACGGTGGACTCGACGCCTGGTGCGGCGGCCAAGGCGGCCGCTGCGCACTTCCGCTACGACCTCTCCTACGTCCGCGCGATGCTTGCGGCGGCGAAGAGCGCGCCGCCCAAGATCAAGCCGCCGCCGCCCAAGGGCCGCACCGCGCAGGACTGGGAAGCGTCGCGACTGGCAGCGGCCGAATGGTGCCGCGTCGTGCGGGTCGACCAGTCGCTGTGGAACGACGCCAGCCTCGCCAAGAGCGTCGCGATCGACGGTCGCGTCTACCAGGAGGCGTACCCGAACTACTGGGTGAGCTACGCCTACGCTGCGCGGGCCAGCGGCATCACGGGCTACCAGTTCCGCTCGCACATGGAATGGTTCGCCGAGCTCTACGCGGCGTACTTCAGCGGCAAGCTCAAGCCCGAGCACCCCTCCGCGGCGTGGTTGTCCAAGTTCAAGACGCCGCAGCCCGCCTGACCCCGGAACGAAGACGCCCATGTCCATCTTCACCGACGTGACGCTCGCCTGCCCGGTCTGCGGTCGCGAGGCGCGATTCCCGGCCGTGCGCAGCGTCAACGCCGACCGGCGCGCCGACCTCCGAGCGGCGATCCTCGACGGCTCGTTCCAGCGCACGACCTGCGTCGAGTGCACGACGACGTTCCGGCTCGAGCCCGAGCTCTCGTTCATCAACGCCGATCGCGGCACCTGGATCGCCGCGCGGCCGCTGACCCGCCTGGCCGACTGGCCCGAGCAGGAACGCGAAGCCGCCGAGGCGTTCGAGCGGGTCTACGGCGCGACGGCCTCGCCCGTGGTGCAGGCGATCGGCCGATCGGTGCGGCCGCGCGTCACGTTCGGCTGGGCCGCGCTGCGCGAGAAGCTGGTGATCGACGCGCAGCGGCTCGACGACGTGACGGTCGAGCTGGCGAAGGCGGCGGTGCTGCGCCTGTCGCCGGACGCGCCGATCGCGCGCGGCCACGAGATGCGCCTGGTCGGCGTCGACGCGGACGACGGCGCACTGCTCCTGGCCTGGCTGCACGCGGCCAGCGAGGCGGTGGACGAACGCAAGCGCTACTCCCGAGACGGCTACGACGCCATCGCCGCCGATGCCGACGGCGAGTGGTCCGACCTGCGCCGCGAACTGACGGCCGGACCCTTCGTCGACCTCGGACGCCTGACGCTGGCCGATTCCTGAGCGACCCGCGGCCGGTATCATGCGGCCGCCCGAGCAGCGTCGCGCGCCGCAGGTTCTGGCATTCGAATCGAAGACCTGGCTACCGCCCCCGCCTGATTCCATGCGCCTCCACTCGATCCGGCTCTCGGGCTTCAAGTCGTTCGTCGAGCCGACCACGCTGCAACTTCCGGGGCAGCTCGTCGGCGTCGTCGGCCCCAACGGCTGCGGCAAGTCCAACATCATCGACGCCGTTCGCTGGGTGCTCGGCGAGAGCAAGGCGAGCGAGCTGCGCGGCGAGTCGATGCAGGACGTGATCTTCAACGGCTCGGGGCTGCGCAAGCCTGCCGGCCGGGCCAGCGTCGAGCTCGTCTTCGACAACGCCGACGGTCGTGCCGGTGGCGCATGGAACCGCTACGCCGAGATCGCCGTCAAGCGGGTCCTGACGCGCGACGGCGGGAGCACGTACCACATCAACTCGCAGCCGGTGCGCCGACGCGACGTGCAGGACGTGTTCCTCGGCACCGGCCTCGGGCCGCGCGCCTACGCGATCATCGGCCAGGGCACGATCTCGCGGATCATCGAGAGCAAGCCCGAGGAGCTGCGGCTCTTTCTCGAGGAGGCAGCCGGCGTCTCCAAGTACAAGGAGCGTCGCCGCGAGACCGAGAACCGGCTGAAGGACACGCGCGAGAACCTGACCCGGGTCGAGGACATCCTGCGCGAGCTGACGAGCAACCTCGACAAGCTGGAGTCGCAGGCCGAGGTCGCGAGCCGCTACCGCGCACTGCAGCAGGACGCGGTGACGAAGCAGCACCAGCTCTGGTTCCTCAAGCACCGCGACGCCGCACGCGAGGAAGCCCGTGTGCGCGACGGCGTCGTGGCCGCGGAAACGGCGCTCGAATCGCGCATCGCCGAACTGCGCCGCGCCGAGGCCGAGGTCGAATCGATCCGCCAGTCGCACTATGCCGCCAACGATGCGCTGCACGCCGCGCAGGGCGCGCTGAACGAGGCGGCGCTCGGCGTCAGTCGCATCGAGGAGCGCATCCGATATGTGGGGCAGGGCCGCGAGCGGATCGGCCGTCAGCGGGCCGACCTCGAAGGCCAGCGCGCCGGCTGGGAGGACCGCGAGCGCGGGGCGCGACACGATCTCGCGCAGGCCGAGGACGGCATCGTCGGCGCCGACAGGTCGCTGGCGTTGCACGAGGCCGAGGTGGCGGCGCATGCGACGACCGCCGAGGCAGCCGAAGCCAGACGCCGCGACGCGCGCGTCGCCAGCGATGCGCAGCGCGAGGTCGCCGGAGCGGTGCAGCAGCAGATCCAGGTCGCGGCGGCAGAGATGCGCGGCGTCGACGAGCGCCTGCGCGACGCAGAAGCGCGCCTTGAGCGGCTGACCCTGGAAAGCAGCGGCCTCGAGCACGTCGACCCGGCCTTGCTCGAAGCGTCGCGGGGTCAGGCCGCGAGCAGCGACGAGGCGCAACGCACCGCCGAGCGGGCGGTGCACGACGCCGAATCGGGCCTTCCCGCACTCGACGACGAACGCCGCGCCGCCCAGCAGGCGGCCAACGACGAGGCGCGTCGGCACGGCGAACTGTCGGCGCGGCTCGACGCGCTGAAGGCGCTGCAGGACAAGGTCGAGATCGAGAGCAAGGTCCAGCCCTGGTTGGCGCGACACGGTCTCGAGTCGCTGCAGGGCCTGTGGCGCCGTGTCCGCATCGATGCCGGCTGGGAGCCGGCGCTGGAGGCGGCACTGCGCGAGCGGCTCAACGCCATCGAGGTCGGCCGGCTCGACACGGTGCGTGCCTTCGCGACCGACCCGCCGCCTTCGCGGCTGGCGTTCTTCACCGCACCCGACGCCGCCAAGCCCGACCCGCACCGCACGCTGCCGCGCCTGGCCGAGAAGCTGCACCTCGGCGACGCCGGCCTGCAGGCACTGCTCGGCGACTGGCTCGAAGGCGTCTACACCGCCGACGATCTCGACGCCGCGCTCGCCGCGCGGTCCAGGCTCACCCACGGCGAGATCGTGATGACACCGGCCGGCCACGCCGTGAGTTCGTACGCCGTCAGCTTCTACGCGCCCGATTCCGAGCAGGCGGGCATGTTGCAGCGCGCCCAGGAGATCGAGAACCTCGACAAGGCGGCGCGGGCGCAGTCGCACGTGGCCGACGCGGCCCGAGCGACGCTCGTTCGCGCCGAGGCCGACCACCAGTCCGGCGGTGAGCGCATCGGCAAGGCGAGGCAGGCAGCGGCGGCGGCGCAGTCGCAGGCGCACCGGGCGCAGGTCGAGCTGCTGCGGCTGACCACGCTCGCCGAGCGCACGGGGCTGCGCCGCGGCCAGCTCGACAACGAGCGCGCGGCGCTCGACGCCGAGACCGAGGCGCTGACGCAGCGGCGAATCGCCGGCGAGGCGCTGTTCGAGTCGCTCGACGTCGAGCTCGGCACCGCACAGGAACGGCACGCGTCGCTCGACGACGGCGCGCGCGAGGCCGAGGCTGCGCTCGCCGCCGCGCGAGACGCCGGCCGCGCGCTCGAGCGCGCGCACCAGGAGGCGCAGTTTCACAAGCGCTCGCTGGTCGCACGTCGCGACGAACTGGCGCGCGCCATCGAGACGGCGCAGCAGCAGATCGCCAAGGCGCGCGACGCCGACGCGGCGCTCTCGGCCGAGCTCGAAGGCCTCGTCGACACCGATGCCGACGCGAGCCTGCAGGCGGCGCTCGGCGAGAAGCTGGCCCGCGAATCGACGCTCGGCGAGCGGCGCAGCGTCTACGACGACCTGGCGCTGCGCCTGCGCGCCGCCGACGAGGGCCGCCTCGGCCACGAGCAGGCGCTGCAACCGATGCGCGACCGGCTCGGCGCGCTCCGGCTCGAGGAACAGGCGGCTCGCCTCGGCGGCGCCCAGTACCTCGAGCAGCTCGAGCAGGCCGGCGCCGACCGCGACGCGATCGGCCGCGGCATCGAGGAAGGAGGCGTCAAGCTGGCAGGCCTGCAGGGCAGGGTCGACGCATTGAACCGCGAGATCGAGTCGCTCGGCGCCGTCAACCTCGCGGCGCTCGAGGAGCTCACCGTGGCGCGCGACCGCAAGGGCTTCCTCGACGCGCAGAACGCCGACCTCGGCGAGGCGATGCGCACGCTCGAAGACGCGATCCGCACCATCGACCTCGAGACCCGCGAGTTGCTCATGACGACATTCGAGCAGGTCAACGGCCACTTCGGCCGCATGTTCCCCACGCTGTTCGGCGGCGGCATGGCGAAGCTGGTGATGACCGGCGACGAGATCCTCGATGCCGGCGTGCAGGTGATGGCGCAGCCGCCGGGCAAGAAGAACAGCTCGATCCACCTGCTCTCGGGCGGCGAGAAGGCGTTGACGGCGATCGCCCTCGTGTTCGCGATCTTCCAGTTGAACCCGGCGCCGTTCTGCCTGCTCGACGAGGTCGACGCGCCGCTCGACGACGCCAACACCGAGCGCTACGCCAAGCTGGTCACCGAGATGGCGCAGGTGACGCAATTCCTCTTCATCAGCCACAACCGCATCGCCATGGAGATGGCGGAGCAGCTGATCGGCGTGACGATGCAGGAGCAGGGCGTTTCGCGCATCGTCGCGGTCGACATGCCGGGTGCTGTGCGGATGGCGCAAGCCGCGTGAGCACGCTTACCGTCGCGCTGGCCTCGCTCGGCGGCGTCGTGCTCGCGGGCGTCATCGCGCATGGCGCGTGGCAGGCGCGCAGAGCGGGGCCGCGCAAGGCGAGCGGGCTGCGCGAGGAGCCGGTCGCGTCGGAGCGGCTCGAGCCGGGCGGCGGCACCGGCAGCGCCGATGTCGACGGGTACGGCGAGGCAGACCCGGTCCTGACGCTCGACGGGGCGCCCGTCATCACGCGCCGCCTCGCGCGCCGCAGCGTGCCCGCGCTCGATCCGCTCATCGACGCCTACGCCACCTTCCAGCTCGATCAACCGCTCGGCGGCGACGCGATCGCGCCGCACCTGCCGTCGAAACGGCACGCCGGCAGCAAGGCGGTGCTCGTCGAGGGGCTCGACGCGGGCACGCAGCAATGGGAGCCGGTCCAGCCCGACCACCGCTACGCCGAGCTGCAGGCGGGCGTGCAGCTCGCCAGCCGCACCGGGCCGCTCAACGAGATCGAGTACTCCGAGTTCGTGCAGCGCTTTCAGGGCGTCGCCGAAACGATCGGCGCATCGGCCGAGTTCCCCGACATGCTCGAGGTGATGGCACGTGCCCGCGAGCTCGATTCGTTCGCCGGCCAGCACGACGCGCAGCTCGCCGTGCACCTGAAGGCGCGCGGCGCAGCGTGGAGCGTCGGCTACATCCAGCAGCACGCGCGGCAGCACGGCTTCGTCGCCGGCGTCGTCGCCGGCCGGCTGGTGCAGGCCGCGGCGGAGGAGGGCGATCCGCCGGTGCTCACCCTCACCTTCGACCCGCAGGCCGCGCTTGCCGACGAGCCCGACCGCGCTGCGGTTCGCGATGTGACCCTCGCCTTCGACGTGCCGCAGACCGGCCCTGCGCTGCGGCCTTTTTCGGCCTGGCAACAGGCGGCGCTGGCGCTCGCCGCCGACATGGACGCCGAGCTCGTCGACGACGAAGGACGGGTGCTCGCGCCGGCCAGCTTCGAGTCGATCGGCCACGAGCTCGACAAGCTGTACGCCACGCTCGCCGAGCACGACCTCGCCGCCGGCTCGCCCGCGGCCCGACGCCTCTTCAGCTGAGCGGCCGGGTCGCGCCGCCGATGGCTCCGACGACGCCCGACCCATCCGGACGTGCCACGGTGCTGCGGTCGGCGCTCGCCCAGCACGCCCATGCGTACTACGTGCTCGACGCGCCGACGGTCCCCGACGCCGACTACGACGCGCTGTTCCAGGAGCTGCAGGCGATCGAGGCGGCCCACCCCGACCTGATCACCGCCGACTCGCCGACGCAGCGCGTGATCGGCGCCGTGCTGACGGGCCTGGAGCCGGTGCGACACGCCGTGCCGATGCTGTCGATCGACACCGAAACCGACACCACGGCTGCCGGCGCCGAGCGTTTCGACACGCGGATCAGGCGCCAGCTCGAACTCGGCGAAGACGATCCGCCGGTCGTCTACACCGCGGAGATGAAGTTCGACGGCCTCGCCATCAACCTGCGCTACGAGCGCGGCGTGCTCGTCCAGGGGGCAACACGCGGCGACGGCGAGACCGGGGAAGACGTGACCCACACGGTCGGCACGATCCGCGACGTGCCGCGGCGGCTGAAGGGGATCGACGCCGAGGTGCTCGAGGTCCGCGGCGAGGTCTTCATGCGGCGCGACGATTTCGACGCCCTCAACGAGCGCCAGCGCAAGCGGATCGAGGCGGGTGCGAAGCACGAGAAGACCTTCGTCAACCCGCGCAACGCCGCCGCCGGCGCGGTGCGTCAGCTCGATGCGAGCGGCGCCACGAAGAAGCCGCTCAGCTTCTTCGCCTACGGCCTCGGCGAGGTGCGCGGCTGGGCGGTGCCGCCGACGCAGCGCGCGCTCCTCGTCGCCTTCGCGGCGATGGGGCTGCCGGCGAGTCCCGGCCACGAACGGGTCGAGGGCGTGGCCGGGCTCGTCGCCTTCCACGACCGCATCGCCGCGGCGCGCACCGCGCTGTCCTACGACATCGACGGCGTCGTCTACAAGGTCGACGACCGTGCGCTGCAGGAGCGGCTCGGGTTCAAGTCGCGCGAGCCGCGCTGGGCGGTGGCGCAGAAGTACCCTGCGCAGGAGAAGACGACGACCCTGCGCGCCATCGAGGTCCAGGTCGGGCGCACCGGCAAGTTGACGCCGGTGGCCAAGCTCGAGCCGGTGTTCGTCGGCGGCACGACCGTCTCGAATGCGACGCTGCACAACGTGTTCGAGGTGCGGCGCAAGGGCGTGCGCGTCGGCGACGCCGTCGTCATCCGCCGCGCTGGCGACGTGATCCCCGAAGTGGCGGGTCGCGTGCCGGTCGATCGCCCGCGCTACGTCCGCAATTTCCGCATGCCGGCGGCCTGCCCGGTATGCGGCAGCGCCGTCGTCCGCGAGCGCGGCGGCGTCGACCATCGATGCAGCGGCGGGCTCGTCTGCGCGGCGCAGCGCAAGTTCGCGATCCTCCACTTCGCCGGCCGCCGCGCCCTCGACATCGAGGGCCTGGGCGAAAGGATCGTCGACCAGCTTGTCGACGGCGGGCTCGTCGAGACGCTCCCCGATCTCTACTCGCTGACGCAGGGCCAGCTCGAATCGCTCGAGCGCATGGGCGACAAGAGCGCTGCCAACCTCGTGGCGAGCATCGAGGGCAGCAAGCGGACGACGCTGTCGCGTTTCCTCCATGCGCTCGGCATCCGCCACGTGGGCGAGTCGACGGCGAAGGACCTGGCGCGTCATTTCGGCGGTCTCGAACGGCTGATGAACGCCACGCCGGAGCAACTGCTCCAGGTGCCCGACGTCGGCCTGGTGGTGGCCGAGAGCGCGCACCGCTTCCTCGCCGAACCGCACAACGTGGCCGTGATCGGCCGACTGGTCGCGGCGGGAATCGCGTGGGACGAGCAGCCAGGCGTCGAGTCGGAAGCGCCGAAGCCGCTCGCCGGCAAGACCTTCGTCCTCACGGGCACGCTGCCGACGCTGACCCGGGACGATGCCAAGGAGATGATCGAATCGCTCGGCGGCAAGGTCGCAGGATCGGTGTCGAGGAAGACGGACTGGGTGGTCGCGGGCGCCGAGGCGGGATCGAAGCTCGCGAAGGCAGAGGCACTCGGCGTCGCGGCACTCGACGAGGCCGGACTGCTCGCGCTGCTCGACGGGAAGGGCCGATGAGCGCGGATCGCGGCAGCGGGCAAGACGGCGACTGGCTCGCCTTCGCGCGCGCCGCGGCGGATCAACCGCCGTTGCGCCCGCGCGAGCCGTTGCACCTCGACGTCGACGGCCACGCCGTGCGGGTCGGTTCGATCGAGGCCGACTTGGCCGGGCGCATCGCGGCGGCCGGCCTGCCCCTGTCGCGCCTGCGACTCGGCTGGCAGGTCGACGCGCCGGCGGCGCCGTCGCTCGCCGTGATCGCCGCCTGGCTACACGACGCCGGCCTCGCCGGACCCTGGCGCGACGAGTTGCTCCCGGTCGTCGATGGCCGGGAGCACGCCGTCGCCGAGGTCGAGCGCTGCGTCGTTCGCGTGCTCGGGCTCACGACCTTCGCGGTGCATCTCGTCGGCCATGCGTTCGACGCAGGGCGCGTGTGGGTCCAGCAGCGCGCCTTCGACAAGGCGACCGACCCCGGCCTGTGGGACACGTTGATGGGCGGCCAGGTCGCCGCGGGCGAGACGATCGCGACCGCGCTGGCGCGCGAAACCCTGGAAGAAGCGGGGCTCGAAGTCGCGTCGCTCATCGACCTGCGCCGCGACGGGCGCATCACCGTGCGCCGCCCCGTGCCCGAGGGCTACCTGGTCGAGCACCTCGATGTCTGGTCGGCGCGTCTGCCCCAGGGCGTCGAGCCGGTCAACCGCGACGGCGAAGTCGAGCGCTTCGAATGCCTCGACGCCGCCGCGCTCGACGAGCGGCTCGCGCGTGGCGACTTCACGCTGGAGGCATCGCTGATGCTGGCTGAGGCGACGGCGGCGCTTCGCCACGGCGGCGCTGCTGCCACGCCACCAGCGCCAGCAACAGCAAGGCCGGGATGAAAAGCCACTCCTTCGCGTAGCGCTCGCGCTCGATCTCGATGCCGGTGATCTTGAACCCCTGTTCGAAGCCGGCCTTGTCGGCTGCGCTGTTGAGGCCGACCGACATGACCTGCGTGCCGGTCGGCAGCACCATCACGCGCATCCCTGCGCCGGCCATGCGCTGCACGCCGGTGCTGCCGTCGCCGAGCGGCAGCAGCACCGTCTTCTTCACGTCCTTGCCTTCGAGCGTCGTCCCGGCGATGCGCACGCGCATGCGCGCGTTGGCCGGAGCCGTCGCCGCCCGCTCGACGAGCGACGTCGCGGGAACGACCTCGTAGCGCTCGCTTGCGAGATCGAGCCAGAACCCGGGCCGAAGCAGCGTGAAGGTGATCAGCAGCAGCAGCGCCGACTCCCACCAGCGGCTGCGCGTGAAGAACCATCCCTGCGAACCTGCCGCGAAAGCCAGCATGGCGGTCACGGCGGCGACGACGACGAGCACGAACTGCCACCACGAGTCGATGCCGATCATCAGCAGCTGCGGGTTGAAGATGAACATGAACGGCAGGATGGCGGTGCGGCTCGAGTACCAGAACGCCGTGATGCCGGTCTTGATCGGATCGGCTCGCGAGATCGCCGCGGCGGCGAACGAGGCCAGGCCCACTGGCGGCGTCACGTCGGCCATCAGCCCGAAGTAGAAGACGAACATGTGCACGGCGACGAGCGGGACGACCAGCCCGGACTGCGCGCCGAGCTCGACGACGACAGGCGCCATCAGCGTCGAGACGACGATGTAGCTCGCCGTCGTCGGCATGCCCATGCCGAGCACCAGGCAGATGAAGGCCACCAGCAGCAGCATGGCGATGATGTTGCCGGCCGAGACGACCTCGACGAACTCGGTCATCACCAGCCCGAAGCCGGTCACCGATACGGTGCCGACGATGATGCCGGCCGCCGCCGTCGCCAGGGCGATGCCGATCATGTTGCGCGCGCCCTTCTCGAGGCCGTCGATCAGGTCGACGATGCCGGCGCGCAACGTCGCCAGGGGCTTCGGCTGATTGCGGAAGAACGCCAGCAGCGGCCGCTGCGTCAGCAGGATGACCACCAGCAGCACGGTCGCGTAGAACGCCGACAGGCCCGGCGACAGCTCCTCGACGAGCAGCGCCCACACCAGCACGACGATCGGCAGCAGGTAGTGCAGGCCGGCGAGCAGCGTTTCCTTCAGTGGCGGCAGCGTCAGCACCGGCGCGTCAGGGTCGTCGATGGTGAGGTCGGGCTCCTTGGCCACCTGCCGCACGACGAGCACATAGACGACTGCGATCAGCCCCAGCACCAGCCACGAGGCGCCGGGGCCGAGCAGTGGCTTGAGCCAGCCGAGCGCGTAGTAGACGACGTTGCCGACGATGACGATGCCGGCGAGCGTCATGACGACGCCGGCCAGGCGCTTCCACGCCGAGACGCCGCGCGCCGCCGGAATGCCCTCGATCCCGGCCTTGCAGGCCTCGAGATGCACGATGTAGAAGAGGGCGATGTACGAGATGATCGCCGGCAGGAACGCGTTCTTGACGATCTCGGAGTAGGGCACGCCGACGTACTCGGCCATCAGGAATGCCGCCGCGCCCATCACCGGCGGCATGATCTGCCCGTCGACCCCGGCCGCGACCTCGATCGCACCGGCCTTCTGCGCCGAGTAGCCGACGCGCTTCATGAGCGGGATCGTGAAGGTGCCGCAGGTGACGACGTTGGCCACCGACGAACCCGAGATCATTCCCATCAGCCCGGACGAGACGACCGCTGCCTTCGCCGGGCCGCCGCGCATGTGGCCGAGCATCGCGAACGCGACCTTGATGAAGTAGTTGCCGGCGCCGGCCTTCTCGAGCAGCGAGCCGAACAGCACGAACAGGAAGATGTAGCTCGCCGAGACGCCGAGCGCCACGCCGAACACGCCTTCGGTGGTGAGCCAGAAATGCGACACCGCCTTGTTCAGCGACACGCCCTTGTGCGCGATCACGTCGGGCATGTGCGGCCCGGCGAACGCGTAGACGAGCATCAGGATGGCGATGATCGCCAGCGGCGGGCCGACGACGCGCCGCGTCGCTTCGAGCAGCAGGATCATGCCGACCACCGCGGCGACCATGTCCATCGTCGTCGGCAGGCCGGGACGGGTCGAGATCTCGCGGTAGAAGAGGAACAGGTAGGCGCCGCAGAACGCAGCGACGGCCGCGAGCACCCAGTCCTGCAGCGGAATTCGGTCGCGAGGCGAGCGCTTGGCGAACGGGAACGCGAGGTAGGCGAGGAAGAGGCCGAAGCCGAGATGCAGCGAGCGCATCTCGGTCGAATTCAGGACGAAGGCGTTGAAGGTGAACGGCAGCGGCGACGCATACCAGAGCTGCAGCAGCGACCACGCCAGGCAGGTCCACGCGACCACGCGCGCCGGCCACCCGGAGGGCGAGCGCCCTCCGAGGTCGGCTTCCTGTACGAGGGTGGCCGCGCGTGCGTCGGCGTCGGAGCTGGCGGCGTCGCGGGCCACGTTCGCGGTCCTTGCGCCCTTACTTCATCCAGCCCTTCTCCTTGTAGTAGCGCATCGCGCCTTCATGGATGGGCGCCGAGAGGCCGTCCTTGATCATGTTCTTCGCATCGAGGTGGGCGAACGCCGGGTGCAGCTTCTTGAACTCGTCGAGGTTCTCGAACACGGCCTTGGTGATCGTGTAGACCGTGTCGGCCGGGACCTTGGCCGAGGTCACCATGGTCGCCAGCACGCCGTAGGTGGGCGTGGGCTGCGGGTTGTTGGCGTAGATCCCGCCGGGGATCGTGACCTTCGCGAGGTAGGGGTGCTTGGCGACGAGCCCGTCGACCGCGGCGTCCACCAGCGGCACCAGCTTGGCGCCGCAGGTCGTCGTCGGGTCCTGGATGTTGGCCGACGGGTGGCCGACGCCGTAGAAGAACGCGTCGATCTTGTTGTCGCACAGGGCAGGGCCGTGCTCGTCGGCCTTGAGCTCGGAGGCGAGCGCGAGGTCGGAGCTCTTCATGCCCTCGGCGGCCATCAGCTCGTCCATCGCCGAGCGGGTGCCGGAGCCGGGGTTGCCGACGTTGAGGCGCTTGCCCTTGAGGTCGGCGAACTTGGTGATGTTGGCCTCCTTGCGGGCGACGAGCGTGAACGGCTCGGGATGCACCGAGAACACCGCGCGCAGGTCCTTGTCGGCCTCCTTGAACGAGCCGGCGCCGTTGTAGTCCTGGAACTGAACGTCGGACTGGGCCATGCCGAAATCGAGCTCGCCGCTCTTGATCGCGTTGACGTTGTAGACCGAGCCGCCGGTCGACTCGACCGAGCAGCGGATGCCGGTCTTGGCGCGGTCCTTGTTGACGAGGCGGCAGATGGAGCCGCCGACGGCGTAGTACACGCCGGTGACGCCGCCGGTGCCGATGGTGACGAACTTCTGCTGCGCTGCGGCCGGAAGCGGAAAGGCGATCGCGGCGACGACGGCTGCGAGCGCGACGCCGGGAAGGGCGGCGGCCAGGCGGCGGCGTGTCCAGGGTGTTTGACGTTGCATGGTGAAGGTACTCCTCAGGTGGGGCTGGAAAGGGCCGCCGGTCGGCGGGCATCGGAAAAGAGTTCGCGAGTCTCGTCGAGCGTCGCAAGGCGCATGCCGAGCGCTTCGAGCGCGGCGCGGCATGCCGTGACGAGGGAGGCGTTGTCGGCCGCAGGTGCGCCGTCTTCGCGGTGCAGGTTGTTCTCGAAGCCGACCCGCACGTGGCCGCCGAGCAGCGCGCCGGTGACGACGCAGTGCAGCTCGTCGTCGCCGAAGGCGCAGACCGACCACGGCCAGCCTGGAGGCAGTGCGGCCACCAGCGGCGGCAGCTCGGCCGGACGCCCGGCACGCTGGTCGGCGTAGGCGCCGAGCACGAAGAGCACGTGCGGCGTGCGCTGCGGCACGGTGCCGCGCTCGTGCAGGGCCAGGAAGCGGGCGAGGTCGGCGGCGTCGTAGACGATGTACTGGACCCGTGCGCCGCGGTCGTGCAGTTCGGCGAGGAAGGCAGTCGCTTCGTCGACTTGCCGCGCGTCGCCGAACAGCTCGCGCACTGCGATCGACAGCGCCTCGGGCGACAGCGCGCGCGCGTGCGCCATCTGCTCGGCGGCACCGTAGCGGCCGCCGGCCTCGGTCGTCACCTGCAGCAGCAGCCGGTCGCCGACGCGGTCCCGGATCGCGTCGATCGCGGCGCGGTAGCGGTCGGCGTCGAGGCTGTGCCGGCCGTCGTCGTCGCGCACGTGAAGGTGCAGCATCGAAGCGCCTGCGGCGAGGCAGTCGGCCGCGCACCGGGCGAGCTCGGCGGGCGTGATCGGCAGCAGGGCGTGGTCGACCCGGCTGCGCCTCGCGCCGTTCGGCGCCACCGCGATCGCCACGGCGCGGGTCATGCGGGCCGTCCCGGCTGTCCCGGCTGTCCGGGCCGTTCGGCGATCGCGGCATCGACCGCGTCGCCCAGTCGTTCCACGATCTCGTCGATCTCGGCGGGCGTGCTGACGAACGGCGGCGCCAGCAGGACGTGGTCGCCGCGCTGACCGTCGACGGTGCCGCCCGACGGGTAGACCATCAGGCCGCGTGCCATCGCCGCTGCCTTGACCCGGGTGTGCATCGAGCGCGCCGGATCGAACGGCTCTTTCGTCGCCCGGTCGGCGACGAGCTCGATCGCCATGAACAGGCCGCGACCGCGGATGTCGCCGACGGCCGGGTGGGCGTCGAAACGCTCGTGCAGGCGCGTCGCCAGCCGCTGCCCGAGCGTGCGCACGGCGTCGAGCAGGTGGTCGCGCCGGATCACCTGCTGAACGGCGAGCGCCGCGGCGCACGCGACAGGGTGACCGATGTAGGTGTGGCCATGCTGGAAGCGGCCGCTGCCGCAGGCGATCGCGTCGACGATGCGCTTCTGCGCGATCACGGCGCCGATCGGCTGGTAACCGCCACCGAGACCCTTGGCGACGACGACGAGGTCGGCGACGACATCCTCCTGCTCGGTCGCATAGAGCGTTCCGGTGCGGCCCATGCCGCACATCACCTCGTCGGCCAGGAACAGGATGCCGTGCCGGTCGCAGACCTCGCGGACGCGGCGGAAGTAGCCCGGCACCGGCGGCAGGACGCCGGCCGTGGCGCCGCCCACCGTCTCGGCACAGAAGGCGATCACCGTCTCGGGGCCGAGTGCCTGCACGGCCGCTTCGAGCTCGGCTGCGAGGCGCTCGCCATAGGCCTCGGGCGTCTCGTCGTCGCGGCGGTCCCGGTATTCGTAGCACGGCGCGACGTGCGTCACGTCGATCAGCAGCGGCGCGAACTGGCGACGCCGCCACGCGTTGCCGCCGACGGCGAGCGCGCCCAGCGTGTTGCCGTGGTAGCTCTGCCGCCTGGCGATGAAGTGGCGTCGCTCGGGCTGGCCGATCTCGACGAAGTACTGCCGGGCGAGCTTGAGCGCCGCCTCGATCGCCTCGCTTCCGCCCGAGACGAAATAGGCGTGCGAACTTCCCGCAGGCGCGTGCGCGAGCAGGTCGTCGGCGAGGGTTTCGGCGACCTCGGTCGTGAAGAAGCTGGTGTGGGCGTAGGCGATCCGGTCGATCTGCGCGTGCATGGCCGCGACGACATCGGGGTGACCGTGGCCGAGGCACGAGACGGCGGCGCCACCCGAGGCGTCGAGGTACTCGCGGCCGTCGGCGTCGACGATCGTGATGCCGTGGCCGGAGACGGCCAGCGGCAGGGTCCCGGCGATCTGGCGATGCAGGATGTGGGTCACGCCCGTAGTTTGCTTCGCGGAAGCGGCATGGCGCCCGGGCAGTTTCCCGGGCCTCGATCCGGTGCCGCGGTCAGGCCGCCAGCACCGGCTTCATGCGGTGATCGCGCGGCGCAGTGCGTCGAGCAGCGCATCCGGCGCCTCGGTCATCAGCGCGTGGCCGGCGTCGATCGAGACCGGGACGACGTTCAGTGCGGCGGCGAGCGCGGCCGCGTGCCTGGCCTGCGTCATCAGGTCTCGCCGTCCCAGGATCATCGTCGTCGGGCAGGTGATGCGCGCCGCCGCTTCGAGGCCGTCTTGGTAGGCGTTGCAAGCATGGAAGTCAGTGAGGAACAGGTTGCCGGTCGGGTCGGCAGCCTGGATCCGGCGCATCAGCGCGACGTTGCCGCCGGCCAGCCACGCGCCCGGCCCCGGAAACGACGGCTTGGCCGCCTGCGTCGAGTGCGACCACGCGTTGACGCTGTCGATCGCCGCGTGCGGGTCGCTCGCCGCCAGCTCGAGCAGCGCCGGCGACACGACCATCGGATACGCCGTGCCGACCATCGCCAGATGCCGCGCCAGAGATGGAACGCGGCTCGCCGCTTCGAGCGCGACGAGCGAGCCCATGCTGTGGCCGACGAAGCTCGCCGCCGTCACGCCGGCCGTGTCGAGCAGCGCCAGCAGCCAGTCGGCCATCGGCTCGACCGTTTTCAGCGCCGGCCCTGCGCTCCGACCGTGGCCGGGTAAGTCGACGGCGAGAACACCGTGGCCGTGGTGCGCGAACCAGCGCGCGAGCAGCGTCCACACGCTGTGGTCGTGCAGGGCACCGTGCACGAACACGACCGTCGGCAGCGCTGCGTCGAACGGCTTGCCGCCGGTGTACGCGTAGGCCTCGCGGCGCCCCGCCGGGCCGTCGACCGTCCACTTCACTTGAACGCCGCCTTCAAGGCTCGCTTGAGGTCGTCGATGAGGTCGTCGACATCCTCGAGGCCGATCGAGAGGCGGATCGTGCCGG
>JBBSUK010000085.1:0-15748 GCA_038234975.1 Burkholderiales bacterium
AACTTCGGGTCGAGCGACGGATGCGCGAGCACCGCTCGCATCGCGTCGACGAAGGCGGCGTCGAGCTCCGCAGCATCGCCTTCGGACCCGACACCGTCAACGAGGCGGCGGAGCGCGAGCCGCTGCCCGGCCTCCCAGCGGTTGAACGGGTCGCTGTCGTGCTGCAGCAGCACCAGCAGTTCCGCGTCGCCCAGGCCATCGACAAGAATCACCGGCGCCGAAAACCCCCGCAGCAGCGAGGGCACGACCGGTCGGTCGACGTCGACGAAGGTGAAGAACGCGCGCGGCTCGTCGAGCACCAGCACGCGGCTGACCGCCCCGGCACCGGCCGCATCGGCGGCCTCGTCTTCGAGGCGGAGCGCGACGGCACTGCCGTCGTCGCCGACGAGCCCCATTGCGATCGGCACGACGAACGGTTGCTGGCCGTCGCCGCCGCTTTGCTCGAGCCCGAGCGTGTAGGTGCGCGACGGCGCGTCGTAGCGGCCGCGCGCGGTGATCCGCGGCGTGCCGGGCTGCGCGTACCAGCGCTTGAACGCGGGCAGCCGCGTGGCGAGCTCGCTGTCGGGGTTGGCATCGGCGACTGCCTGCGCGAAGTCGTCGCAGGTCACGGCCTGCCCGTCGTGGCGTTCGAAGTAGAGCGTCATGCCGCGCGCGAAGCCGGCTCGGCCGACCAGCGTCTGCATCATGCGAACGACCTCGGCACCTTTCTCGTAGACGGTCGCCGTGTAGAAGTTGTCGATCGCGACGTAGCTGTCTGGCCGCACCGGGTGCGCCATCGGGCCCGCGTCTTCCGGGAACTGGAGCTGGCGCAGGCGGCGGACGTCCTCGATGCGCTTGACGGCGCGCGCGCTCGCCGTTTCGAGCAAGTCCATGCTGAACTCCTGGTCGCGAAAGACCGTGAGGCCTTCCTTCAGGCTCAGCTGGAACCAGTCGCGGCAGGTGGTGCGGTTGCCGGTCCAGTTGTGGAAGTACTCGTGGCCGACGACGGCTTCTATGTCGGCGTAGTCGTCGTCGGTCGCGGTCGACGGGCGGGCGAGGACGTACTTCGTGTTGAAGATGTTGAGGCCCTTGTTCTCCATCGCCCCCATGTTGAAGTCGCCGACGGCGACGATCATGAAGCGCTCGAGGTCGAGCGGCAGGCCGAACCGGGCTTCGTCCCAGACGATGGCCGACACCAGCGATTGCATTGCATGCTCGGTCTTGTCGAGATCGCCCCGCCGCACCCACACCTGCAGCAGGTGGTTCCTGCCGGCGCGCGTTCGGATGTGCTGCTCGCGGGCCACGAGATCGGCCGCGACGAGCGCGAACAGGTAGCTCGGCTTGGGAAACGGGTCGTGCCACTTCGCGTAGTGGCGGCCGCCGTCGAGGTCGCCCTGCTCGACCAGGTTGCCGTTGGACAGCAGCACCGGGTACGCGGCCTTGTCGGCGCGCATCGTCACCGTGTACTCGGTCATCACGTCGGGCCGGTCGAGGAACCAGGTGATGCGGCGAAAGCCCTCTGCCTCGCACTGCGTGAAGAAGCCGCCGCCCGAGGTGTAGAGGCCGGAAAGCCGGGTGTTCTTCGCGGGCGCACAGGTGTTGCGAATCTCGAGCGTGAAGGGCTGCTCGGGCAGCCCGTCGATGACGAGCTCGCCGTCATCGTGCCGGAACGACACGGGCTGGCCGTCGACCAGGCAGCGCGTGAGCGTCAGGTCCTCGCCGTGAAGGCGCAGCGGCGCTGCCGTGACGTCTGCGTTGCGTTCGACCTTCATCCGGCTGGAGACGAGCGTCTTCGCCGGGTCGAGGTCGAACGTCAACTCGACGCTGCGGATCCAGTAAGGCGGCGCCGAGTAGTCTTCGCGGCGGACGATGGGGGCGATGCCTTCACGCATGGGATGGGATCTCGGTGTCGGTTCTGTGCATGTCAGACGAAGGTCGTGACACGCAGGCCCGCGGCGCGCGCAGCGCGGGCGAACTGGCGGTCGTCCGTGGCGAGCACGTCGGCTTCGGCTTCGAGAGCCGAGGCGAGGTGAAGGGCGTCGAGCGTGGCGAGCGGCTCGCCCTCGGCGATCCAGCGTCTGGCCGCCGCCAGGACCGACCCGCGCAAGGGATGCAACGAGAAGAAGCCGCTGCGCAGGTCGTCGTCCATCCGCGAGCGAACCTTGGCCCGATCGATCGCACGGGAGCCTCTTTCTCCAGCCCTGCGCCGAAGCGCTGACTCGAGCTCGACGACGACGAGCTCACTCAGGACGAACCGATGCTCCGCACGTTCGAGCAGGGCTTCGACTTTCTCCGATTCGGGCGCCGGCAGGTAGCGCTTGGCGAGAACGCTGGTGTCGAGATAGACGGTGCTCACCGCCGGTCGCGCTCCTCGCGGATGAGTTGCTCGATCGGGATGTCGCTCATCGGCATCGTTTCCCGAAAGGCCTTGAGCGAAGGCAGCTTGGGGCGAGGGCGGGCCTGGACGGGAAGCAACCGTGCGATCGGCTCACCATTGGACACGAGCAGCACTTCGCCTTCCTCGGCGAGCGTTTCCTTCAGTCGCGGCGTTCCCTGGCGCAGCTCGCGGACATTCATGGTCTTCATCGGCTTCTCGGCTGGTCGGCGTGACACGCAGTCTAGCACGCGTGTCACGACCGGGCCGGGCGGTTCACACGCCCTGCTTCAGGCTGGCTTCGATGAACGGATCCAGGTCGCCGTCGAGCACCTTCTGCGTCGCGCTGACCTCGACGTTGGTGCGCAGGTCCTTGATCCGGCTCTGGTCGAGCACGTAGCTGCGGATCTGGTGGCCCCAGCCGACGTCGGTCTTGCTGTCCTCGAGCTTCTGCTGCTCGGCCATGCGGATGCGCATCTCGTGCTCGTAGAGCCGCGAGCGCAGCATCTGCCAGGCCTCGTCGCGGTTGCGATGCTGCGAGCGGTCGTTCTGGCACTGCACGACGATGCCGCTCGGGATGTGCGTGAGGCGCACCGCCGAGTCGGTCTTGTTGATGTGCTGGCCGCCGGCGCCCGACGCGCGGAAGGTGTCGGTGCGCACGTCGGCGGGGTTGATGTCGATCTCGATCGAGTCGTCGACCTCGGGGTAGACGAACACGCTGGCGAAGCTCGTGTGGCGGCCGCCCGCCGAATCGAACGGGCTCTTGCGCACCAGCCGGTGCACGCCGGTCTCGGTGCGCAGCAGGCCGAAGGCGTAGTCGCCCTCGACCTTGATCGTCGCGCTCTTGATGCCGGCGACGTCGCCTTCGCTCTCTTCCATCACCTCGGTCTTGAAGCCCTTGCGCTCGCAGTAGCGCAGGTACTGGCGCAGCAGCATCTGGCACCAGTCGCAGGCCTCGGTGCCGCCGGCACCGGCCTGCAGGTCGACGAAGCAGTTGCTCGGGTCGGCCGGGTTGTTGAACATGCGCCGGAACTCGAGCTCGGCGACGGTCTTGTCGAGCTTGGCGGCATCGTCCTCGATCGCCTTCAGGCCGTCGAAGTCGGCGTCGGCCTTCGACATCTCGTACAGCTCGGTGTTGTCCGAGAGGTTGGACGCGAGATGGTCGATGGTCCCGACGATGGTGTCGAGCTGCCGCTTCTCGCGGCCCAGTTCCTGCGCGCGCTTCGGTTCGTCCCAGACCTTGGGGTTCTCGAGCGCGGCGTTGACCTCGTTCAGCCGCAGGAGCTTGCGGTCGTAGTCAAAGATACCTCCGCAGCGCTTCGGTGCGCTCTGAGAGGTCGCCGAGGCGGTTGCCGATCGAATTGACGTGCTCGATGTCCATGGTGCTTCGTTTCAGCCGTCGCTGCGCGCGGAATCGGGCGCTGGCGAAGGGCGCGATTCTGACAGGAAGGCCTCGACGAGCCGCGCCACGTCTTCCGGCCGGTCGTGGTGCAGCATGTGCCCGGCCGGCGAGACGACGTGCCGCTCGGCGTCGCGCACGAGCGACAGGCGCTCGTGGAATTCCGCCTTGGTGTAGCGCGCGCCCCACCAGCCGGAGATGTCGGTGCGGTCGCCTTCGATCCAGAGCACGGGCGCCTCGATCCGTCGCCAGGAGGCGAGCCATTCGTCGACCTGGGCCTGCTGCGGGCTCGAGCGCTTGTGGTTCGGGTCGGCGAGCAGCCGGCGTTCGCCGTCGTCGGCACCCGCGACCAGCGCCGACCATTCGCCGGCCAGCCAGAGCGCGCGATCCTCGCGCAGCAGCGGATTGGTCTTGCGCAGCCGTTCGGCGACCGCCTCGATCGACGCGTAGGGCCTGAGCTGCTCGGGTGCCGCAAGCGAGTCGAGCCAGCGGGCGATGCGCGCGGGAGCCTCGTCCGGCTCCGTGCGAGGCATGCCGAACCCCTCGAGGTTGACCAGCCTGCGCACGCGGGCGGGCCGCACACCGGCGTAGAGCATCGCGACGTTGCCGCCCATGCTGTGGCCGAGCAGGTCGACCGCGGCGCTGTCGCCGAAGCGGGCCGCCAGCAGGCGGTCGAGGTCGCCGAGGTACTCGTGGAAGAAGTAGGTGTCGGCCTCGGGCGTGTCGGTGCCGCCGAAGCCGCGCCAGTCGACCGCGACGACGTGGCGGTCGGCGACGAATGCGTCGACCACGAACTGGAACGACGCTGCCACGTCCATCCAGCCGTGCAGCATGACCAGCGACGGCATCGCCGGCGACGGCGCTCCCCATTCGAGCAGGTGGTGGCGCAGGCTGCGCGCATCGATGTGGCGGCTCGTCGACGCGCGGCGGGGTTCATAGGGGGCGTTGCGCATGCGAACACTGTAAGCGGCGGGGCAGAATGGTCGTGTCATGACCGACGATGCAGTCTGCTCGATTCGTGCCGCCGAGCCGCGGGACAGCACCGCGCTCGTCGGCCTCATCACGCAGCTCGCGGCGTTCGAGCGGCTCGAGCATCTCGTCGAGGTCACGCCCGAGTCGCTCGCGCCACACCTGTTCGGAGATCGCCCGGCGGCCGAGGCGGTGGTCGCCGAGCAGGACGGGCGGGTCGTCGGCTTCGCGCTTTACTTCACCAACTTCTCGACCTTTCTGGGCAAGCCTGGTCTCTACCTGGAGGACCTGTTCGTCGAACCGCAGGCGCGCGGTCGCGGCATCGGCCGGTCGCTGCTGCGGCGGCTCGGCAGACTCGCCGTCGAGCGCGGCTGCGGCCGGTTCGAGTGGAGCGTGCTCGACTGGAACGAAAGCGCGATCGGCTTCTACGAGTCGATGGGCGCCGAGGTGCTTGCCGACTGGCGGATCTGCCGCGTGACGGGCGATGCACTCGCCGCTTTCGCCGGCGCGCCGACAACGCCATGACGACCGTCGTCGACCGCTACGACGAACTGCACGCGGGCTTTCGCTGGCTCGTTCCCGATCGCTTCAACATCGCCGAGGTCTGCTGTTCCCGTTGGGCGCGCGAGCGGCCCGCCGCCGTCGCGATCCGGGCCGACCACGAGAACGGCGCCAGGTCGTTGCACACCTACGGCGCGCTCGACGCCGACAGCCGTCGCCTCGCCGCCGCGCTCGTCGAGCTCGGTGTCGGCCGCGGCGACCGGGTCGCGATCGTCATGCCGCAGCGCTTCGAAACGGCCGTGGCGTACATGGCGGTGCTGCGCATCGGTGCGGTGGCGATGCCGCTGTCGATGCTGTTCGGCCCCGACGCCCTCGAATACCGCATCGGCGACAGCGGTGCGCGCATCGCGCTGGTCGACGAGACCGGCGTCGACAACCTGCTCGCGGCGCGGCCGGCTTGCGCGTCGCTGGAGCGCATCGTCTGCGCCGGCGGCGCGAAGGGACGGGGCGACCTCGACTGGGACGACCTGCTCGCGCGCGGCAGCGAGCTGGCGAGTGCCGGGGCGGCGGCGGATTCGGTCACGACGACCCCCGACGACCCTGCGGTGCTGATCTACACGAGTGGCACGACCGGTCCGCCCAAGGGGGCGCTGATCCCGCATCGGGCGTTGATCGGCAACCTGCCGGGCTTCGTGTGCAGCCAGAACTTCTTCCCGCAGGACGACGCGGTGTTCTGGTCTCCCGCCGACTGGGCCTGGACCGGCGGCCTGATGGACGCGCTGTTGCCGACGCTCTATTTCGGCCGCGAGATCGTCGCCTGGCAGGGCCGCTTCTCGCCCGAAGTCGCGTTCGCGCTGATGGAGCGCCATCGCGTCACCCACACGTTCCTGTTCCCGACGGCGCTCAAGGCGATGATGAAAGCCATGCCGGCGCCGCGCGACCATCACGCGCTGCATCTGCGCGCCATCATGAGCGCGGGCGAAGCGGTCGGCGACACGGTGTTCGCGTGGTGCCGCGACGCGCTGGGCGTCGTCCCGAACGAGATGTTCGGGCAGACCGAGATCAACTACATCGTCGGCAACAGCGCCGCGCTGTGGCCGGCCAGGCCGGGCAGCATGGGCCGCCCGTACCCGGGCCATCGGGTGGCCGTACTCGACGACGACGGCCACGAATGCGCGAGGGGAACGCCTGGCGACGTCGCCCTGCACCGCCGGGACCGATACGGCCATCCCGACCCCATCTTCTTCCTCGGCTACTGGAAGCGGGACGACGCGACCCTCGCCAAGTTCACGGGCGACGCCGGCAACAGCTGGTGCCGCACCGGCGACACGGCTTCGATGGACGACGACGGCTACCTCTGGTACCAGGGCCGCAGCGACGACGTCTTCAAGGCCGCCGGCTACCGCATCGGCCCGAGCGAGGTCGAGAACTGCCTGGTGAAGCACCCTGCGGTCGCCAACGCGGCCGTCGTGCCGAAGCCCGATGCCGCGCGGGGCACGCTCGTCAAGGCTTACGTCGTGCTGGCGCCCGGCCACGGCGCGTCGGAGGCGCTGGTCCGAGAGCTTCAGGCGCATGTGCGCGGCAAGCTCGCACCTTACGAATATCCGAAGGAGGTCGAGTTCATCGACGCCTTGCCGATGACGACCACCGGCAAGGTGCAGCGCCGTGTGTTGCGGCTGCAGGAGGAAGAACGCGCTCGACGCGGCTCGACCTCCTCGTGATCAAACTGCGAGCGGGCGGCGCCCGCCGCCTTCACTTCACCTGACCACGGATTTCGCCGCCGGGATGAGCGGCGGTGTGCAGGTTGACGTACCACATGCCCGACTTCAATTGCTGGGCCTGGGCCGGGGTGATCGTCGCGGTTCCGCTGATCGGGCTGGCCATCGATCCGGTGAACGGGACGACGACGCCTGCATTCGAGCCCGGCAGGGCCGGGCCGTGGAAGTGGCCTGCCGTCACGGGGCCGGTCGTGCCCGAGTACGAGACCGTCCAGCGCAGCGTGCTGCCGTCGAGCTCGACCTTCGCCGAGCCGGAGGCCGAACTGGAGTTCGGCGGCACCTCGTTGGCGGCCGAGAGCGGCACGGTCATCGAGTTGGCCATCATCATCTTGTCCGACTTCATCATCGAGCCGCAGGCCCCGAGGGCGAGCGCGCTGGAAGCCAGGGCAACGGCGAGGGCGGTACGGCGCATGTTCATGTGGATCTCCATCCGGTGGTGTTGGGGGTTGACGGCACGGTCGTGCACGTGGAGGGTACGGTCGGCCCGGGGCAACGGATGCAGGACGGCGCCGCGTTCGTGTCGCCGGTGAGCCGGGTGCCTCGCCGCCAGCGGCGATCCGAACCTTCGGCGGGCGACAATCGACCCATGACCGCATCGCCTGCTCCGGCCGAGCCTCGCATCGACGGCCCGCCGTTGCGCCGCTTCCGCGACGCCGCGCATCGCCCCGAGGGTGCCACGCTCGGCGAATTGCGGCGCCGCATCGACATGATCGACGAGCAGGTCGTGTCGCTGCTCGCCGACCGCGCGCGGTGCGTGCGCGACGCGACGCGCTTCAAGCGCGACGCCTACGCCGTCGCCGCTCCCGAGCGGCAGGCCGCCGTGTTCGCGCGCGTCCGCGCGCTCGCCGAAGCTCGCGCCGCCGATTTCCCGCCGTTGCCCGACCTCGTCGAGGCCGCCTACCGCACGCTCGTCGCCGGCTTCGTCGCCGCCGAAGGGCGCTTTTTCGAGGAGACCGAGGCGATTGCTTCGGCCTCCCCGCAGAACCACGACCATCAGAAGCAGGAGACCTGACCGAATGCCCCACCGCCGCACCGTTCTCGCGTTCGCCCTCGCGGGCGCCGCCTCGCTCGCCGCCGGCTTGCCGGCGCCCGCCGCCGCGCAAAGCGGCGACTGGCCGAATCGCACGATCCGGATCGTCATCCCCTACGGTCCCGGCTCGTCGCCCGACGTGTTCGCGCGGCTCATCGCCGAGAAGATCTCGCCCAAGCTCGGGCAGACGGTGATCATCGAGAACAAGCCGGGCGGCGGCGGCAACAACGCGACCGGCCAGGTGGCCAAGGAAAAGGGCGACGGCTACACGTTCCTGGTCTCGACCAACGGACCGCTCGTCTACAACACGGTGCTCTACAAGAAGCTCGGCTACGACCCGTTCACCGAGTTGCGCCCGGTGGTGCTCGGTGGCACGCAGGCCAACGTCTGCGCGGTTCGCGCCGACAGCGGCATCGAGTCGGTCGGCGAGCTCGTCAAGGCGATGAAGGCCAAGCCCGGCCAGTTCAACTTCGCCTCGACCGGCGTCGGCAGCCTGTCGCAGCTCGGCGTCGAGCTGCTCAAGTCGAAGACCGGCACGTTCGCCGTGCACGTGCCGTACGCGTCGTCGCCGCTGGCGATCTTGGCGCTGCTGCAAGGCGACGTGCAGTTCGCCTGCGTGCCGGCGGTGTCGGTGATTCCGCAGGTGAAGGCCGGCAAGCTGCGGGCGCTCGCGGTGTCGACCGCCAAGCGCAGCCCCTTCACGCCCGACATCCCGACCTTCAAGGAGGCCGGCATCCCCGATGTCGAGAGCACGGCGTGGATGGCGGTGGTGGCGCCGGCATCGACGCCGACCGAGATCGTCGACCGCATGAACCGCGAGATCAACGCCGCGCTCGAATCGCCCGACGTGCGCGAGAAGCTCGCCGCGGTCTACATGGAACCCGGCGGCGGCTCGCCTGCCGACCTGAAGCGCTTCATGCAGAACCAGCTCTCGGTGATGAAGCCGGTCATCCTGCGCAGCGGCGCGAAGGTCGAGTAGCGCGGGAAGCGGGGAAGCGGAAATCGGTCCGCCATGACGGTGCGCGTCAGGGTCGACCGGCGCCGCGCCGACGCCGCCGAGATCGACGCGGCGATCGCCGCCATCGAGCACGGGCCGGGCTTCTACTTCGGCACCGACGGGGGCATCGCCGGGCTGCACCCGTTCGGGGCGACGCTGCTCGTCGAGCCGTCGTTGTGCCTGCGGCCTGGCGACCGCTCGGTCGCGATCGAGCCGCTCGACGCGTTCGGCGCGGCGCTCGTCGGGTCGACGCCGTTCGACGACTTTCGACGCAGGGCGAGTGGCGGCCCGCCGGTCGCGGCGCTGCGCGCCTTCCTCGCCGCGCTGCCGTCGCTGCCCGAGGTGCGCCTGATCGGTGCCTGGCGGTTCGACGCGCATCGGCTCGCGACGGGCACGCATGGAAGCGGCGATCTCGGCTTCTTCCTGTTCGGCCGCACGCTGCTCGAGCGCGATGCGAGCGGCGGGTGGCATCGCGTGTCGTTGGCATTCGATGACTTCGACACGCGACCGTCCGGGTCGCCACCGCCGATCGCCCGCCGCGGGCACGACGGCCGAAAGGCGGTCGACGATTTCGCCGCCGGCGCCTATGCGAACGTCGTGGCCCGCGGCATCGACGCACTGTCGAACCCCGGGCTCGTCTCGCTCACGCTCAGCCAGCGATTCCGGCGCCACGCCGCCGGCATTTCGGCCACGGCCGCGTTCGAGCGTTTGCGCCGCGCCAACCCGGCACCGGCGACGTTCTGCTTCCACGACGGTTCCGGCGAGCGTGTGTTCGGTGCCTCGCCAGACCTGCAGGTCGTCGTTCGCGGCCGGTGCGTCGAGTCGCTTCCGGTCTGCGGAACCGTCGCGCGCGGCGACGGCGCCGTCGGCGAGGCCGAGTCGCTGCGGGCGCTGTACGCGTCGGAAGTCGACGCGGCGTCGCTCGCGGTCTGCAGCGATGCGCTGAAGAACGACCTCGTGCCGCTGTGCGAGCCCGGCACGCTCCAGCTGACCGACCGGCGGCGGCCGATGTCGCTGGCGACCGTCGTGCACGCCGTCGACCGGCTCGCCGGAACGCTTCGCGACGGTGTCGACGCGTGGGACGCGCTGGTCGCGACGGCGGCGCCGCCGATGCTCGTCGGCGCGCCTCGCCGCGAGGCGCTGGCGGCAATCGCCTCGCTGGAGGCGTCGCCGCGCGGCTGGTACGGCGGCCTCGTCGTCGAGGTGCGCGGCAACGGCGACGCTCGCGTCGGCACGCTGCTGCGCGCCGCATCGCTCCAGGGCGGCATCGCCGAAGTGAGCACCGGCGGCGAGCTGCTCGCCGACTCCGATCCGGCGCACGAAGCCGAGGAGTCGCGGGTCAAGGCGGTGTCGCTGTGGCGCGCGCTCGGCCTCGACGGCAACCGCGCCGGCGACGCGTCGATCGTTTGGCCAACATCGCCGAGCGACCTCGCCCCTGCCGGAGCCGGTCGTGAACGGGTGGCGGCCACGCTCGACATCGCGGTCCGCCTGGAGGCGGACGGCGACCCGTTCGCAGCGTCCCTCGTCGACGCGCTCGCGTCGATCGGCGTTCGCGTCGACCCCTCGGCGCGCATCCGCGTCGTCGCAGGTACCGGCGGCGACGCGACATCGGCCGAGGCTTCGGCGGGCTGTATCGTCATCGGTGACGCCGCGTTCGTCGTCCTGCAGCAGTCCGGCTTCGCCGTCGAGCGGACGGCGCCGCGGCACGGCCGCCTCGCTCGTGCCGCGCCCACTGCCGGCGTCGCTTTCATCGTCGACCAACCGCTCGTGCACGTCGGCGTCCATGCACGGCATCGGTTGCACCACAACGACGTGCCCGCGGGCTGGCAGGTGTGGCTGCGCGAAACCGCCACCGGGAGACCGCTGGCACTGTTCAGCTCTGTGTCCGCTTTCGCCTGCCTGCTGTTCCGCCCCGAATCGACGCTCACCGACCGCGCTGCGCTGCCGGTCCTGCGCCACGCGATCGACTCCGTGCTCGCCGCGACATCGAGCACGGCGGCAGCGCGTGGCATGATTTGACCGTCGCCCACCGTCCTGACATCTCCGGAGTCGAACCGATGACCATCGCATCCACCGTTCTCGGACGCCGTCAATTGCTCGCCCGCGGTGCGGGCGCAGCCGTCGGCGTCGGCCTCGCCAGCGTCGGCAGCACGGCTGCGGCGCAGGCCGCCGCGCCCGCCGCCGCCTTGGCGAAGCCGCTCCCTCCCTATGTCGCGTGGAAGGACCCGAGCGCGGTGATCGTGCACAGCGCGAACACCATCGAGACCAAGCGCGGCGCTTTCGGAACCAGCGTCATCACGCCAGCCGACCATCTCTACGTGCGCAACAACCTGCCGCCGCCCGATGCTTCCATCGTCGCCGACCGCGATGCCTGGCAGGTTTCGATCGAAGGCGTGAAGAACCCGAGGACCGTCAGCGTCGGCGAATTGAAGACGATGGGCCTGGAGACGATCGCGACCGTCCTTCAGTGCTCCGGCAACGGCCGCGGCTTCTTCCCCAGCAAGCCGAGCGGCACGCAATGGACAGTGGGCGCCGCCGGTTGCGTCATCTGGAGCGGCATTCCCGTGCGCCACCTCGTCGAGGAACTGGGCGGCGTCGCGTCCGGCATGCGCTACCTGACTGGCACGGGTGGCGAGAAGATTCCCGCCGGTATCGACCCGCTGTCCGTGATGGTCGAACGCTCGATGGCGATCAAGGTCGCCGACGACGCGATCCTCGCCTGGGAGATGAACGGAGCGCCGTTGTCGCTGGCGCACGGCGGCCCCCTGCGGCTCGTCGTGCCGGGCTACAACGGCGTGAACAACGTCAAGTACGTGAAGCGTGTCGCGTTCACCGCCGAGGAGTCGAAGGCCAAGATCATGGCCACGAGCTACCGCATGTCGCCGCTCGGGCAGAAGGGCAAGCCGAGCGAGCCCTCGCTGCAGGAGATGAACGTCAAGTCCTGGGTCACGTCCCCGATCGGCGACGACCGGGTCAAGGCAGGCGTCGTCTACGTCAGCGGCGTGGCGTTCAGCGATGGTTCCCCGATCCGCCGCGTCGAACTGTCGACCGACGGCGGCCGGACGTGGACCGATGCCGCGTTCGTCGGTCCCGACCTGGGCCGGTTCGCATGGCGCCAGTTCGCCCTGCCGATGCGCATGCCGGCGGGCAACTATGTCGTCGTCAGCCGTGCCACAGACGCGGCGGGTCACACGCAACCCGAAAAGCGCCTCGAGAACGAGCGGGGCTACGCCAACAACAGCTGGCTCGATCACGCGGTCAAGGTCGCCGTTGGCTGATCGGGTCGCAGCCGCCAGGCGATCGCACGGTGTCGCTGCGGTGGTCCTCACCGTGGCGGCCGCCGTCTTCGCTCCTCCCGCCGCCCAAGCCGCCGACGACGCGGCGCAGCTCGCCGCGGGCAAGGCGCTGTTCGTCTCCGGCGCGGCGCCACCGTGCGGCCTCTGCCATGCGCTGCAGGACGCGGACACCACCGGCGCCATCGGCCCGGTGCTCGACGAGCTGCGGCCCGACGCCGCTCGCGTCGCCGCCGCGCTGCGCAGCGGCCTGGGCGTGATGCCGTCATACAAGGCGTCGCTCACGGAAGCGCAGATCCTGTCGGTGGCGCGGTACGTCGCCAAGGCGAGCGGCGGCGCGAAGTAGGACATCCTGCGCGCGTCGCGTGCGCGACGCCGAGTTCGACCGAACGACAATCCAGGGGTGATCAACTTTCCGGTGCGCGTCTTCGGCCCGTGGGTCCGGCGCGTCGACCGCGAGACGTTGCGGGTCGACGGCTTCGCCGGCCTGCTCGGCGCGCTGCTCGTCCTGCCGCAGGCCATCGCCTTCGCCACGCTGGCCGGCTTGCCGCCCGAGTACGGCATCTACTCGGCGGTCGTGCCGACGATCATCGCCGCGCTGTTCGGGTCGAGCTGGCATGTCGTGTCGGGGCCGACCAACGCGAACTCGCTGGCCCTGTTCGCGACGCTCGCGCCGCTCGCCGTGGTGCAGACGCCGGCCTACATCGCACTCGCGCTCACGGTCACGGTGCTGGTCGGGCTGATGCAGTTCGGTATCGGGGCGCTGCGCCTCGGCGCGATCGCCAACTTCATCTCTCCGGCGGCGCTGCGCGGCTTCACGAGCGGCGCCGCCACGCTGATCGCGCTCTACGCGATCCCCGACCTGCTCGGCATCGTGGCGCCTTCCGCGCACCGCGTGCAGACGCTGGTCGAGCACGTCGCGTCGAACATCGGCGCGACATCGATCTCCGCGCTCGGCGTCGGGCTGGCGACCGTCGTGATGGTGATCGCCGTCAAGCGGCTCGCGCCGAAGTGGCCGTTCATGCTCGCCGGCATCGTCGTCGGCACGGCGATCGCGTGGGTCGTCAACCGCTGGGGCGTGGGCCTCGTGCTGTCGAAGGTCGACGTCGTCGGGCCGATTCCGTCGGCGTGGCCGCAGTTCCGCGTGCCCGCGGTCGACCCGCGCATCCTGCCCGACCTCGTCGGCATCGCCTTCGCGCTCACCATCGTCGCCCTCGGCCAGTCGATCTCGATCGCCAAGGCGATCGCCGAGCGCAGCGGGCAGTACATCGACGCCAACCGCGAGTTCCGCGGCCAGGGGCTGTCGAACATGATCGGCGGCTTCTTCTCGTCGTACGTGTCTTGCGGCTCGCTCAACCGCTCGGTGCCCAATCTCGAGTCGGGGGCGCGCACGCCGCTGGCGGCCGTGTTCGCGGCGGTGTGGCTGCTGCTGCTGATCGCGGTCAGCTCGTCGCTGCTGGCGCAGATTCCGCGCCCGGCGATCGCCGGGTTGCTGGTCGTCATCGCCTGGACACTGTTCGACTTCGACGCCTGGAGTCGCCTGTGGCGCTTCAGTCCGAAGGACTTCGCCGTTGCCGCCGCGACCTTCGTCGCCACGATCACGATCCGCATCGAGATGGCGATCCTGCTCGGCGCGCTGCTCTCGCTCGTCGTCTATCTGTATCGAACCTCGAAACCGGAGATGCGCGTGATGGGGTTCGACAGTCGCGAGTCGGGTCGTCCGTTCGTCGTTCGAGCCGATACGACCGACCCGCTGCCTGAATGTCCGCAGCTGAAGATGGTTCGCATGGAAGGCGAGGTGTACTTCGGCGCGGTCTCGCACGTGAGCGACCAGCTGCGCGACCTGCGTGCGCCTTCGGGTTCGGCCAAGCATCTGCTCGTGATGGCCAAGAGTATGAACTTCATCGACCTTGCCGCCTCCGACATGTGGCGCGCCGAGATGGTGACGCGGCGCGCGAGAGGCGGCGACCTGTACTTCCACCGGCCACGTGCGCCGGTGATGGAACTGTGGCAGCGGACCGGCTTCATCCAGGCGCTCGGCGTGGACCGCATCTTCCCGGCCAAGCGGCTCGCCATCACCGCGATATTCGCCCGGCTCGACCGCGACATCTGCTCGCACTGCAAGGCGCGCATCTACGCCGAGTGCCAGTCGCTGCCGCCGCCGGAGCCGCCGTTCGTCGGCACCGGCGTCGCCGTGGCACCGAAGCCCGAACCCGGGAAGACGGCTGCCCGCGCCGCCTCGGCGGTGGCTGCACTGCGCCGGGTCCTGCCGGGCGGCGGCCCGGCTAGAGAGACATCCGCTGCAGCTCCGGCTCCCGATCGAGAAACTGATGCTTGAGGGCGCCGGCGATGTGCAGCGCCAGGAGCCCGTACAGCACGTAGCCGAAGACGACGTGGAACCAGCCGAGGAGGTCGTGCAGCGCTTCCTTGCGAACCGGCTCCACGCTCTCGATCCAGCCGATTCGCGGCCACGGCACCACGCCGTAGAGCGTCATCGGATGGGTCGCCGCGCCTTTCCACGCCGAGTCGTGCATCCAGCCGGAGATCGGCAGCGCGAGCATCAGGAGGTAGAGGGCGCCGTGCGCGACGTTCGCCGCCACGCGCTCCCGGCGTGCATACCCGTCGGGCATCGGCGGCGGCCGATGGCCGATCCGCCAGAGGATGCGCAGCAGCACCAGCCCGAGCACCGTGATGCCGGTCGACTTGTGCGTGTCGATGACCGGGCGCACCCAGTCGTCGGGTATCCAGTCGGCCGACAGGCCGAGGGCGATGTTGACGAGGATGCCTGCGGCGATCAACCAGTGCAGGACGACGGCGGTTTTCGTGTAGCGGTGGACGGCGGTCATGGCCGGTATTTCACACCCGCCGGCCGAACCGGCGACACTCGCCGCCGCGCGCCGTCCGCATCCTGATCGCACCCGGGCCGCCCGCCACCTCATCGACCCCTCGACCGAACCGCTCGCGCTGGCACTCGCCGGCGCATCGTCGCGCCTCGCGCCGCCGCCCACGCCGGCAGCGAGCGTCCTGATCCACGGCGCTGTCTTCATCGCCTGGCTGGCGCTGTTCACGTTCTCGTTCATGGCCGGCGGCGTGCTGGCGTGGTCGGTGGGGATCGCCTACATCGCCTACGACACGCTGCTGCAGGCGTTCACCGGCTGGAAGACGTGGGCGCTGCTGCGGCCGACGGCGCCGACGGCGGCGCCGTCTCGCGGGTCGCGGGTCACGGTGGCGGTCATCGTTGCCGCGCACAACGAGGCCGCCGTCCTGCCGGCGACGCTCGGCGCGCTGCTGGCCCAGCACGATCCGCCGGAGGAGATCCTGGTCGCCGACGATGGCTCGACCGATCGCACGGCCGAGGTCCTGTTCGCGCGGCACGGGCTGACGCCGCCGGAGCCCGGCGAGACGAGCCGCGTCGTCGCCGGCCGGAC
>JBBSUK010000086.1:0-15523 GCA_038234975.1 Burkholderiales bacterium
ACGCGCGGTCCCCGCGGCGGCGGCAGCGGCCCGGCGCCGATCGCCACCAGCGCGTAGGGCGCGCCGAGCCGCGCCACCGCGTCGGCGAGGATCGGCAGGTGCTTCTCGGCGGCGAAGCGGCCGGTGTAGACGAGCACGCGCGCGTGCTCGTCTAGACCGAGAGCGGGCGAAGACTTCCAGCGCGCCGATGCGCGATCCGGCCGGAAGGCGCGCGTGTCGACGCCGAGCGGCTGCACGACCGCGCCGTCGACGCCCCAGCCGGCGAGCCGGCGCTGCATCGAGGCGCTTGGCGCCAGCACGAGGTCGAAGCGACGATAGAGGTGGCGCGCGTAGCGGCGTGCCGCCGCGGCGCCGGCAGGCCCGGCCGCGAGCCGCGCCATCGCCTCGATGTCGGAGTGGCAGTACGCGACGGCGGCGGCACCGCAGGCGCGCGCCGCGTCGAGCGCGCCCCAGGCGACGCGATACGGATCGCCGGCCTCGACGACGTCGGGCCGCAGCGCCGCGATCGCGTCGGCCACGGCGCTGCGCGAGACCGGCACGCGGTAGCCACCGCTCAACGGCAGCGGCCACGACGGCAGCTCGACGGTCTCGACGCCGCTGCCCTGCGCCACCTTCGGCACGGCGATGCGGTGCCGCCAGCCGACCTGGCGATCGAACCATGCGTGCTTGGTCAGCAGGTAGCGGCGCACGCCGCCGCCCGACGGGCTCCAGAACATCGTCGCGTCGACGATGCCCAGCGGGGGTGGCGGCGTGGCGATGGCCATGCCCCGTCCGCCTGCGACGCTCAGCGCCTCGGCTTGCCGCGCGACGCCGGCACCTTCAGCTCGCCCTGCTGCTTGCGGTAGGCGGCATCGGCCGGCACCCCGCGGTCGGTGTCGACCTTGCCGTCGACGAGATCCTGGTGCGCCTGCCGCATCACATCGGTCGGCTCGGAGCGGACGCTATCCGACGACTCGTCGCGCTCGTGCGGCAGCCTCGGCGCCGTGTCGCCATCGGTGGCGGTGCGCGTCGTCGCGCGATCGGTGGGCACTGGCGAGTCGGGGCGGGAGGAAACACGTGTCGGCATGGTGGCGGCGTCGGGGTCGGCAGAGTCGCAAGGGTAAGCCACGTCGCCTGGGCAGGCCGCCGGCGCGGGCATCCGGGTTGCTACACGGTCGCGCGGCATCTCGCCAGACATCCTCCCAACCTTCCAGCATGCATGCGATGCAACCCTCCCGACCGAGCGACGACACCACCGGCCCCGCCGACGACGAGCACGACGGAGAGGTGCTCGCCGCCGCGTCGCGCGAGCTGAAGCAACCGCTCAACGTCATCAGCGCCAACGCGCAGTTGCTGATCGCGTTGCCGGAAACCCAGGGGCTGCCACAGGTGATGCGGGCGGCGCTCGCGATCCAGCGCGAGGCGATGAACCAGAGCGGCATCCTCGACACCCTGTTCGATCACGCTCCCCGCGGCGACACCGAAGCAACGAGCGCCGAGACGCACCCCGACCGCACGGCCGATGAAGCCGCGACGCCATCCACTCTCACGCTCGCCGGCATCCGCGTCCTCCTCGTCGACGACTCGGCCGACGCGCTCGACACCTTCGCCTGGCTGCTCGAGCACGAGGGCCTCGTCGTCGAGACGTGCGAGTGCGGCGAGCACGCGCTCGAGTGGTTGCGCAACGCATCCTTCGACGTGCTCGTCTCCGACATCGGCATGCCGGGAATGGACGGCTACACGCTGCTGCGAACGCTGCGCCACGACCCGCGCTATGCGGCCGTGCCGCCCCTGCCGGCGATCGCCCTCACCGGCCACGGCCGGGCGCAAGACGTCGGGCGCGCCTTCGAGGCCGGCTTCGAGGCCCATGTCGGCAAGCCCGCCGACATCGGCAGCCTCAAGCGTGTGATTGGCGAGGTGATCGGTGTGCCGGGCACCGAGCCGGTGCCGGAAGTCAGGTCGGCCTAGACTCGCCCGCATGGCCGACCCGCCCGACTCCGAGGCAGCCAAGAAGCACCGGCTCGACTTCCTCGTCGTCGGCGTCGGCGCTTCCGCCGGCGGTATCGCCGCTCTGAAGACGCTGCTCGAGGCGGTTCCGGCCGAGCCGGAGATGGCGTTCGTCGTCATCCTCCACCTGTCGCCGACGCACGCGAGCAGCGCCGCGGAGATCCTGCAGACGTCGACCGCGATGACGGTCACGCAGGTGAGCGGGCGCACGCCCATAGAGCGCAATCACGTCTACTTGATCCCGCCGACGTGGGGCCTCGCGATGGCCGACGGTTGCCTGGACCTCTGCTCCGACGAGCGCAAGCACGGTCGCCATGTCGTCGTCGACGAGTTCTTTCGCACCCTGGCCGATGCGCACGGCACCCGCGCCGCGGGCGTCATCCTCTCGGGCACGGGCGCCGACGGCTCGGTCGGGATCGCCCGGCTGAAGGAGGCGGGCGGCGTCGTCTTCGCTCAGTCGCCCGACGAAGCGGAGTACGACGGCATGCCATGCGCCGCCATCGCCACCGGCAAGGTCGACACCGTGCTGCCGGTCGCCGAGATCGCGACGCGACTGGTCGAGCTGTGGAAGAACTCCCAGCAGATCGAGATCCCGGACAGCGACGCGCTCGAGCTGCCGGGCCACGACCCGGAAGCGCCGGCCGCGGCCGAGGCGGCGCTGCGCGACATCATGGTCACGCTGCACCAGCGCACCGGGCACGATTTCCGCCACTACAAGCGGGCGACCGTGCTGCGGCGCATCGAGCGCCGGCTCCAGGTCAACCGCCTGCCCGACCTCGTCGCGTACCGGCGCTACCTGCTCGCCGAGCCCGGCGAGGCGCGCGCCCTGCTCGACGACCTGCTCATCGGCGTGACCGAGTTCTTCCGCGACCGCGGCTCGTTCGAGGCGCTGGCGCGCGACGTGATGCCGCGGCTCGTCAAGTCGGCCGGCCCGGGCGACGCCGTCCGCGCCTGGGTGGCGGGGTGCTCGACCGGCGAGGAGGCTTTCTCCGTCGCCATCCTGCTGGCCGAGGAGGTCGCGCGGCAGCGGCGCGAAAACCCGTGGTCGGTGTTCGCCACCGACATCGATGCCAACGCGATCGCCCTCGCCCGCGCCGGCCGCTACAGCGAGGCGATCGCCGGCGACGTGTCGCCCGAGCGGCTGCGCGCCAATTTCTCGGCCGAGCGCGGCGGCTACCGCATCCACAAGTCGCTGCGCGAGAACGTGATCTTCGCCGAGCACAACGTGCTGCGCGACCCGGCGTTCTCGCGGGTCGACCTGGTGAGCTGCCGCAACCTCCTGATCTACCTCGACCGGGCCGCGCAGCACCAGGTGCTCGAGGCCTTCCACTTCGCGCTCAAGCCTGGCGGGCACCTGTTCCTCGGTTCCTCGGAATCGGTCGACGGCGCGACCCGCCTGTTCTCCGCGGTCGACACGGGAATGCGCATCTACCGCGCCAACCCGGTGGCGGGCGTGGCCCGCGCGCCGGCCAAAGGGCCGGGCTCGGGTGCCGGCCATGCCCACCCGCCGCTCCCGGAGCAGCTGCGCGGTCCGACCGCGGCCGAGGTGCACCGCCGCCTCGTCGAGGAACTGGCGCCGCCTTCGGTGCTGGTGACGGCCGACCACGAGATCGTGCACGTGTCGGCGGGCGCCGCGCGCTTCCTGCGCTATGCCGAGGGCGAACCGTCGAGCAACCTGCTCGACTCCGTCGCCCCCGACCTGCGGCCGGAGCTGCGAACCCTGCTGGTGCGCGCCGAGCAGCTCCGCCAGCGGGTCGAGGCGCCGCTCGTCCACACCCAGGTCGACGGCCACGACGTGCGCCTGCGGATGAGCGCGATGCCGGCGCGCCACCCCGCGTGGCCGAACGAGCTGCTGCTCGTCTCGCTCAACGACACCGATGTCGGCAGTGCCGAGGCCGCCGCCGCCTCCGACGCCGAGGCCGCCGCCTCGGACGATCCGAAGCTCGCGCGCGCCCACCTCGAGGTCAAGCGCCGGGGCGACGAGCTGCACGCGACGATCGAGCGGTACGAGTCGTCTTCGGAACAGCTCAAGGCGTCGAACGAGGAGCTGCACGCGATCAACGAGGAGCTGCGATCGGCGAGCGAGGAGCTCGAGACGAGCAAGGAGGAGCTGGTCACCGTCAACCAGGAGCTCAAGCTCAAGATCGAGGAGACGAGCGAGGCCAACGACGACCTGCGCCACCTCATCGCCTCGACCGACATCGCCACCGTCTTCGTCGACCAGGCCATGCGCATCAAGCGCTACACGCCAGCGGCGGCGACGATCTTCAACATCATCGAAAGCGACATCGGCCGGTCGCTCTTCGACATCACCCACAAGCTCGACTTCCCGACCCTCGCCGACGACGCGAGGCGCGTGTTCACGACGCTGAAGACGATCGAGCGCGAGGTCTCCAGCACCGACGGCCGGCGCCTGCTCTCCCGCCTGCTGCCGTACCGCACCGCCGAGGACAAGATCGCCGGCGCCGTGCTCACGTTCGTCGACGTCACGACGCGCCGCCGCGCCCAGACGGAGAAGGAGATCGCCGACAAGCGGATGCAGGCCGTCGCCGACACGATGACGGACTTCGCGATCGTCACGCTCGATGCCGAGGGCACGATCGTGAGCTGGAGCGCCGGCGCGGTGCGCGTCTTCGGCTACGCCGAGCTCGAGGCGCTCGGCAGCCGCTTCGACATGCTGTTCCCCGAAGCCGACCGCGCCGCCGGAGCGCCGCAGGAGGAGCTCCGCACCGCCGATGCGAGCGGCCGCGCTTCCGACGAGCGTTGGATGCAGCGCAAGGACGGCACCGATTTCTATGCCAGCGGGGTGACGATGGTGCTCGTCGCCGACGACACGAAGGGCTACGCCAAGATCTGCCGCGACATGACCGGCGCCCGCCACCTCGAGGAGCTGCACGGGATGCAGCTCAGCGCCGCACGCCAGAGCGAGCTCACGGCATCCCACGAGGCGGCGATGAAGAACGAGTTCCTCGCCGTCATGTCGCACGAGCTGAAGCACCCGCTCAACCTCATCAGCGTCAACGCCCAGCTCCTGGCCACGCTGCCCGAGGCGCAGGCGTTGCCGCAGGTGGCGCGTGCGGCGAAGACGATCCAGCGCACGGTGATGACCCAGGGTCGGATCATCGACGACCTGCTCGACATGTCGCGCCTGCACACCGGCAAGCTCGCGCTCAACCGGGCGCCGGTCCTCGTCGTCGAGACGATGCAGTCGGCACTGAACTGGGCACTGGGCGAATCGCGCTCGCGCGGCGTCCACTTCTACGCCGAGGGGCTCGACGAGGCGATGCTCGTCGATGGCGACCCGGTTCGCATCGAGCAGATCGCCTGGAACCTGCTCACCAACGCGGTCAAGTTCACGCCGTCGGGCGGCCAGGTGACGGTGCGGCTGTCGGCCGAAGGCGGCGACGCGGTGCTCGAGGTGGCCGACACCGGCAAGGGCATCACCGAAGCGTTCGCGGCGCAGATGTTCCAGATGTTCAAGCAGGCCGACATCGGCACGGCGAGGGTGGAGGGCGGCCTCGGCATCGGCCTGGCGCTCGTCAAGCAGCTCGCCGAGCTGCACGGCGGCAGCGTCGCGTTCGAGTCGGCGGGGCCTGGCCGGGGCTCGACGTTCCGCGTTCGCCTGCCGCTGCACCAGCACAGTGACTTCGCGCCGCACAGGGACGCAGCGCCCTCGCAGCCCGAACCGGCTGCCGACGACGGGCCGCCTCGCGTTCTCCTGGTCGACGACTCGGCAGATGCGCTCGAGAGCCTGCAGATGCTGCTGGAGCTGTCGGGGCTGCGCGTGAAGACCGCTCCGGGCGGCGCCGCAGCGCTCGTCTTGCTGGAGCAGGAGGCGTTCGACGTGATCGTGTCCGACGTCGGCATGCCCGGGATGGACGGCTACCAGCTGATGCGCAGGTTGCGCGGCCGGCCCGCCACGGCACGCCTGCCGGGGATCGCGCTTACGGGTTACGGCCGCGACGAGGACCGCGAGATGGCGTTCGCCGCCGGCTTCCAGGCACACGCCGACAAGCCGGTCGACTCGGCGCACCTGATCGAGCTCATCGCCGGCGTCCGCAAGCCCGCCCTGGCACGCTGACGTCTACTCGAGGGTCATCGCCTTTTTCGCCTTCGCGATCGACTGCCTCTTGCCGACGAGCCCTCGCCACGGGTCGTCGTGTTCCTCGAGCCTCGACTCGACGTTGGCGATGGTCCAGTGGTCGCCGCCGGTGAGCGAGCCGAGCTCGTCCCAGCTGCACGGCACCGACACGCCCAGGCCCGGTCGGGCGCGCGCCGACCAGGCGCATACCGTCGTCGCGCCGAAGCCGTTGCGCAGGTAGTCGACGAAGATCCTTCCGACCCGGTTCTTCGGCCCGCTCTTGGCGACGAAGCGTTCGGGAATGACCGCGGCCATGTGCTCGACGATGGCCTTCGACAACGCCTTGACGGTCTCCCAGTCGTCCTTCGGCGCGATCGGCACGACGACGTGCAGGCCCTTGCCGCCGCTCGTCTTGAGCCCGCTCGCCAGGCCGAGCTGCTCGAGCAACGAGCGCGTGAGCTCGGCGCCTTCCTGCACCTGCTGCCACGCCACGCCATCGCCGGGATCGAGGTCGAAGACGATGCGATCGGGCTGCGTGGGCTTCTTCACCGTCGCGTTCCAGGTGTGGAACTCGACGACGTTGTGCTGCGCCGCGCCGATCAGCGCCGCCAGCGTGTCGACCTCGACCATCGGTTCGTGGTCGGGCGAGATGGCGGGGTCGAGGCGCTTGAGTTCGGGGATCTTCAGCTGTTGCGCGTGGCGCTGGAAGAACAGCGTGCCGCCGACCCCCGAAGGTGCCCGCACCAGCGACACCGGCCGGTCGTCGAGATGCGGCAGCATGCGGTCGGCGACGCGCAGGTAGTGGTTGACGAGGTCGAGCTTGGTCGCGCCGCTCGCGGCGTCGATCACGCGCTCGGGATGGCTGACGCGCTGCCCGGCGACGGTGGCGGCGTCGTCCTTGCGCGACTTCCCTCGCGTGGCCTTCACGGCGACTTCGCGCTCGCGCGTGATCTCGTCCGCGGGCTTGTCTTCGCGCAGCGCGTGGAAGACGGCGTGGCGGATCCGCCCGTCGGGCGTCCATTCGCCGAACGACACCTCGGCGACCATGCCGGGCTCGACCCAGTGCCCCTTGCCGACGTCGCGCGCCGCGTCGGCGAATGGCATCTTCCCGGCCGGGATCGCGTCGAGCTTCCTGCGCAATTCGCGCAAGGTCGTGGTGTCGAAGCCGCTGCCGACGCCGCCGGCGAAGCGCAGCTGCCCCGAGTCGTCGTGGATGCCGAGCAGGAGCGAGCCGATGCCGGTGCGCGAGCCCTTCGGGTCGGTCCAGCCGCCGATCACGAACTCCTGGCGCCGCGTGCACTTGAGCTTGATCCAGCTCGTAGAGCGGCCGGCGACGTAGCCGGCGTCTGCGCGCTTGCCGATCACGCCTTCGAGCCGCATGCGGCAGGCGTGCGCCAGCAGGTCGGCAGCGCTCGAGTCGAAGTTCTCGCTGTAGCGCACGGGCCCGCCAGCCGGCGCCGCGGCGAGCAGCGCGGCGAGCTGCTCGCGCCGCAGGGCGAGCGGCAATGCGCGCAGGTCTTCACCCGCGTGGAAGGGGAGGTCGAAGACGAAGTACTCGACCCGGTCGGTGCGCTTCGAGTCGAAGGCATTCTGCAGGGCGTTGAAGTCGGGCGCGCCGTCGGCCCCGTGGACGACGATCTCGCCGTCGAGCCAGCCCGAGCCGATGCCGAGGCCGCGAACGGCGTCGACGAGACCGGGCAGCCGGTCCGACCAGTCGTGGCCGTTGCGCGTGTGCAGGCGGACGTCGTCGCCGTCGATGCGGGCGAGGAGGCGGTAGCCGTCGAACTTGATCTCGTAGAGCCAGCCTTCGCCGGTGGGCGGTGCCTTCGCGAGCGTCGCGAGTGGGGGCTCCATGCGGTCGGGCAGCTTCGTCTTGGTCTTCGTCCTTGCCTTCGTCGCTGCTTTTTTCGCCGTAGTCCCTGCGCGCCGTGGCTTGGCGGCGGCCTTGTCGAGCACGCTGTCGGGTTGTTCGTCGACGACGCTGAACTCGGAAGCCGGTCGCGCCGCATCGTCGCGCTCCTTGATGAGCAGCCACGGGTCCTGCTTCTCGTTGCGCCGGCCGTGCATGCGCACCAGCGTCCAGCCGCCTTCGAGCTTGTCGCCGTGCAGGCGGAACTTCAGCTTGCCGGCGCGGTAGCCGGCGGCGGCATCGCCGATCGGCTCCCACGTGCCGCGGTCCCACACGATCACCGTGCCGGCGCCGTAATGGCCCTTGGGGATCGTGCCCTCGAAGCCGGCGTAGTCGAGCGGGTGGTCCTCGACGTGCACCGCCATGCGCTTGTCGTGCGGGTCCAGGCTCGGGCCCTTGGGCACCGCCCAGCTTTTGAGCGTGCCGTCGAGCTCGAGGCGGAAGTCATAGTGCAGGTGGCTCGCCGCGTGTTTCTGGACCACGAACGCGAGCGCGTCGCGGCTCGCGCGCCCGCCCTGAGGCTCGGGCGTGGCAGTGAAGTCGCGCTTGTCGCGGTAGCGCTGCAGGCCGTGCTTCATGGTCCGATTCGTGGCACGCGGCATACCTGCACGATCTGGCATGTAGTCCCGTTCCGACAGCCCGCCGAGCCTGACGCAACCGATCGGCGCGGCATCGAAGCATGGCGGGAGCCGCGTCGTCCGCCTAGCCTTGTCCCGCTTTCAACCCCAACAGGAGACGGACATGAACAACGACCGCAAGGTACCTGACGCCAACCGCGACCCGATCACCGGGGCACCTGGCTCCCATCCCGTCGGCACCGGCGTCGGCGCCGCCGCCGGCGCGGTTGCCACGGGGGCCGCCGTGGGCACCGTGGCAGGCCCGGTCGGCACCGTGATCGGTGCTGCCATCGGCGCCGTCGTCGGCGGCCTCGCCGGCAAGGGTGTCGCCGAGCAGATCGACCCGACCCGCGAGGACGCGTACTGGCGCGACAACTACCGCAACCAGTCGTACGCCAAGGGCGCGTCCTACGACGATTACGGCCCGGCCTACGCGTACGGCGTGTCGTCGTACCAGCAGCACGGCAACCGCTCGTTCGACGACGTCGAGTCCGATCTGTCGCGAGACTGGTCGGGCGCGCGAGGCAAGTCGAGCCTCGAGTGGGATCGGGCGAAGCACGCCACCCGCGACGCCTGGGACCGCGTCAGCGACGGCGTCGAGCGCGCCGTCCCCGGCGACTCGGACCGCGACGGCAAGTAAGAGCCTGAGGCGGCCGACACGTCGGCCGCCTCAGCGCGGATGGTCATGGCGACCAGCAGCACGGCGGCAGGGCGCTCGCCCTGCCCTGACGGCATCGACGAGGCGCACGTCGCGCCGCAGGGCCCGTTCGGCCCGCATGCGAGCCCGTTGTCTGCGATCGTCCTGACGTGCTTGATCGGTGCAGGTCTGTCGGGTGCGGCCGGCTCGCCAACGGCCGAAGTGTCGTCGCGATCCGGGCCTGGCGTGGTGAGCATCGAGATGCCCGCCGTCACTCGCGCCGGCAAGATCCTCGAGATGCGCTTCCACCTCCGGCCGCCGGCCGCGATCGACAAGCCGGTGCTCGCCATCGACGCGTCGCTCTGGCGTGAGCTGACGATCAACTCGATGGTCCCCGCCGCCAGCGACGAGGCGTACCGCAAGGGCGCGTTTCGGTTCTCCTTCGGTCGCATCGAGGCCGGAGAGGAGTTCCTCTTCAAGGTGGACGCCCAGATCAACCCGAAGCTGCACGGCGTCAACCGCGGTCGCGTCGTCCTGCTCGACGGCGAGCGCGAGGTCGCCGCCGTGCCGGTCGAATTGAAGGTGTGGCCCTGATGGAGATCGTGCTTCGCGGCTCGGCCATGTTCTGGATCCTCTACCTGCTGCTGCGCATGCTCGGCAAGCGGGAACTCGGAAAGATGACGCCGTTCGAGATGATCGTGCTGATCGTCATGGGCGATCTCATCCAGCAGGGCGTCACGCAGAACGACTACAGCCTCACGGGCGCCACCCTGGCGATCGGTACCTTCGCGTTCTGGGGCCTCATGCTCAGCTGGGTCACCTACCTGTGGCCGCGCGCCGAGAAGGTGCTCGACGGCGAGCCGCAGGTGCTGGTGCAGCATGGCGAACTGCTGGAGCGCAACCTGAAGCGGAACCGGTTGACGCGGGCCGAGGTCGAGTCGGAGATGCGCCTCGCGGGCATCGCCCGGATGTTCGAGGTCGAATGGGCCGTGCTCGAGCCCAACGGCAAGATCAGCTTCGTCGAACGCAAGGAGGCGAAGTAGAGCCCGTGGCGACATCCCCCGATCGGACCGACCTCGCCGAAGACCGCACCCTGCTGGCCGCGGAGCGCACGTTCAGCGCTTGGGTCCGCACCTCGCTCGGGTCGGTCGGCGTCGGGCTGGGCTTTCGGGCGCTGTTCGGCCCGGTCGACCCGACCTGGGTCGCCAAGGCGATGGCGACGCTCTTCATCGCGCTCGGCATCCTCGTCATCGTGCTCGCCGAGCGGCATGCCTGCGCTGTCGTGAAACGGCTGGATTCGCACGCGATCGACGCGCCGCGGTCGCTGAATCTCAAGCTCATCACGGGGCTCTACGTTGCCGGTGCCCTTGCGCTGATCGCGTCGATGTGGGTGTTGGCCTGACCCGGGCGGTGATGGGTCGGAGCCGGTGGGCTCGTCGATTGCCACGCGGGCAGATTCGAAACGGAGGACATTGAACTTGGAACACCGGATCCCACCCATCACGCGTCCGATGGACGAGCGCCTCGAGACCGAGCCGCTCGCAGCGCCAGCGATCTCCTGGGGCGCCGTCTTCGCCGGGGCCGCCGCCGCTGCGGCGCTGTCGCTCATCCTCGTCGTCCTCGGCGTCGGCCTTGGCCTCTCGACGGTGTCGCCGTGGACGGCGCGCGGCGCCAGCGCCACCACCCTCGGCGTGTCGACGATCCTGTGGATCTCGTTCACCGCCCTCGTCGCTTCGGGCGCCGGTGGCTATATCGCGGGGCGGCTGCGCTCACGCTGGCGCGCGACCCACACCGACGAGGTGTACTTCCGCGACACGGCGCACGGCTTTCTCGCATGGGCCGTGGCGACGCTCGTCACCGCCGGCATGCTGGCTTCGGCCGTCGGCTCGGTCGTCGCGGGCGGCGCGCAGGTCGCCGGATCGGCGCTCGCGGGCGCGGGTGCCGCGGCCACCTCGGCGATCGGCGGCGCTGCTGCCGCAGTGCAGGGCGGCGACAGTGCCGATGGGTCCACGTCCACCGGTACTTCGCTGACCAGCTACTTCGTCGACTCGCTGTTCCGGCCTGCCGCCGCCGGCGCCCCAGCGGGTGGTGCTTCAGCTGCTCCGATGGCCGGACTCGGCGCAGGATCTGCGGGCGGCTCATCGGCTGCGGCGACCAGCGCGGAGGTTGCCCGCATCTTCGCGCGCAGCCTGCAGAGCGGTTCGATCTCGCAGGACGACACCCGCTACGTCGCCCAGCTGGTCGAGCAGCGCACCGGCATGTCGCAGGCCGAGGCGGAGCGTCGCGTCGCCGACGTCTACGGCCGCGCCCAGCAGAGCCTGCGCGAAGCCGAAGCCAAGGCGCGCGAAGCGGCCGACCAGGCACGCAAGGCAACGGCGTACGGATCGTTGTGGGTGTTCGTCTCCCTGCTGCTCGGCGCCTTCGCCGCCAGCCTCCTGGCGACCTTCGGCGGCCGCCAACGCGATCAACAACCTTGAGGAGCTGACCATGCGTTCGATCCTGCTCTGGCTCGTGGGCATTCCGATCCCCATCATCATCCTGATCGCGTTGTTCCTCCACTGAGGCGGGGCGAGCGCATCGGCCGTCGCCGACCGACGTGGATGCGATGCCGCCGGTGATTCGCGTGGTCGTCGTCGGTGCGCTTGCGTATGCCGCGCTGGTCGTTCTGCTGCGTATCAGCGGCAAGCGCACCCTGTCGAAATGGAACGCGTTCGACTTCGTCGTCACGATCGCGCTCGGCTCGACCCTCGCGACAGTCCTGCTGTCGAGCACCGTGGCGTTGCTCGACGGCCTGGCTGGCTTCGCCGTCCTGATCGGCCTCCAGTTCGCGATCACCTCGTTGTCGGTGCGCTGGACGTGGTTCCGGCGGATGGTGAAGTCCGAGCCGACGCTGCTGGTCGACCGTGGCGTGCTGCTGCCGGACGCCATGCGCGGGCAGCGGGTCACCGAGTCGGAGGTGCTTGCCGCAATCCGCTCCGCCGGGATCGCGGCCGTCGAAGACGTGCTCGCCGTGGTGCTCGAGACCGATGGCCGGTTCAGCGTGCTGCGTGCGCAGACGTCCGGCTCGGCGTCCGCACTGGCAGACGTCGCGACGCGGCGACCCGACCCTGCACGTTGAGCCTGCGGGTCAGGACTTGCTTGCTTCTTCCGCGTTCGCTTTCACCGCGCCCCGGATGTTCATGGCGGCCAGGCACACCTGAAGGGCGATCAGCGCCCACGCGGTCGCGTGCCATCCCCAGACCACCCACAACACATTGCTGACGAGAAACGCCCAGAAGCCGAAGAGGCGCCTGCGCTCCTGACTCGAGGCCACCAGCCAGGCCGCCAGCACGCTGACGGCCATCGCCGGCCATTGCAGCAGGTCGATCAAGTCTGGCTCGCCCCATCGTCGCCGACGGGAACGCCGTCCACTGCCTGCCTCAGCCCTTCGCGGCCTTGACGTTGACCGCCGCTTCCGCGATCTCGGTCATCAGGTCGTCGGCCTGGTGCATGTCCTTGACCGCCGTCTCGAGCTTGTCGCTGTCACCGGACAGCTTCAGCGCACGGGCGAAGGCCGCGACGGTGCCGAATCCGGTGATGCCGTAGTGCGTCATCCGCTGGTACTGGGCGATGATCGCGGCGTCGAGGAGGGCACCTTTGTCGGGAGCATCGGACACGGTGTGCTTGATGGCCTCCGCGACGAGGCCTTCCATGCCCTTGCAGTGCTCTTTCGAGACCTTCTCGCCTTGGGCTTCGATCAAGCTCTTGAGCAGTTGCGTGTGTCGTCCGATGCCGTCGGGCGACTTGTCCAGAAGCGCCTTCAGCTTCCCGTTCGTCGCTTGCGGGGAAATCTTCTGAAGTGCCCGGACCATCTGATCGTTCGCGGACCAGAGGTCCTTGAGTTCGTCGGCGTAGAGGTCTTTCAGGGTCGTGATGTTGGCCATGTGGGTTCCTGGTCGGGTTCGGATCGCCCCGGGCAAGGACTCGATGAATCGAGTCCTCGCCGGGACATCATGGGGTGCTGCGCGAAGATTCGCTTCAGCTGTAGACGTCGCGGCCGCCGTGGGCGCGCCACTGGCCTTCGAGGTGCGCAGCGTCGGCGTCGTCGCGGGCATGCACGCCCATCAGTATGCCGCCGTTCTTGACCCCTTCCTCGTACTCCTTCACACGCTCTTCCGGCATGTTCCAGCCGACGAGGGCCCCGACGAGTCCTCCGCCAGCCGCACCGGCGCCGGCGCCGGCCACGGCAGCCGCCAGCGGGCCTGCGATGACGAGCCCGAGCCCCGGCAACACCAGGGTGGTCCCGACCGCTGCGATGGCCGCTGCGATGGCGCCGACGGTGCCGCCGATGGCACCACCGATGCCGGCGCCTTCGGCAGCCTTGTTGCCCAGCTCGGTCTCCCGCCCCGCCGTCTTGCCGGTGAAGTGCTGCTTGCGCGTGTCATCGGACATCACGAGGTTGACGTCGTCTTTCGAATAACCGCGTTCGTGCGCAGTGCCGTAGGCGCTCTCGGCGCTGGCCCGGTCCGGGAAAAGACCCGTGACGAGGCGGCTGGAACCGGGGTTTGCTGTTGAGGTCGTAGCCAATCGATGTCTCCTTGAATGTTGGAACAGGAAGCATCCGCGGTCCCTTCGATGTCACGAGGGGTGCGGTGTGCAAGAGCGCATGGCACATTCGGTGCCTGCCAGGGGGCTGCGGACTGCGCGAGCCGCTCCTGCGCAAGACCGCGAGGCGCTCGTAGACTTCGGCATGACACACGACCCGTCGCAGTTGGAACGCTTTGATCCTGCGCCGTGGCTCGTGGCGTGGGCCGGCTCGAGCGAAGACTACGGCCTCATCTTCATGACGCTCGAGGGCACGGTCGTCGGTGCCAATCCCGCCATCGAACGGGTGCTGGGATATCGGCCCCGCGAGCTCGTCGGCGGTTCGCTTCGCCGCATCTTCACCGAGGCGGATCTCGCCAGCGGCCTGGACCGCCACGAAATGGAGGTCGCACGCCGCCTGGGCCGCTCGGAAGACGACCGGTGGCACATCGGAAAGGGCGGCCGGCGGGTCTGGGTCAACGGCGTCCTGAGCCTCGTGCGCGATGCGGGCGGCGAGCCGTTCGGACTGGTCAAGGCGTTTCGCGACCGCAGTGACCACCGCATGGAGGTCGAACTGACCGCCAACAGCCTCGAAGCTGCTTGCGCGTCACTCCGGCGCAAGGACGAAACGCTGGCGACCGTGGGCCACGAAGCCCGCAACCCGATCGCCGTCATCGCACAGGCCACGGCCGTCCTCCAGGCGGCGCGTCGTGACATCGATTCGCCGAACGTCGATCGGGCACTGGGCCTGCTGGAGCGCCAGACCGCGATCCTGCGACGGTTGGTGGACGACCTGCGCGAGGCCGAGAGCAGTTCGGCGGCGCCACTGTCCCTCGACCTGGCCGGCATCGTCATCAACGATGCGGTTGCATCTGTCGTCGAGTCGCACAAGGTCGAAGCTGCCAGACGAGGTCAGCACATCGAAGTCGTGCTTCCCGAGCCTGCCGTCGTTCTCGAGGCAGATCCGGTCAGGCTCGAACAGATTCTCGGCAACCTCATCGGCAACGCCATCAAGTACACGCAGGACGGTGGACGCATCGGCGTCACCGCGACGGTCGAGGGTCGACACATCGTGATGCGAGTGGACGACAACGGGATGGGAATCGACAGCAAGGCGATGCCGGAGATCTTCGAACTGTTCACGCGCGAGGCCCGTGCGGCGGATCTGACCGAGGGACTGGGCGTCGGGCTGGCACTGGTCAAGCGCCTGGTGTCTCGACACGGCGGGTCGATCGAGGCGCAGAGCGGCGGGCCCGGCATGGGGAGCCGGTTCACGGTCAGCTTGCCACTGACGCAATCCGCGCGGCCAGCATCGGGCGGGCTTGCGCCCGATTGCTGAGGACTCTACTTTTTCTTGCCCGTAGCGCCGCCGGCGGCGCCCTTGGATTTCGGGTCGGCAGGCGGGCTCTTCTTGCTGTCCTTGGTCTTGGCGTCCTGTCCGCCGGAATCGCGCTTGGTGGCTGGCTGGTTCTTGGCCATGGCTGTCCTCGTGAGTTGTTGAAGCGGAGTCGGCTGGCAGGCGGCGTGCCTTGCACGCCGTCGACCTGCTGCCGCGCAGGGGCTATGCCTCGGCTGCGTCGTCGTTGATGGCGCCTTCGGCGATCTCGGAGAGGAGTTCGTCGGTGTCGTACATCTCGGCAACGGCTCCCGACAACTGCTCCTGATCGTCGTCGAGGCCGAGGGCACCGGCCAGTGCCGCAACGGTCCCGAAGCCCGCCAGCCCGTAGTGC
>JBBSUK010000087.1:0-15346 GCA_038234975.1 Burkholderiales bacterium
CCGGCCGGCAAGACGGTGGCCGTGGTCGGCGCGTCGGGTTCGGGCAAGAGCACGCTGGCGCGGCTGCTGTTCCGCTTCTACGATGTCGACTCGGGCCGGATCACGATCGACGGGCAGGACATCCGCGACGTGACGCAGAAGAGCCTGCGCCGCGCGATCGGCATCGTGCCGCAGGACACGGTGCTGTTCAACGACACCGTCGGCTACAACATCGCCTACGGCCGCACCGGCGCGAGCCAGGCGGAGGTGGAGGCCGCGGCGCGGGCCGCGCACATCCACGCCTTCATCGCCTCGGCGCCGAAGGGCTACGACACGATGGTCGGCGAGCGCGGGCTCAAGCTGTCGGGTGGCGAGAAGCAGCGCGTGGCGATCGCGCGGACCTTGCTGAAGAACCCGCCAGTCATGGTCTTCGACGAGGCGACTTCCGCGCTCGACTCGGCCAACGAGCGGGCGATCCAGGCCGAGCTCAAGAACGCGGCGAAGAACCGCACCGCGCTCGTCATCGCCCATCGGCTGTCGACCGTGATCGACGCGCACGAGATCCTGGTGATGGAAGGCGGACGGATCGCCGAGCGCGGAACGCACGCGGACCTCGTCGCCCGCGGCGGTCGATTCGCCGAGATGTGGCGGCTGCAGCAGGCGAGGGCCGAGGCCGTGGCGGCCTGAGGTCGAGTTGCCCCGGGACGTCGCACGAACGTCGCAACCATGCGCGCTTGGGGCAAACCCTAGACCCGCGGGCAAACACGCTCGGTCGTGTCGGCGGTGCTGCCTAGAATTTCGTTCTTTGCCGAGGGGCACCCTTTCCCCTCATCACAGGAGCTTTGCATGAAGAGATCGATCTTGAGCGTCGCGGCGCTCGCCCTCGCGGTGACGGCCGGCGCCGCACATGCCGAGGACACACTGAAGAAGATCAAGGACAGCGGCGTCATCACCGAAGGCGTCCGCGAGTCGTCGGGTGCGCTCGCGTTCACGCTCGGCGACGGCAAGTACACGGGCTTCCACTACGACGTCTGCGCCAGGATCATCGACGACATCAAGAAGCAGCTCGGGATGAGCAAGCTCGAGGTGAAGTACCAGCCCGTCACGTCGCAGAACCGCATCCCGCTGGTGCAGAACGGCACCGTCGACATCGAGTGCGGCTCGACCACCAACAACGCCACCCGCCAGAAGGACGTCGCCTTCGCGCCGGCCCTCTACGTGGAGGAGGTGCGGATCGCCACCAAGGTCAATTCGCCGATCAAGGGCATCGCCGACCTGAAGGACAAGACGGTCGCCACGACGACCGGCACGACCTCAGTACAGCTGCTGCGCAAGAACAAGCGCGCGCAGGGCGTGGACTTCAAGGAACTGACCGGCAAGGACCACTCCGACAGCTTCCTGCTGCTCGAATCAGGCCGCGCCGACGCGTTCGTGATGGACGGCCAGATCCTCGCCGGTCTCATCTCGAAGGCAAAGAACCCGAAGGATTTCCACATCGTCGGCGAAGCGCTCTCGGTCGAGCCAATCGCCATCATGTACCGCAAGGACGACCCGGCGTTCAAGAAGCTCGTCGACGACTCGGTTCGCAACATCGCCAAGAGCGGCGAGGCGGCCAAGCTGTACGACAAGTGGTTCATGAAGCCGATCGCGCCGGCCAACACGACCGTGAACCTGCCCGCGAGCGACGCCACCAAGGCGGCGTGGGCGAACCCGTCGGACAAGCCGCTCGAGGAGTACGCGCAACCCTGAGGCCGCTTCCGCACGACCCGGCGCCTGAGGTAAGCCCTTAGCGTCGGTCGGCGCGGACTTTGCTTAAATGCCGACGAGCGCGGCGCGACCCCTTCGCGACGCGCTCGTCGCTTTTTCGTCGCATGCGCTGCATGCGCGATCCCGGAGGTAACGGCGTTTGGGCAATTGGGAGTGGCAGTTCTTCCTGCGCGACACCGGTGGGGGCGAGAGCTACCTTCGGTGGATGATGTCGGCGTGGGGCTGGACGCTCTCCGTCGCCGCGCTGTCGCTCATCGTCGCGCTCGTCGCCGGATCGCTGATCGGCATCTTCCGCACGACGCCGAGCAAGACGCTCGTGCTGATCGGCGACGCGTGGACCGAGCTGTTCCGCAACGTCCCGCTGCTGGTGCAGATCTTTCTCTGGTATCACGTGCTGCCGGCGATGTTCCTGTCGCTGAGGCAGGTGCCCAGCTTCTGGCTGGTCGTGTTCGCGATCGGCTTCTTCACCTCGGCGCGGATCTCGGAGCAGGTGCGCGCCGGCATCCAGAGCCTGCCGCGCGGCCAGCGCTACGCCGGGCTCGCGGTCGGCCTCACGCTGCCGCAGACCTATCGCCACGTGCTGCTGCCGATGGCCTACCGGATCATCATCCCGCCGCTCACCAGCGAGTCGATGAACATCATCAAGAACACGTCGGTCGCGTTCGCCGTGTCGATCGCCGAGCTGACGAACTTCGCGATGCAGGCGCAGGAGGAAACGTCGCGCGGCAAGGAGATCTACCTCGCCGTGACCGTGCTCTATTTCATCTCGGCGTTCGCCATCAACCGGGTGTCTCGATTCGTCGAGAAGCGCGTCCAGGTGCCCGGCATGATCGGCGCGAAGTGACGGCGGCCCTCTGACATGGGACAGCTCGACTTCTCGTTCTTCACCTGGTCGCTGGTCCAGAGCTTCGTCCTCAAGGGGCTCTGGTTCTCGGTCCAGCTGACCATCGTCGCGATGATCGGCGGCGTCGTCATCGGCACCTTCGTCGCGCTGATGCGGCTGTCGGGCAAACGGTGGCTTGAGGTTCCGGCGGCGGCGTACGTCAACACGTTGCGTTCGATACCGCTGGTGATGGTGATCCTCTGGTTCTTCCTGCTGATCCCGCTGCTCATCGGCCGGCCGCTCGGCGCCGAGGTGTCGGCGATCGTCACCTTTACCGTCTTCGAGTCGGCGTACTACTCGGAGATCATGCGGGCCGGCATCCAGTCGGTGCCCAAGGGCCAGGTCGGGGCGGGCTACGCGGTGGGCATGACCTACGCGCAGTGCATGAGGCTGATCGTGCTGCCGCAGGCGTTCCGCAACATGCTGCCGGTGCTGCTGACGCAGACGATCATCCTGTTCCAGGACACCTCGCTCGTCTACGCGATCGGCGCCTACGACCTGCTCAAGGGCTTCGAGGTCGCGGGCAAGAACTACAACCGGCCGGTGGAGACCTATCTCATCGCCGCCGTCGTCTATTTCGTCATCTGCTTCTCGCTGTCGATGCTGGTGCGCCGGCTGCAGAAGAAGATCGCGATCATCCGCTGATCGTCCGGGAGAAGCGCCTCGCCATGGCCATGATCGACATCCAGAACGTCTCCAAGTGGTACGGCACCTTCCAGGTGCTGACCGACAACACGACGAAGATCGACAAGGGCGAGGTCGTGGTCGTGTGCGGGCCGTCTGGCTCTGGCAAGTCGACGCTGATCAAGACCGTCAACGCGCTCGAACCGTTCCAGAAGGGCGAGATCACCGTCGACGGCATTTCGTTGACCGACAAGCAGACGAACCTTCCCAAGCTGCGCGCCCGTGTCGGCATGGTGTTCCAGCATTTCGAACTGTTCCCGCACCTCACCGTCACGCAGAACCTGACGCTGGCGCAGATGAAGGTGCTCGGCCGCAACGACAGCGATGCCAAGACGCGCGGGCTGAAGATGCTCGATCGCGTCGGCCTCATGGAGCACAAGGACAAGTTTCCCGGTCAGCTCTCCGGCGGTCAGCAGCAGCGCGTCGCCATCGCCCGCGCGCTCAGCATGGATCCGATCGTGATGCTGTTCGACGAACCGACCTCGGCGCTCGACCCGGAGATGGTCGGCGAGGTGCTCGACGTCATGGTGCTGCTCGCCAAGGAGGGCATGACGATGATGGTCGTGACCCACGAGATGGGGTTCGCCCGCAAGGTCAGCCACCGCGTCATCTTCATGGACGCGGGAAGGATCGTCGAGGACTGCACCCGCGACGAATTCTTCGACGATGCCGACGCGCGCTCGCCGCGTGCCAAGGAATTTCTCTCGAAGATCCTGCAGCACTGAGGGGGTGCTTCGTCGGTCCTTCCTGCCGGTGGCGGCGAGGGACAATCACATCCATGATCGAACGGCTCTCGATCGTCCGGCCGGACGACTGGCATCTTCACCTGCGCGACGGCGCCGCGATGCGAGACGTCGTCGGCCACCGCGCGCGCCAGTTCGCGCGCGCCGTGGTGATGCCGAATCTGCGCCAACCTGTGGTGAGCGTCGAGCAGGCGCTCGCCTATCGCGACCGGATACGCGCGGCGCTGCCGGCCGGCTCTGCGTTCGAGCCGCTGATGACGCTGTACCTGACGGACCGGACGCCGCCGGCCGAGATGCGACGTGCCCGCGAGGCCGGCATCTTCGGAGTCAAGCTGTATCCCGCAGGCGCGACGACGAACAGCGATGCCGGCGTCACCGACTTGCGCCGCATCATGCCGACGCTCGCCGCCTGCGAACGCGAGGACATCGCGCTGCTCGTGCACGGCGAGGTGACGGACCCCGACGTCGACGTATTCGATCGCGAGGCGGTGTTCATCGATCGCCACCTCGTCGGCCTGCGGCGCGAACTGCCTGCGCTGCGCATCGTTCTCGAGCACGTCACCACCGCGGAAGGCGTCGCCTACGTCGTCGAAGCAGGCGACCGCACGGCCGCCACGCTGACGGCGCATCACCTGCTCTACAGCCGCAACGCGCTGTTCGCCGGTGGCCTGCAGCCGCACTGGTACTGCCTGCCTGTGCTCAAGCGCGAGCGGCACCGGCAGGCGCTGCTCACGGTCGTCTCGACCGGCCACCCGCGATTCTTCCTCGGCACCGACAGTGCGCCGCACGCGGCGGCGCTCAAGGAACAGGCGTCGGGCTGCGCCGGCTGCTACACGGCACTCACCGCGCTTGAACTCTATGCCGAGGCCTTCGACGCGATCGGCGCCCTCGAACGCCTCGAGGCGTTTGCGAGCTTCAACGGGGCGGCTTTTCATGGCCTTGCGCGGAACCCGGAATCGGTCTCGCTGGAGCGCGCCACGCAGGAGGTGCCGCTCGACGTGCCGTTCGGCGACGGCAGGTTGAAGCCGCTGCGCGCCGGACAAACGCTCCCCTGGCGATTGGCTTCGCCGACGCTCGCGGCATGAAAAAAGGCGACCTGCGGGTCGCCTTTTCGACAGCTTCCGAGTGCTGCTTACTTTTTCGGTTCGACAGACAACGGCAACGAGGCCTCGCCAGCCGGCTTCGTTTCGCCGGCCTTGACTGCCGCTTTCGTTTCCGCTTTTCGAGCAGCGCGGCTGCGAACCGTCGCCTTCGCACGGGTTTCGTCACTCGTGATCTTGTCGGCGGCCTCGCCGGCCGGCTTCAGTTCGCCGGCTTTTTCTTCCATCCGGGTCGTCGACTTGCGCTCCGCGCGCGAGCGCGTCGACATGCCGGACCGGGCGGCCGAGCCGGCCATCGCGCCGGGACCTTGACCTGCCGGGGCGGCGGCGCCTTCCCTGGCCTCCGCCTTTACCTCGGCGCGGGTCGGCGAAGGCGCTTGGGCGTAGGCGCCTTGCGCAAACAGGGCGATGGCCGCGACGGCGGCGCTGAGAACGAGCTTGGTGTTCATCGAGATCTCCTGGAACAGTTGCTGAAAGGTTTGGGGCACGAGTCCCGGCTCTCGGTGCGACTCTCTTTCGGGAGCCTGCCGTTCCGGTGCGACCTTCACGTCGAGGAACGAGACCTGGTAAGTCAACGCGACTTCCGGATTCCGGTTGACGCGCCGCTGCGGTGCGCGTGGCCCCGCAACGTTGAAGTCTAACCGCGACAGGGCAACGTGGCCGGCGACGGCTGATAATCGCGCCGTGAAGCGGGCCAGGCCGCCGCTGGTCCCTTCGGGGGCTGGAGGAAGGTCCGGACTGCACAGGGCGGCGTAGCAGTCAACGGCTGTCCACCGCGAGGTGAGGATCAGAGCAACAGAGACGAGTCGGCTGTCCGGTGCGAACCGGGCGGCCGGGTGAAACGGGCAATCTCTACGCGCAGCAATACCAAATAGGCCGGCGCGGCACGGGCGATACGTCCGGGCTCGAAGTGTGGCTCCGCACGAGCCGGCGGGTCGGTAGCATCGAGCCGGTCAGCGATGACCGGCCCAGACGAATGGCGGCCACGGCGCCTGCGCCGCAAGGCGGAGGCGCCGCACAGAATCCGGCCTATCGGCCCGCTTCACACTTTTCCCTCCCTTTATGAACCCCGACGCGAGGTCGCTGTGGCAGGCCCCGAACTGGGCGCTGGCGATGTTGCTCGCCTGCCTCGGCATGCTCGGACCGTTCTCGATCGACACCTACCTGCCGGCGTTCACCGGCATCGCCAGCGCCGTTGGTGCGACACCCGTGCAGATGCAGCAGACGCTGTCGGCCTACCTGTTCGGCTTCGCCGTGATGAACCTGTTCCACGGCGCCTTGTCCGACAGCTTCGGCCGCAAGCCCGTGGTTCTGGTCGGTCTCGTCCTGTTCACGTTGGCTTCCATCGGATGCGCGCTCGCCGAGCACATCGGCCTGCTGGTGTTCTTCCGGGCGTTGCAGGGGATGTCGGCGGGCGCCGGTGTCGTCATCTCGCGTGCCGTCATCCGCGACATGTTCCCGCCTTCGGACGCGCAGCGTGTCATGTCGCAGGTCACCATCTACTTCGGTGTCGCGCCCGCAGTCGCGCCGATGATCGGCGGTTTCCTTTTCGTGCATGTGGGCTGGGCGTCGATCTTCTGGTTCCTGGCAGGAGTCGGCGTGGCGCTCTTCGTCGCCATCGCACGCCTGCTGCCGGAGACCTTGCACGTCACGCATCGCCAGCCCTTCGGCGTACGCAACCTGCTGGCCGGCTACTGGGCGCTCGGCAGCGACTCGCGCTTCTTCGCGCTGGCCCTGGCCAGCGGCATCCCGTTCAACGGCATGTTTCTCTACGTGCTGTCGGCGCCCGTCTTCCTGGGCGATCTGCTGCACCTCAAACCGGGCGAGTTCTTCTGGTTCTTCGTCCTGACGATCGCCGGAATCATGGCCGGCGCGTTCGTTTCCGGCCGGATGGCCGGGCGCGTCGCGCCAGCGCGGCAGATCCGTTTCGGGCTCTGGATCATGGGTGTCGTATCGGTCGTCAACCTGGTGCTCAACGTCTGGTTCGATCCGTCGCCATGGTGGGCGCTGTGGCCGCTGGCGATCTACGCGTTCGGCTGGGCGACGATGGTGCCGGTCGTCACGCTGCTCGTGCTCGATCTCGTTCCCGAGCGGCGGGGCATGGCCTCCTCGCTGCAGGCCTGCGTCGGCAGCAGTGCGAACGGCGTCGTCGCCGGCGTGCTCGCGCCGCTGGTGATGCACTCCGCCGTCGCGCTCGCCGCTGCGGCGGTCGCGTTGATGGCGGTCGGGCTCGTCGCGTGGGTCTGGGTTCGCCCGCGATTGCAGCTGCGTTTCGTGAGCGAGCCGGGGTCCCCCGACTCGTCGGGCATCTGAGCGGCTGCGGCGTGACCTCCGCGGACTGGTCCAGAATCGATCCATGCGCATCCAGCACCTGATCGACGGGCGTGCCGTCGAGAGCGCGTCGTATTTCGAGACGGTCGACCCGGCGACCCGCGACGTTCTGGCCGAGGTCGCACGCGGCGGCGAAGCCGAGGTCGCGGCGGCGGTCTCGGCAGCGAAGGCCGCTTTCCCGTCGTGGGCGTCCAGGCCAGCCGCCGAGCGCGCACGCGTCATGCACAAGCTCGGCGACCTCATCGCGGCCGAGGTGGCGTCGATCGCCGAGACGGAGACGAAGGACACGGGCCAGGTCATCGCCCAGACCGGCAAGCAGCTCGTGCCGCGCGCCGCCGACAACTTCCACTACTTCGCCGAGCAGTGCGTTCGAGTCGACGGCCACACCTATCCGACGACGACGCACCTGAACTACACGCTGTACCACCCGGTCGGCGTGTGCGCGCTGATCTCGCCGTGGAACGTGCCGTTCATGACGGCGACGTGGAAGACGGCGCCCTGCCTGGCGTTCGGCAACACGGCCGTGCTGAAGATGAGCGAGCTCTCGCCGATGACGGCGGCGCGACTGGGCGACATCGCGCTCGAGGCCGGCGTGCCCGCGGGCGTGCTCAACATCGTCCATGGCTACGGAGCGGAGGCCGGCGAGGCGCTGTGCGCGCACCCCGACGTGCGCGCGATCTCGTTCACCGGGTCGACCCGCACCGGCGAGCGCATCGTCCGCACGTCGGGCCTGAAGAAGTTCTCGATGGAGCTCGGTGGCAAGAGCCCTTTCGTCGTATTCGCCGACGCCGATCTCGAACGCGCGCTCGACGCCGCCGTCTTCATGATCTTCTCCAACAACGGCGAGCGCTGCACGGCGGGCTCGCGCATCCTCGTCGAGCAGCCGATCCTGGCCGAGTTCACACGCCGCTTCGTCGAGCGCGCGGCGCGGATCACGGTCGGCGATCCGCTCGATCCGAAGACGATCGTCGGGCCGATGATCAGCCGGGACCACCTCGACAAGGTGCGCCGCTACATCGCGCTCGGCGAGAAGGAAGGCGCGACCCTGCTCTGTGGCGGCCTCGCTGCACCGGACCTGCCGCAGCGCCTGCGCGAAGGTCATTTCGTGTTGCCGACGGTCTTTGCCGACGTCGACAACCGGATGCGAATTGCGCAGGAGGAGATCTTCGGCCCGGTGGCCTGCCTGATCGCGTTCGAAGGCGAGGCCGATGCCGTCGGCAAGGCCAACGACATCGCCTATGGCCTGTCGAGCTACGTGTGGACGCGCGACATCGGCAAGGCGCACCGGGTGGCGGCCGCGGTCGAGGCCGGCATGTGCTTCGTCAACAGCCAGAACGTTCGCGACCTTCGCCAGCCGTTCGGCGGCAGCAAGGCGTCGGGCACAGGCCGCGAAGGCGGGACGTGGAGCTACGAGGTCTTCCTCGAGCCGAAGAACGTGTGCGTGTCGATCGGCGACCATCACATTCCGCGCTGGGGAACCTCGTGATGTCGGCATGAGCCCATGAGCCTGTATTCGACGCAGAAGCTGCTTTATCACCTCAACCGCGACTCGGCGGCGCAGCAGCGCTTTCGCAGCGCGCAGGCGGAGTTGCTCGACGGCTACGACCTGACCGACGAGGAGCGCGAGGCGTTCGTCGGCGGTGACATCGGCAAGCTCTACGTGCTCGGCTCGAACGGTCAGCTCCTGATGCACTTCGCGGCCCTGATCGGCATGCCCTGGGCCGACTACATCGAGGCCATGCGCGAGGGCGTGCGGCGACACGGCCCGGTGCGCGCCGGCCTCTACGCGATGACGACGTCAACCGACGACCGGGTCGCCGGCGTCTGAGGCCAGCAGCGCCGTGCCGCTCACCTTCACCGCGGTCTGCAGCCATGCGCCCGGCATCACGGGGCGTGCGCATCTCGCCGACCCTGCCGCCAAGGATCGACTGCATGCCGAGCTGTCACGGCTGGGCGCATCGCTGGCGGAATCGAAGCCCGACGCGCTCATCGTCATCGCCGCCGAGCACTTCGCGAACTTCTTCATGGACAACATGCCGGCGTATGCGATCGGCATGGCCGACGTCTACGAAGGGCCGATCGAGGACCCGGGCTGGCTCGGCATCGCCCGGACGCGCGTTCCGGGCAGCGCAGACCTCTCCCGGCGCCTGATATCTGCCGTCATGGACACGGTGGACGTCGCCTTCGCCGAGGAGTGGAAGTTCGACCACGGGATCATGGTCCCGCTGCACTTCCTCACCCCGGCGTTCGACCTTCCCGTGATCCCCGTCAACATCAACTGCCAGGGTCCACCGCTGACGCCGCTGCATCGTGCGTGGGCCTTCGGCGAAGCCCTGCGTGTGGCGTGCGATGCGCAGCCGGAGCGGATCGCGCTGGTAGGCACCGGTGGCATCTCGCACTGGCCGGCGACGCCCGACTCGGGCAAGGTCAACGAGGCCTGGGACCGCGAGTTCCTCGACCGCTGGTGTCGCGGCGACCGGGACGCACTCCTCGATTACACCGACGACGCAACCTATCGCGAGGCCGGCCAGGGCGGCTTCGAGATCCGGACCTTCATCGCCGCAGCCGCGGCGGCGCGCGGTCGCGGCGAGATCCGTCACTACGCGCCGATCCCGATCTTCTCCGTCGGCTGCACGGTCGGCGTGATGTCGATCGCGTAGGGCCTGTCATTGCAAAGGGCCGAGCATGCCGCACGTCACCATCCACTACACGCCCAACCTGGAGTCGAAGACTTCGATCGGCTCGCTGTGCACGGCGCTCGCCGACGTGGTCGGCGCCCAGCGCGACGCCTCCGGCGCACGCCTCTTCCCGCTGGGTGGCACCCGCGTGCTCGCGTACCCGGCGGCGCACGCCGCCGTCGCCGACGGGGCACCCGACCGGGTCTTCGTCTACATCAACGCCCGCATCGCCGCGGGCCGCGAACGGGCGCGAGTCCAGGCCGCCGGTGAGGCGATGATGGACGTGGTCCGCCGTCACTTCGCCGAGCTCTTCGAACGCAGCGCCATCGGCATCACCCTGCAGATCGACGAGGGCGCGCCGGTGTTCGACGCCAAGCACAGCACGCTGCATCCGCTGTTCGCCAATGCCTGAGGTCGCGCCCGCCATGCTCGGTGCCACCACGACCCCGCCGCTCCAGCCGTCGCGGATCGGCGAGTCCGACCCTGCGCCGCGTATCGACTCCATGCGGCGACGGTCCCGTTTCCTCCGTGTTCGCCTTGCTGCGGTCGCGGCATGCGCCTCGATCCTGGCGTCGCCGCTGCCTGCCTACGCCGCCGACAGCGTGTCCGTCAAGGTGGACCGACGCGGCGAGCTCGTCGTCATCGACGTCGAGGCGCGTGCCGATGCGCCGATCGGCGAGGTCTGGAACGTCTTCACCGACTACGACCGCATGGCCGGCTTCATCACGTCGATCACCTCGAGCAGGGTCCGCTCGCGCCGGGGCGACGCGCTCGAAGTGGCGCAGGCGGGAGCGACGAAGGTCATGTTCATGCGCTTCGCCTTTGCCGGCGTGCGCGGCGTCGAGCTCGTGCCGCACCGCGAGATCCGTTCCTGGCTGATCGAGGGCGACTTTAAGTCGCTCGTCTCCACCACGCGCTTCGTCGAGGCCGGCGACCACGTCCGCATCGTTCACCATGGCGAGTACGCCCCCAAGGCGTGGCTTCCTCCGCTGGTGGGACCGGCCGTCATCGAGTCGGCGACGCGAACCCAGTACCACGAGATGCTGGCCGAGATCCACCGACGGAAGGCTGCGTCGACGCCCCGCTGATCGCGGCTCGTGCGAAATTCCCGCCGAGGTCGTGAGATCCGGCTTTCATTGAACGCCGCAAGTCCTTATTTTTGAACGCATTTCCGAGCCGCCGGAAGCGCTGTACAGGTACTGTGTAAGTCCTTGATTCCATTGATTTTTGTGCCGACGTCGCATTGACCGTGCCCGGGCCTTGGGCTAAAGTGGCGTGAAGTGCACTTTGGTGGGGTTTTGTGGCGAGCGTTGTGTTTCAGGGCCCTGCAGCGTTGACGCTCGATGGCAAAGGCCGCATCACGATGCCGGCGCGCCATCGCGAGCTGCTGTCGGCGATGGGCGTGTCGCAGCTGACCGTCACCAAGCACCCCGAAGGCTCCCTGCTGGTGTTCCCTCGGCCCGCGTGGGAGGGCTTTCGCGACAAGGTCGCCGCATTGCCCATGGATTCGAGCGGCTGGAAGCGCGTCTTCCTCGGCAGCGCGATGGACGTCGACATCGACGCCTCCTCGCGCGTGCTGATCGCCCCCGAACTGCGCGCCTCGGCCGGTCTCGTGCGCGACGTGATGCTGCTCGGCATGGGCAGCCACTTCGAGCTCTGGGACGCCGAGCGCCATGCGGCGCATGAGGCGGCGGTAATGCAGTCGCCGCTGCCGGAGTCGCTAAAGACCTTCAGCTTCTGATGCGATCCGAGACCATCCGCGCCGCGACGCACGTGAGCGTGCTGCTGCACGAGGCGATCGACGCGCTGGTGACGACGCCGTCCGGCGCCTACGTCGACGCGACGTTCGGCCGCGGCGGCCACTCGCGGGCGATCCTCGCTGGCCTCGACGCCGGTGGATTGCTGCTGGCCATCGATCGCGACCCGGATGCCGTCGACAGCGCCCGCCGCGATTCGTCGCTCGCCGACGATCCGCGCTTCTCGATCGAGCACACCAGCTTCGCCCACCTCGCGGAGACGCTCGCCGCGCGCGGCATCAAGCGCGTCGACGGTGTGCTGCTCGACCTCGGCGTGTCGTCGCCGCAGATCGACGACCCGGCTCGCGGCTTCTCCTTCCGATTCGACGGCCCGCTCGACATGCGCATGGACCCGACCCGCGGCGAAAGCGCGGCCGACTGGCTTGCCCGCGTCGACGAGCGCGAGCTCGTCGAGGTGATCCGCGAGTTCGGCGAGGAACGCTTCGCCACCCGCGTGGCCCGGGCGCTCGTCGCGCGCCGCGAGAGCGGCCACCCGGTGAAGACGACGGCAGACGCGGCCGCGGTCGTCGCCTCGGCGGTGCGCAGCCGCGAGCCTGGTCAGAACCCGGCGACGCGAACCTTCCAGGCGCTGCGCATCTTCGTCAACGCCGAACTCGCCGAACTCGAGCAGGCGCTCGAGGCTTCGCTCGCGGTGCTCGCGCCGGGCGGAAGGCTCGTCGTGATCAGCTTTCATTCGCTCGAGGATCGCATCGTCAAGACCTTCATCGCCCGCGAAAGCCGCACCGTGGTCGACCGTCGGGCGCCATTCGCGGTCGAGCCACCGCACCGTCTGCGCGCGGTGGCGCGGGTCAAGCCCGGTGACGCCGAACAGCGTGCCAACCCACGGGCGCGCTCGGCCGTGATGCGCGTCGCCGAGCGCACGGCGGTCGAGGCGTGACGCGGCTCAACGTGGTGCTGCTGCTGGCGCTGCTGGTGAGCTGCGTGTGGCTGGTGCGCGTGTCTTACGAGTCGCGGCGCTTGTTCGCCGCCCTCGACAGGGCGCAGGTCCAGGAGCGCGCGCTCGATGTCGACCGCGAGCGCCTGCAGACCGACCTGCGTGCGCAGGCGACGCCGCTGCGCGTCGAGCGGACCGCGCGCGACCGGCTCGACATGCGCGTCGCCACGCCGGCGGTCACCCAGTACGTGGCGTTGCCGCCGGCGCTGTCGGCGTCGCTTCCGTCGGCCGGGGCGACGCGATGAGCCGCGGCACGAAGTTGCCACCGAGTGGCCGCGAGTCGCCTTCATCGCCGCGCAGCCGTGCCGCGGCGAGCGTGAAGAATGTGAAGAGCTCGCGCAGCGTGAGCTACGCGACCAGCCCGCTTCTCGCCACGCCGACGCCGCCGTGGCGCTCGAAGCTGCTGGTGGCCTTCGTCGGCGTCGGATTCGCGCTGCTGCTCGGGCGCGCGGTGTTCGTGCAGATCCTCGAGGCGCCGTTCTTCCTGAAGCAGGGCGAGGCGCGCTACGCGCACACGATCGCCCTGCAGGCCAGTCGCGGCCGCATCGTCGACCGCAACGGCTCGCTGCTCGCCGCGAGCGTGCCGGCACCGTCGATCTGGGCGATCCCCAAGGACCTCGACGGCGATGCCAGGAGCCGCATCAAGCTCGCGCGCGCACTCGGCATGACGAGCGCCGAACTCGAAGGCCGTCTCGACGGCAGCCCGAATTTCGTCTGGCTGCGCCGCCAGGTCGACGACGCGGTCGCGGCCAGCGTGCGGGCGCTCGGCGTGCGCGGCGTGCACGAGCTGAGCGAGTACCGGCGCCAGTACCCGGCGGGCGAAGCGGCGGCGCAGGTCGTCGGCTTCACCAACATCGAGGACCACGGGCAGGAGGGCGTCGAGCTCGCCTTCGACAAGAGCCTGGCCGGCCGCGACGGCTCGCGCCGTGTCATCAAGGACCGGCTCGGCCGGGTTGTCGACGACGTGGGCGAGGGGCTCGCGCCGGTCGACGGGCGCGACGTCGCCCTCACGCTCGACGCACGCATCCAGTTCCACGCCTACACCAAGCTGCGCGACGCGGTGCTCGCCAACAAGGCGAAGGCCGGCACCGTCGTCGTCCTCGACGCCCAGACCGGCGAGACGCTGGCGCTCGCCAACGTGCCGACGTATTCGCCCACCGACCGGCGCAACCTGAGCGGCGCGCAGCTTCGCAACCGGGCGCTGACCGACACCTTCGAGCCCGGCTCGACGATGAAGCCCTTCATCGCCGCCTGGGCGCTGGAGAGCGGCCGCGTCACGCCGCAGACCGTGATCCAGACGGCCGGCGGCAAGCTCGTCGTCACCGGTTCGACGATCACCGATGCGCATCCGCACGGCAACCTGACCGTCTCAGAGGTGATCCAGAAGTCGAGCAACGTCGGCGCGGTGCGGATGGCGATGACCTTCACGCCGCGCGAGATGTGGGAGTTGTTCAGCGCCGTCGGCTTCGGCCAGAAGCCGCAGATCGGCTTCCCGGGCGCGGTGACGGGGCGCCTGCGGCCGTGGAAGAGCTGGCGGCCGATCGAGCAGGCGACGATGAGCTACGGCTACGGCCTGTCGGCGTCGCTGTTCCAGATCGCCCACGCCTACACCGTGTTCGCGCACGACGGCGAGCTGATCCCGGTGACGCTCGTCAAGCCGGCGACGCCGGGAGATGCCGCGCCTTCGACGCCCGTCGGTGGCGTGCGCGTGATCTCGCCGAAGACCGCGGCGCAGGTGCGCGCCATGCTGCATCTCGTGACGCTGCCCGGCGGCACGGCGCAGAAGGCACAGACCGTCGGCTATTCCGTGGGTGGCAAGAGCGGCACCGCATACAAGCAGGAGGGTGCCGGTTACGCGACCAAGAAGTACCGCGCCTGGTTCGTCGGCCTGGCGCCGATCTCGAACCCGCGAATCATCGTCGCGGTGATGGTCGACGAGCCGAGCGCCGGCAAGTACTTCGGCGGCGACGTCGCGGCGCCGGTGTTCAGCGAGGTCGTCCAGCAGACGCTGCGCCTGATGGGCGTGCAGACCGACCTCGAGGTCAAGCCCGGCTTCGTCGCACATCAAGTGCCCGACGAGCCCGAGAGTTTTTGATGCTGGCGACGCTCGAATCGCGCGATGCGGCTCATGCGTGGCTCGTCGGCCGCGGCTGCCGGCGGCTCGTCGGCGACAGCCGCGTCGTCGAGGCGGGCGACGGTTTCGTCGCCTGGCCCGGCTACGCGAGCGACGCGCGCCGTCACGTCGGCTCCGCCCTCGCCAAAGGGGCGGCGGCGTGTCTCGTCGAAGCCGACGGCGTCGAGGCTTTCGCGTTTGACGACGGGTCGCGCATCGCCGCGCTGCGCGGACTGAAGGCGGCCGCCGGCGACATCGCGAGCCGCTTCCTCGGCATGCCGAGCCACGCCCTTGATGTGGTGGCCGTCACCGGCACG
>JBBSUK010000088.1:0-15231 GCA_038234975.1 Burkholderiales bacterium
CCCGCCGCCGCTGTGGTGCGGCCGCGCGTGGTGTCGTGCGCCACGCGGGGGTTCGGGGCCCCCGCGCGGCCGGCGGTCGGGTGTGGCGCCCGTTCCGCGGGGGCCCCGGCGACGACGGTCGCGCCCGGGCGTGCGGACCGAGCGGGTTGGCGAACGTCGGATGCAACGCCGTGCCGCGCTGCGTCGCCGGATGCGGACGCCGCCGCTGCCGAGGAGGCCGAGTCCTCGGTCCGCCCGGCAGTCGCCTCCGCGGAGATCGGCGCGGCCGATGCCGGATCGGCCTCGGGAGCGGCGGCGGGGGAGTCGGCGGCCGGCAACGGCTCCGGCTCCGGCGACGACGCGGAAGTGTGGGAAGCGGGCTGGAGCGGCTCGCTGCGCGTCGCCACGATCCCGGGATCGATCGAGGCCACCGTTGTCTCCTGGAACGGTGGGCCGCGACGCATCGAGTCCCAGACGGGTGGAACAAGGGCGGCGATGGCGATCGCCACCAGCCCCGTGCCCGCAGCAGCGAACCACCTCATCGGCGGCGGCGGACGTTGCTGGTCGCGTGCTTCACGCCGGGCGCGAAACGCCGTCATGGCCTCGGCGATGCGCGGCTCCAGCGGCTTCCCGGGTCGGGCGGCGGTCGAAGAGACCGCCATCGTTTCGAGCACGGGCGATCGCTCGCCTCCCGGGCGGCTCCCGGCGATCAGATCGCGGCCCGCATCTGCGGCCACGGGCGTTTCATCCCCAGCCGTCCCGTCGGGATCGGCCCCCGGCTCCGCTGTCGCCGCCAGGGGCGGCGCAATGCGCGTGATCGGCGTCGTCGCGGTGGCGACCACCGATGCCGCATCGAGGGCCAGCGGCCAGCCGCGCTGGAGCGATCGACGCAGCTCCGGCTCGGCCAGCGCTTCGCTCGCCAGCGAGATCAGCTGGGCGTGCGGCCGCATCGTCGTCCGAGCCTGGTCGTGAATGTCGGCGAGTCGCTGCACGAATGCCGTGGCCTCAGCGTGGCGGCGCGGGGTCCAACCCAAATGTGCCGCGTCCTCGGTCCTGGGCAAGCACCGCCGCAGCATCGCGGCCAGGCTGAAGATGTCGCAGCGCCAGTCGAGGTGTCGCGTCGGTCCGAGGTCGCCGCTGCGGCCGATCTCCAGCGCCTCGAGCAGTCGTGGAGACTGGTACTCGTAGCTGGGCTGGGGCGCGATCGGCAGCGCGCTCACCAGACGTTCGCCGGTGACCAGCGAGAACGCGAAGTCAATGAGGGTCAGGTCAGCGAAGCGCGGGTGCAACGGCACCGGTTCGCTGTCGGCCAGTGGCTCGAAGCCGACCGGGTCGACCGGGATGCAGATGTTGTCGGCTTTGAGGTCGAGATGGACGAGGTTCAGTTCGTGGATGGCGTCGAGTGCGAGCAGCGTGTGCCGCGCCAGCGTCCACCAGTGCGCGCAGTCCTTGAACAGGTTGCGCACCACGGCGCCGTCGCGTTCGAGCGGCAGCAACGTCGCCCAGTGGTCGACGGTGATGCCGGCGTCGTAGGTCTGGACCAGCGCCGACCGATCCGAGGCGCCCCGGTCGAACTGCACGACGTCGGGCACGGAGCGGATCCCGTGGCCGACGAGCCGGGCCAGGATCCGCCATTCGCGTTCGGTCCACTCGCGGTAGTCGCCGTTGGGCGTGGCGAGGAAGCGCTTGGTGTAGCGGCGTCGCTCGCCGGGCGCCGAGGCCTCGCGAAATACCTCGACGTGCTCGCCGGTGACCATGCGCAAACGTGCGCGCCCGAAGACGCGGTCGAGCTCGGAGGGCGTCATGGCGCGATCCTTCGCTGGCGGGCATGAGCGCCCGAGAACCTGGCGCGCGCCGGGCCGATGGCCGTGCGCTCGACGAGCAGCACGGTCGCGTCGTCGGCGCTGCCACGCTCCCGGGCCAGAACGACCAGCGCCTCGCAACGCGCGGTCAACGGCAGCGGCAGCGACAGGACGCGACACCAGTCGCTCGACTCGAGGTGCTTGTGTACACCGTCGCTGCAGATCGCGAGCAGGCTGTCGTGGGGCAGCGCGTGGAGGCCACAGTTGGCGCCGTGGGTGGCGCCGTTGCCGACCATGCGGGCCGGATCGTCGCGCGAGCCGCCGGGTGGTGGCGGTTCGCCGAGCTCGCCGAAGGTGTCGTCGCGCGTCAGGCACTCGATGGTCCGCGGCACCTCGCCGGACCAGCGGTAGACGCGGCAGTCGCCCACCCAGGCGACCAGCCAGTTGGCGGCGGCGGCGTCGACCGGCGCGCACAGCGCCGCCGTGGCCGCGCCCGGATGTGGAGTGATGCGGGCGATGGCCGCGGCGATCGCGCGGTCGGCATCGAGCACGGCTGCGGTGACGCGCTGGGCGTCTCCCGGGGCGAGCGGGCGGGTGCCATCGCCCAGCTGTTCGTGCAGGTGCGCGACGAGCTCGCGGCTCGCGAGATCGGGCTCGGCGCCGCCGCCTACCCCGTCGGCCACGGCGAACAGGCGGCCGTCGCCGCAGAGCGGGCTGTGGGTGTCCTCGTTGGTGCCGTGGTGAAGTCCGCACGCCGAGAACGCGGCCGCTTCGAGCCGGCTCTGTCCTTTCACGTAGGTGCCGGCCGTCACGGCCTGCCGCGACGGCTCCAGCCAGCGCGGCGACGCGTGGTCCGGCTCGAGCGGTGTGATGAGTCCGTGGACGGAGGTCGCTGCCATCTCAATGCTCCGCGTGCCGCGCGAGGGTCAGCCGGCAGCTCGCCTCGCCGGGCAGCGACCCGCCCAGCGCCATCGTCTGGCCGAACCCCCAACGCACCGCCGTGCCGGGACCGTGGTGTTCGCCCTCGATCTCCACGCCGTTGTCGCCGCGCACCGTGCCGTAGGCTGCCTCGTCGTCAACGCGATCGATGTCGATGTGGTGTCCGGAGACGCCGGCATGGCTCCAGTCGATGACGATGGTGCGGGCGCGCGACCGGCCGATGCTGATGGGCAATTCGCTCGGCCGCATGTGGTGGAGGCGCACACCGCCCGGGCGCGGCTCGCCGATCGTCAGCACAGGCTCGCAGGCGCGGGCGTTGACGTGCAGCACCGCCGTGCTCGGCGTCGACGGCGCGGCGGGATCGTCGGCGTCGCGCGCATGCGCGATCGGATCCGCGACCGGCGTCTTCGGCGACGCGGTCGGCGCCGTCGAGCTCGGGTCGTGTAGCCCGAGCCAGGGGTAGTCGCCCGGCGGCCCGTCGGCCCGCGCCGACAGCACCACGCGACGGCCGGGGCCGAGCGGCATCACGCGCCCTCCGCCCGGCGCGGCGCCCGGGCCGCCATCGCGTTGCGCGCGATCGCCTCCCGCGGGACTGACGGGCTCGACCCGCACGCCATTCGTCGACCCCGCGTCGCAGACGAACCAGCCGTCGCCTTCGAACCAGACCTCGGCGTGGCGTCGGCTGGAATAGGTGCCGTTGAGGCGGATGTCGCAGTCGCTTCCCTTGCCGACGCTGTAGCGGCGCCCGGGCACGACGACGGGCAGAACCACCCGCCGCGGCCCGTCGGCGTCGACGAGATCGAAGGTGCAGCGTCGTCCGGCCAGCGGGGTCGCCGGCGTCGAGTCGGCGCGGGCGGAGCCGTCGGCGGCGGGGCGACGCTCGGGGTCGCTTTCGATCCACCGCCCGAGGACGCTGATCTCGTAGGGCGCGCCCGACTCCGGCTCCTCGGTTCGCAGGGCGGCGAGCAGTTCGGCATACTCGTTCTCCACCTCGTGGCCGCCCGCTTCCAGATCCGACAAGCCGGCAAACTGCGACAGGTCGATCACGGCTGCGTTCGGCAGCCGGCCGATGACCTCGCGCGCGAAATAACGCTTGACCTGCTCGGGCCGGAACTCGCGCATGAACTGCTGCAGCCGCTCGCGCGCCGCCGCGCCGCCGGGCGAACGCACCCCGATGGCGGTGAGGACGAAGCGGTCGCGGTCGGCGATGACGACGTGCAGCCGGACGTGCCCGGCCACGAAATGTTCCAGCTCCGTGCGCACGGCGCCGATCAGCGGACCGTATGCGCCCAGCGCCTCGTTCGTGGTCAGCGACGGCTCGACGAACAGCCCGGCACGTGCGCGCGCATCGGCGGACTTCGGGTCGAGATCCGGCTCCCGATCGTGCATGGAGTCGCGCGGCGGCAGGTCCGCGCGTCCGGCGGCGGCGCCGATGCCGTGCACGCGCTGCAGAACCCAGGATTTCACGTTCATGATGGACTTTCGTTCGATCAGCTGCGATAGGCCACGACGAGCGTGGCGAGGGGGCCCGCACGGTGCACGTGGCGCACGCGGGGGAAGTCGGGCAGGCCGTAGTCGGACGAGATTCGCTCGACGAAACGGCCCCAGGCGGGTTGCACCGAATCGCCGGCGCGCACGCGCCGCAGCAGGGCCGGCAGCGACAGGTCGATCAGGAGCGCGATCCGCGACACGTCGCCGACCAGCACGAGCGCGCGACGCAGGGCGTCCTCGAGGTCGGCGAGGCAACGCTCGAAAGGACCATCGAAGGTCCACACCAGCGGCGGCGGCGGTGCGGGCATGCGAGGCGAGCGACGTTGGAGGATCGTCATGGCGCCGCTTGCTCGATGAAGCCGGTGCGCCGGCCGATGATCTGCATCGCGATTTCGGCTGACGGGTTCGGACCGAGGTCGCCGGCGCCATGCACGCGGCCGCTCGCGCGCAGCCAGTTGCGCTCGGTCAGAACGGCGATCGCCTTGTGCCACGGCCCGCGGCTCGAGCGGTCGGCCCGGAAGGTCGCCACGTACCACTTGTAGGGACGCAGCGAGCCGCAGGCGCCGCGCCGCTGCAGCCCGACCGACGGCGCGTCGTCGCGGCAGAGTCGGGAAAGGGCGTCGAGCGTGAGGTCGTCGCCCGGAAAGCTCGGTGTGCCGGTCTTGCCGGCAATCCAGTCGATGGCCTGGCAGCGCCCGGCATCGAAGACCTGTTCGCAGGCGCTGCGTGCGGTGCCCGCGCGGTGGCTGTACGAGAGACCGCTCAGGATCAGTTCTGCGGCATCGCGCGGCACCGGCACGATCGGTTGCACCGCGGCCGCCCAGTGGCGTGCGTCCTCGCGGACCGCCGCGTCGGCACCGGGCACGCCGTGCATGGCCGCCACGAGGTGCGGGTTCGGGACCGCGCTCGCGCCGGTCGCGGCGGCCGCGAGCGCGGCCATCATGCCGGCGACGCCGAGCGCGCTGGCACGGGCATGGCCCTGCCCCCAGCCTTCGGCGACCACGTCGACGACTGCGCCGCCCCGGCACTTCTCCCAGTCGTCGTCGCTCGCTCGCCGGCCATCGGCGCCAGCGGCGCAGCGGCGCACGATGTCGGCGTCGAGCGGCATCGGCGCCATCAGTTGCATGGCGGCGCCGGGTCGGGTCGCCATCGGCCCGCTCAGGAGCCGGCCGTAGGCGACGGCGGTGGCGGCCGGTGCGACACCGCCGTCCAGCCTCGAAGCCGGTTCGAGCGCCCGCCCGAACAGCAGGTCGGCCCGGCCGCAGTTCTCGCTGCCGGCGGCGCAGCCGGCGTTCCAGCCGAAGGAGAGCGCGGTCTCCTGCGCCGCCCACGGCCGGTTGCAGGAGGCGAACGCGCGGTCGCTGCAGAACAGGCGGTCGAGGAAGCGGGCGGAATCGGATCGCATCAGCTGGCCGCGCAGGCTGCTGCGCGCCGGCAGGCCGGGGTGCGCCATGGCCGCGCGTTCGGCGGTCAGCAGCGACGGGCCGGTGGCGGGGTCGCCCAGGAAGGTGGCGGCCAGGATGGGCTTGATCGTCGATGCCGGCATGGCGTCGTGGTAGACGGCCGGGTTGAGCAGCGCGTCGGGTCGCAGTCGGGCGCCGAAGGGGAGCCGGTGATCGCAGCCGGCGGCGCGCCTGCCGCCTTCGGCCGCGTCGCGCGTGCACGGCGACAGGGCGCCCGCCAGGGCCTCGATCCGGCCGCTCCCCACGTCGATGACCGCGACGGCGGCCATCCGCACCATCGCGCCTTCGAGCAGCTTGTCGCCGAGGGCGCCGTCGCCGTCTTCGCGGCGATGCATCCCGAGCGAGGCACACACGTCGTGGCGGCCGGTGTAGCAGGCGGCCGTCTTCTGTGCGAGGGCCTGCAGTGCGGGGTCGATGGTGAGATCGACGGAATAGCCGACGTCGAGCGGCACGCCGTCGATCACGACGCGGTTGCGTCGGTCGACGCCGGTCGCGGTGCGGCGCAGCGGATCGGCGCGAGGTTCGTCGACCTCGGTGTAGGCCCTGTAGAGGGTGCCGGTGGGCTGGCGCAGCGTCTCGAGCGGCCGAAGCAGCGTGTGCAGCGATGGTGGAACGGCCCAGCGCAGGTCGCCGGGCCCGTCGGCCCGTCCGGGCTCGCCCGGCAACCCCCGTGGAGCGACGCTGTCGCCGGGTCGCGCGCCGCTCAACGTCGGCAAGGCGCAGAGCCGCTGCTGCAGGCTGCGGGGTCCGGCCACGAAATAGCGCGGGCCGGACGAGCCCGCATCGTCGTTCAGGCCGACGTAGATGCAGCCGGCGGCACCACTCCACGGGTTGCGGCGCATCACGGTGCGCGCCGCGACCTGCATCTCCTGCTCGGGGCGCCAGCGGGCGAGCGCGGCGGGGCTCTCGCTGTCACGCCAGGCCAGCGCGTCCAGCATGGCGCCGTCGTGGCGCCGCAGGGCGGCCAGCGCCGCGACGAGATCGGCGCAGCGCACTCGAAACGTTCGACCCGGCGCATCCGGCGTCTCGATCGGGGTGGCCAGCGCCTCGCGGGCAGCGGCGAACCAGCGCGTCGTGTCGAGGCCGATCGGGTGATCGGAGCGCAGGCCGGGCGCGGCCACGCGGTTGCCCAGGGCGCGGTCGAGCTCGTGGAGCTGCCCCGCCACGCGGTCGGCGACGCCGGGATCCTCGGAGCCGCCGAACACGGCGGCACGCAGGTGCTGAGCCAGCCCCGCGTTGGCGGCCCACTCGGCGCGGCACGGTGCGATGCCTTCGAGGACCTGCTCGGCGCTCGTCGTCTGCGGTGCTGGGTCAGCGCGCTCGACGACGGCCCGCTCGAAGGTCTTCAGCGCTGCGACGAGGCGAACGCTCACGTAGCGGTCGGTCCTGCCGGCCAGCCATGCTCCGTCCGGGTCGGCAGGTCGCACCAGTCCGACCAGCAGGACGATGCCGCCCATCACCGGCACCAGCGCGGCACTGGCCGCGATCGCGCACTCGAGCAGCGTCAGGCGGCGGCGCTCAGGCACGTCCGCTCCGGTCCGGCATGTCGACGTTCAGGCACAGCGCCAGGAACGCGGTGTTGACGAGCAGCGAGGTCATGCCGAAGCTCACGAACGGAAACGTGACGCCGGTGAGCGGCAGCACCGCGAGGTTGCCAGCGACCGTGACCACGAGCTGGCAGGACGCGAGCACGACCCAGCCGAGGGCGATCCAGCTGACGAGCGCCTGCGCATCGAGGACGAGGCGACCGCCTTGTCGGCGCAGCCGCGGCTCGCCGCGCGTGATCCTGCCGTGGTGGCGGATGAGCCGGTGCAGCCACACCGTGGCGCCGAGCGAGAGCGCCCACGCGACCAGTGGCCCGAACACGCCGACCATGGCGGTGAACGTGTAGTCGCTGTGGATCTGCGCCGGCACGCCGCTGCACCGTTCGACCGAGAAGCCGCACCAGGGGGTCGTGCCGAGGCCGAACCCGGAGGCGGGCGCTGCCTGCTGGAACCACGACACGAGTGCGAGCTGATCGTTGACCGACGCGAACGGCGCGGCCACGCTCTCGAGCCGGCTTGCGGTCACGCCGTCGTACGCGCCGGCGTGGAAGAGCGCCACCGTGACGGCTGCGATCCACACCGCGAACAGCCCGGCGGCGACCGCGAACGCGGCCGCGACGCGTCCGCTGCGGTGGTGCCACCACATCGCCGCCGCGGCGGCGACGAAGGCGCCCGACGCGTAGCCGGCGATGAGGAGCGGGCCCATGTCGCGGGTCGTGAACATCGCCGCGACGAGCACGCCCACGACGAACAGCATCGGCCATCCAAAGCGGAGGAAGGATCGGCCGGCGGACCCTGACCGCGCCAGGCGCTCTGTCATCGGCCCGGCGCGCAGGAAGAAGAACCAGGCCGCCCCGCCGATCAGCCAGACGCGCCCGAGTTCCGATGTCAGCTGGCGTACGTTGGCCAAGGCGAAGCCGATCGCGAGCACGCAGACAGCGGCTGCGCCCACCAGGAGCGCCGCGGCCCCCGCGGGTCCGCTCGTGCGGCCGACGCGTGCGTACAGCTCGGTGGCGAGCGACAGGCCCCACGCCAGCACCCCCGCCAAGCCGCGTCGCGCGAACACAAGCACCGACAGCAGCGCCATCGCCAGCCACAGGTGGCCCTGGTGGTAGAGAGCCAGGTAGCGGTTGACGGGATGGCCGTCGAACGAGAGGTCCAGAAGCAGCAGGGTGCCGACGCCGGTCGCGACCGCGAAGCCGGCGTATCCGATGCGCGAGCTCATCGTCTGCGGTGCGTCGGCCGCATGCGGCGACGATGCGAGCGGGCGTCGCCACAGCGACACCGCGGCGAGCGCCACGCCGAACAGCGCCGGGAGGATCACGAACAAGGCCGGCGACCCGGCCCACCCGGCGTCCGGCCTTGCCGGCTCGAACCCGTGCGGACCGGCGAACGGCCAGGGAACCCGCGCAGCCCATGCGGCGACCGACCACGCGACGAGGGCGACCCCGGCACCGAGCGCCGGCCGCGTCGTGCGCCGGCTCCAGAGCACGAACGCGTAGCCGAGCGCCATCGCGGTGGCCCACTGCACGCCGGCCTGCACGGCGAGGTCGCGCATCGCCGCGTTCTTGCGTGCTCGCGTGACCGACTGCCGCGCGTCCGCCATCAGCGCCGAGGTCGCCGAAAGCGACTCGACGATGCCGGCGCAGGCGGTCGCGGTCGGCGCCGGGACGTCGCTCCGGGCCGGCAGGCGGGCATCGGCAGCCACGACAGCTGCAGACGGGCGACCGTCGAGAGCTGCGGCGAGCAGCAGGAGCGCGTCGGCGCCCTGCTGCCGGACGGTTCCGGCGTCGGCGGGAAGCGACGCGCCGGCCCGCAGCATGTCGTCCACCCAGGCGGTCGCGCAGCGCAGCGGAGTGGGACCGCCGAGCGCGCCGCGGGTGAGGCCGTAGCGCGCTACATACCTTTCGCGCTCCGTCTCCAGCGCGACGAGGGCGTCGCCTTTGTCGCTCGCGGCGCTGCTGCCCTCCGCCGTTTCGCCTACCAGGGCCTCGCGCTCCCGCTCGAACGCCCGCAACGGGTCGACGAAGGCTTCGTTGGCTCGCCCGACCTTGAGCGAAAGCGGCGCCGGCCACGCCGCGACCGACGTCCGGGTCGACGCCGACAGCCTCGGCCACGCGCACAGCGCGTCACGAAGGGATGGCTCGGCGACGGCACCGACGGCGCGACAGGTGTCGTCGAGCGCGGGCTCCGGCAGGCCGGACACCTCGACCCCGTGATCGAGAAAGCGCTCGCCTCGACCCACGCCCCACAGGTCCGCGGCATCGAAGGCCGGCAGCAGCACGGCGATCGCCAGCGCCAGGGCGACGAACTCGACCATCCCCGGCATTGCCGCGGCCAAGCGCAATTTCGGCAAGCGTGCAACTGGCGGCGACGCGGCAGCCCACACGCCGATGGCCGGTCTGGTGATGCCGGACATGGCCGCTCGCGCGCGCGTGTGAGGATCCGCCCCGAGGTCGGTCAGGCTCCCGGGATCGGCGCACGCTCGCCGTCGTCGTCGGTGAGGCGCACGGTGTCGCCGGTCTCGAAGCCGGGTTGCGTCAGGTAACGCCGCACCTCGACCCTGCCGTCAGGCCGGCGCAGCAACACCTCGTACGCGCTCGAACCCTCAGGGGCGATGCGCTGTCGCTCCCGCGCCGCAAACGGCACGCCGGCGGCGTCGAGCAGGCCTAGCATGCGGCGGCGGTGGCTGTCGAACGCGCGTGACAGGGCGCTTCGGTCTTCGGCGTCGACGACGCGAATCGACTGGACGACGGCGCAATCGGCGCATCGCGCAGTGCGCGCAGTGCGTTCATTGCGGCTTGCATCCGCGGGCCGATCGGTCGGTGCTACCGCGTTCATGACCCCTGGCCACTGCGGCGTGGCCGACACGGTCGCAGGCACGGGGCGGCGCTCTGCCGGCGGCGCAGCCGTGCTCCGCTCGCGAGCGTCCGCCCAGGGCAACGGTGCGGACGCGATCACCAGCGGCCCGCCGAGCGTGGCGCGGGTGACGCGGCCGCCGCGTTGCATCGTGGCAACGACCTCGCTGTCGGTACGCGGCTTGTCTTTAGCGCCGAGGACGTGGCTGCCTTCGTAGATGCCCGGCTGGACCTCTTGCAGGTCGACCAGCTCGGACACGCCCTCGACGTAAACGGTGACCTCGGACCGCTCCGTGCCGAACACACTGAACGCGAGCGTCTCGCCCGGCGTCAACCGCGAGACGCGCTCGAGAACGAAGCCCTCGACTGCAGGCTGCGCCGCCACGATCGGCGCGTCCGTCGACGGCGACCGGTGCTGAGCGACGGCCAACGCGGGCGACAGCCCGACCAGAGCAAGGCAGGACGCAAAGGCGATCAGCGGGCGAATGGTCACGGCGCAACCCTCCATCGGTGGGTCCGGCACACAGCGTGCCGGCGCCCAGCATCTTGGGCGGATGGAGGGAGAACGCAGCCATCTTTGCAAAAGACTACGTTCGATCCCTAACGCGGACCGTGGACCGCCACGGTTCAGGCGTCGATCAAACCGGCGACGCCGCCACCAGGTGCTCCGACAGGAACCACACCTGCAGCTCGTTGGTCCTCAGCACGTCGCTGACCAGCACGTCGTTGGTTCCAGAGTCGCCTGCGTCCTGCGCCTTCTCGGCGTTGTTGCGTGCATAGGTGGCGATCATCGTGTGCGCGTCGATCAGGCGCGACAGCTGCACCGCAGCCGGCTCCCGGCCGCGGGGTGGACGCGGGATGCGGGTTTCCTCGGCGACGTCGGCGGCCATGGCGAGCGAGATGCCACCGAGGAGCTGGATGCGCTCGGCGAGCAGATCCACGAGCTCGGACTGCGCTTCGAAGTGCTTGTCGTAGAGCAGGTGCAGTTGGTCGAACGTCGGACCGACGACCTGCCAGTGGTGCTTCTTGTACATGTCGCGCAGCGTCATCGTGTCGGCCAGCGCCTGGTTCAGGATCGCCACGCTCTGCGTCACCGCCTTCTCGGGCATGCCGTGCGGCATGGCGACGATCTTGCCGTAGAGCTGGGTCTCCTTCGAGTCCATCTTGCCGGCCTGCTGATGCAGCTTGGGGCGGATCGCCGAATGAGCGGCATCGACGGTCGACGGAGTGGACTTGCGCTTGCTGGTCTTCTTGCTGGGCATGGGAGCGGCTCCTGAGCAGGGTAAAGGCGCATTTTTCGGCGTGCGACCCGTACCGTCTGTCGGACAGAGGACAAGCGCGGGTGTCGGTCGACGCGCCGCGGCGGCCGCCACGCGTCAAGTGGCAAGATCGCGGCCATGAGTGCGCCCCCTGCTACCTGCCGGCCCGGCTTCGCGAACGGCGTGGCCCTCGAGGCCTTCATGGCGACGCCGAGTGCGACGCTGGCGTCATGATCGAACCGCCTCGCCTCAAGGTCGTCGCGCTCGAGACCTTCGAGCATCCCTTCACCCTGCGTCTGCCGTTCCGCTTCGGTGTCGTCACCGTCACCGAAGGCAAGCAGGCGTTCCTTCGCGCCCGCGTTCGCCTCGGCGATGGCCGCGAGGGCTTCGGCTACGCCGCCGAGACGCTGGCCGCGAAATGGTTCGACAAGGACCCGGCGCTCAGCGACGAGCAGAACCGCCACCAGTTGCGCAAGACCATCGAGCTCACCGCCGAGGCTTACGTTTCGGCGTCGCCGTCGACGGCTTTCGAGCTCTCGGCCGACAACCACCGCGGCATCTACCGCGCTGCGGCGGCGCTGAAGCTGCCGCCGCTGGTCGCCGGCTTCGGCCCGGCGCTGGTCGACCGCGCGGTGATCGACGCCGTTTGCCGCATCTACGGGGCCAGCTTCGCATCGGCGATGCGCAGCAACCTCGCCGGAATCGGCGCCCACCTCGTCATCCCCGACCTGGCCGGCCTCGACTGGAACGCCTTTCTCGCGCCCCTCGAGCCGAAGGCTTCGATCGAGGCGCGTCATACCGTCGGCCTGCTCGACCCGATCGTCGACGCCGACCAGCCGGCCGGCAGCCGGGTCGACGACGGCCTGCCCGAAACGCTCGAAGAGGTCGTGCGCACCTATGGCCAGCGCTGCTTCAAGCTCAAGCTGTCTGGCGACCGCGCTGCCGATCTCGACCGCCTGAGGAAGATCGCCGGCGTGCTGGACGGCATCGCCGACCGCAAGCTGCACGTCACCCTTGACGGCAACGAGCAGTACGACGGCGTCGACGCGGTGGTCGAGCTGTGGTCCGCGATGGAGGCCGAACCGCGCCTGCAGCGCCTGTGCGCGGCCACGCTGCTGATCGAGCAGCCGGTCAAGCGCCAGGCGGCGCTGGCCAGGAGCGTCGCGCCGCTGGCCCAGGCGCGGCCGGTGATGGTCGACGAGTCCGACGCCGACTACGACGCCTTCCTGCGTGCCCGCTCGCTCGGCTACACCGGCATCTCGTCGAAGAACTGCAAGGGCTTCTACCGCTCGATCGTCAACCTCGCCCGCTGCCGCGAGTGGAACGCCGCGGGCGCCGGCGCGTTCTTCATGTCGGGCGAGGACCTGACCACGCTGGCCGGCCTCTCGGTGCAGCAGGACCTGGCGCTGGTGTCGCTCCTCGGCCTGGCCGACGTCGAGCGCAACGGCCACCATTTCATCGATGGCTTCCGCGGCCGCCCGGCCGCCGAAGCCGAGGCGGTCGCGGCGGCCCACCCCGACCTCTACGCCACCGACGGCGGGCGTCCGCGGCTGCGCATCGAGGCGGGGCGAATCGCGCTGGGCTCGGTCGTCGCCTGCAAGGCGTTCGGCTCTGCTGTGGTGCCCGACCTGTCGACGACGCCGACGATGGCCAGGGCCGACTGGCCGCCGGGCAGCGTCGAGACGATCGTCGCCGGCTAGCGGGCGGGTCGGAAGCGTCCGACCCGACGGGGCTGCTCCCGCCGACCCGGCGCCGCCGCAACGCCTACTTCGGTCGGCCGTCCCAGCACGAACAATGCGCCCATGGCCGACGCAACGCACGCCACCAGCTCCGACAAGACGGCCGACAGCGAGTGCCTGCGCGCCCTCGTCGTCGAGGACAGCTCGGTGATCCGCGACAACCTGACCGAGACACTGGAAGAGAACACGCCTGTCCACGTGGTCGCCTCCGCCGAGGACGAGAACGCGGCAGTCGCGTGGCTGCGCGACCCGAACAACAGCTGCGACGTGGTGATCGTCGACATCTTCCTCAAGAGCGGCTCGGGCCTGGGTGTCCTGCAGCGCCTCAAGGACGCGCCGAACGCGCCGCGCCGGGTGGTGCTGAGCAACCACGCGACGCCGGAGGTGCGCGTCAAGTGCACCGAGCTGGGTGCCGAGAAGGTGTTCGACAAGTCGAACGAGATCGACGAGATGCTCGCCTGGTTCAACCGGTCCCGGCGAAGCGGTCTCGCAGCGCCTGCGTCGCGGACCTGAACGCGCCGAGGTCGCCTCCCACCGCGACGAAGGTCGCGCCCAGTGCCATGTAGCGACGCGCGTCGGCCTCGACCGTCGCCAGGATGCCGCTCGCCTTTCCGGCGCCATGCGCCGCGGCGAACACCGCCGCGATCGCCTCCTGCACCTCGGCGTCGCCGATGCGACCGATGTGACCGAGCCCCGCCGCGAGGTCAGACGGGCCCACGAAGACACCGTCGATGCCGTCGACCGCGGCGATCTCGGCTGCCGCGGCGAGACCGCGACGGCTCTCGATCTGCACCATCACCGTGACCTGCTCGTTGGCCGTCGCGAAGTAGTCGGGCACCGTCCCGTAGCGGTTGAAGCGCTGCACGACCGAGATACCGCGCATGCCTTCGGGCGGGTAGCGTGTGGCGGCGACGGCCCGGCGTGCATCGTCGGCCGTCTCGACGAACGGAACCAGCAGGTTGTAGAAGCCGGCGTCGAGCAGGCGCTTGATCTCGACCGCGTCGTTGCTCGAGGGCCGCACCACCGGCGCGCTGACGCTGTCCTTGAGCGCCATCAGCTGCGGGATGAAGGTCGTGACGTCGTTGGGCGAATGCTCGCCGTCGAGCAGCAGCCAGTCGAATCCGGCCAGGCCGAGCACCTCGGTCGTGATCGGGTTGGCCAGCGAGCACCAGCAGCCGATCAGCGTCTCGCCGCTGCGCAGGCGTTCGCGAAAGGTGTTGGGAAAGGCGCGGTAAGGGGCGGGTTGACTCATGTCGGGATGCCTTCGGGGTCGGGCGGGATCGCCGCTGGGTCTGTCAGTGCGCCACCTTGATGCCGAACTGCTGCCGGATCGAGCGCAACGCGAGGTGTCGATGATCGTCGAAGCCGTCCCACGGCCAGCGGGCGCGTTGCGCCAGGCAGCGGGCGAGGGTCCGCGGGACGATCAGAACCGAACGGGCGATGGAGCCCAGCACGTCGGCGACGCGCAGCTGCCGATAGATGTCGAGCGTTTCGTGGAGTTGATACCCGCGCAGGACGGCGAAGCCGCCCGTCGTGCCGAAGATGCTGGCGATCTTGACGACGGCCTCGTCGTCGAGCGCGACGTCGCAGCCGAACACGACGTGGACCGCGTCGTGGCAGGAAAAGAACCGCTGCGCCTGCGGCGAAAGCTCCGCTCCCCGAACGAGGCCCGGATTCGCCGCGACGTACTCGTCGTAGCCTTCGGCCAGCGTCTGCGGCGAGTCCTGGTGCTGGAAGGCGTGCATGGCGCGCTGCTCAGCCGACGAGTTCGCGAACGAGGCACGGCCGCTTCGCGTCGAAGCGCCAGTTCGGCAGCAGCGTCTGCATGGCGACACCGTCGTCGCGGCTCGCCGAGCCGAGGGCGAGGAAGCGCGTGTGCGCTGCGTCGATGGCGGCCCAGTCGGGGACGACGCCCAGGCCCGGCGTGTCGGGCACGGTGATCGCGCCGCCGGCGATTCGAAGCGGGGGGGCGGCGGGCCGCGCGCCGGCCGGGCCGAACCACAGGCGGGCGATGGGCGGGGTGCGCCCCCGCGCCGCGGCGGCGCCGGGGCGCAGCCCCGCGAGCGCCACGCAGTGTTTGTGGCCGGCGGGCGAGCGGCGCGGCGCCGCGCCGCTTCGAATCGCCGGCGGCGCGATCACCGTGCCCGACACGCCGGG
>JBBSUK010000089.1:0-15170 GCA_038234975.1 Burkholderiales bacterium
ACACGCGCGGGCGGGCGGAGCGCGCGGCGGGGGTCGGGGCCGGCCGCCCCCGGAACCAGCCGCGCCGCGACGGCGGCGGCCGACCCACCCGACGAGCCGCCGGGGACGCGTGCGACGTCCCACGGGTTCTTCGTCACCTTGTAGGCCGAGTTCTCGTTCGACGAGCCCATCGCGAACTCGTCGCAGTTGAGCTTGGCGAGCGTCACCATCCCGGCATCGGCCAGTTTTGCGACGACGGTCGCATCGAACGGGCTGCGGTAGTTCGCGAGCATGCGCGATCCGGCGGTCGTCGGCAGGTCGCGGGTGACGAAGATGTCCTTGTGCGCGATCGGGATGCCGACCAGCGGACCGGCATCGCCGGCGGCGATTCGGCGGTCGGCGTCGCGCGCCGCGGCCAGGGCGGCGTCGCGGCCGATCGCGAGCGTGGTGCCGAGGTCGTCGAAGCGCTCCATGCGATCGAGCAGGTCGCGGGTGAGCTCGACGCTCGACAGCGTCTTCGCACGCAAGGCGCGTCCGAGCTCGGCGACGCCGAGCTCGTGCGGCGCGACCGTGTCGCCGGCGGCGCTCACTCGATCACCTTCGGCACGAGATAGAGGCCACCTTCGACCGCGGGCGCACTCGCCTGGTTCGCGCGGCGCTGGTCCGACGAGGTCACCGCGTCGTCGCGCAGCCGCAGGTGCGCATCGCCGATCGCCGCGAGCGGCGTGTAGAGCGGTTCGACGCCGGCCGTGTCGACAGCGCTCATCTGCTCGACGATGGTGAAGAACGCGTTGAGCTGCAGCAGCATCCGCGCTGCGTCGTCGTCACCGAGGTCGAGTCGCGACAGCTCGGCGAGCCGGCGCACGTCGGGAAGGGTCAGGGCCATTCGGAAAGGACACCACGGCGAGCGGAACGCGAGGGCACGTCGGGTATTATCCCCGGTCGATTCACGGCCCTTGTCGCGACTGCGGCAGCGTTGCGCGGCAGCCCTGGGCCACGGCGTCACGCGACCCGCTTCGCTCGCACCTTCCGCTTCGGGAATCGAACCGACCGCTCCTGCAGACGCCCCTCACCGCTCCTGACCCATGCTTGGATCCTTTCGTCGCTACCTCTCGACGGACCTGGCGATCGACCTCGGCACCGCCAACACGCTGATTTACGTGCGCGGCAAGGGCATCGTCCTCGACGAGCCTTCCGTCGTCGCCATCCGCCACGAGGGCGGCCCCAACGGCAAGAAGACGATCCAGGCGGTCGGCGCCGAGGCCAAGGCGATGCTCGGCAAGGTGCCCGGCAACATCGAGGCGATCCGGCCCATGAAGGACGGCGTCATCGCCGACTTCACCGTCACCGAGCAGATGTTGAAGCAGTTCATCAAGATGGTGCATCCGCGCTCGGTCCTCAGGCCGAGCCCGCGGATCATCATCTGCGTGCCCTGCGGCTCGACGCAGGTCGAGCGCCGCGCGATCCGCGAGTCGGCGCTCAACGCCGGCGCGTCGCACGTCTACCTGATCGAGGAGCCGATGGCCGCGGCGATCGGCGCCGGCCTGCCGGTGAGCGAGGCGAGCGGCTCGATGGTGGTCGACATCGGCGGCGGCACGACCGAGGTCGGCGTGATCTCGCTCGGCGGCATGGTCTACAAGGGCAGCGTGCGCGTCGGCGGCGACAAGTTCGACGAAGCCATCATCAACTACATCCGCCGCAACTACGGGATGCTGATCGGCGAGCCCACGGCGGAGTCGATCAAGAAGACCATCGGCTCCGCGTTTCCCGGCTCCGAGGTCAAGGAGATCGAGGTCAAGGGCCGCAACCTCTCCGAAGGCGTGCCGCGCTCGTTCACGATCTCGAGCAACGAGATCCTGGAGGCGCTCACCGACCCGCTGAACCAGATCGTCTCGAGCGTGAAGAACGCGCTCGAGCAGACGCCGCCCGAGCTCGGCGCCGACATCGCCGAGCGCGGCATGATGCTCACCGGCGGCGGCGCGCTGCTGCGCGACCTCGACCGCCTGCTCGCCGAGGAAACCGGGCTGCCGGTGCTGGTGGCCGAAGACCCGCTCACCTGTGTCGTCCGTGGCTGCGGCATGGCCCTGGAGCGCATGGAGCGCCTGGGCTCCATCTTCACGTCCGAGTCGAGTTGATCCTTCGTCGGCCCTGACCGGACAGGCGGCCCGCGATGGCGCTCGGCACCCTCGACCGCACGCCGCCGCCGTTCTTCCGCCAGGGCACTTCCGCGCTCACCAAGGTCGGCTTCTTCGCCGCGCTGGCGCTGTTCCTGATGGTCGCCGACGCGCGCTTTCGCCTGACGATGCCGCTGCGCTCGACGATCGCGACGGTTCTCTACCCGCTGCAGCGCGCGCTGCTCGTGCCGGTCGACGCAGCCGAGTCGGGGCGCGACTGGTTCATCGGCCTGAGGGCCGCGCGCGACGCAGAAACCGCGGCCCGGCGCGACCTGGCGCTGCAGGCCGAACGCGGCGCCCGCGCCGACGTGCTGGCGCAGGAGAACGCGCGACTGCGCGCGTTGCTCGGGCTGCGGCCGACGCTCACCGTGCGCACCCAGGCCGCCGAGCTGCTCTACGAAGCCGCCGACCCGTACTCGCGCAAGGTCGTGATCGACCGCGGCGCGACCCACAACGTCGTCCCCGGATCGCCGGTGGTCAACGAGTCCGGCGTCCTCGGCCAGGTCACGCGCGTCTACCTGCAGTCGTCCGAGGTGACGCTGCTGACCGACCGTGACGCCGCCATTCCCGTCCTCAACCAGCGAACCGGCAAGCGCAGCGCGGCGTTCGGCTCGGGCAGCGCCGGGTCGGGCCAGCTCGAGATGCGTTTCATGGCCGGCAACGCCGACGTGCAGGTGGGCGACGTGCTCACGACCTCCGGCGTCGACGGCGTCTATCCGCCGGGCCTGCCGGTGGCGAAGGTGACGGCCGTCGATCGCAAGGTCGACTCGGGCTTCGCCCGCATCGTCCTCGTGCCGACGGCACAGGCCGACGGCGTGCGCCACGTTCTCATCCTCGAGCCGATCGGCGTTCAGCTGCCGCCGCGGCCGGAAGCGGCGGCGTCGCAGGCCGCGGCGCAAGCCTCGGGAGCCGTCGGCAGGCCGGGTGCAAAGAAGGGAGCAGCGAAGCGATGATCGGGTCGCGCGCGTCCGACCAGCTGCTGATGCCGGTCAGCCCGCTGTTCATGTGGGCGACGCTCGTCGGCGCCTTCCTGCTCAACGCGCTGCCGCTCGGCCGCGAGCCGGCGCTGCCCGACCTGCTGGCGCTGGTGCTCGTGTTCTGGAACGTGCACGAGCCGCGCCGGGTCGGCGTCGGCGCCGCGTTCGCGTTCGGCCTCGTGATGGACGTCCACCGCGGCGCCGTCCTCGGCCAGCACGCGCTCGCCTATTCGCTGCTGAGCTTTTTCGCCGTCACCATCTCGCGCCGGCTGCTCTGGTTCCCGGTGCCGTCGCAGGCGGTGCAGATCCTGCCGCTCTTCCTCGGCGCGCAGGCGGTCTCGCTGCTCGTTCGCGTCGTCGTCGGCGGCATGCTGCCCGGCTGGGAGCTGGTGCTGGCGCCGGTGTTCCAGGCGCTGCTCTGGCCGGTCGCGACGTGGCTGCTGCTCGCCCCGCAGCGTCGCGCGCCCGACCCGGACAAGAATCGCCCCCTGTAGTCATGGCGCCCCCACGCTCCCGAGTACGGTCGCTGCCCCCCCGAGGGGGCGCGGGCCGCCTTGTGAGCGGCCCTGCGCCGGCCCGAGTCCGCCTGCGCGAGTTTGTGAACACCGCCCCATGAACGAGATCCGTAACACCGAGCACGAGACGTCGCGCTTTCGCCTGCGCCTGTTCGCCGCCGGCGTGTTCGTGCTGCTCGCGTTCGGCCTGCTGGTGGCGCGGCTCGCGGTGCTGCAGATCGGTCGCCACGACGAGCTGCAGACGCAGGCCGAGAACAACCGCATCGCCGTCGTGCCGATCCCGCCCAACCGCGGCCTCATCCTCGACCGCAACGGCGTCGTCCTGGCCAACAACTACTCGGCCTACACGCTCGAGATCGCACCGCAACGCGTCGCCGACCTCGACCGGACGATCGACGAGCTCGCCACCATCGTCGACATCCAGCCGCGCGACCGGCGGCGCTTCCGCCGCCAGATGGAGGAGACCAAGGGCGCCGACTCGCTGCCCATCCGCACCCGGCTGACCGACGAGGAGGTTGCACGCTTCACGGCACAGCGCTACCGCTTCGAGGGCGTCGACATCAAGGCGCGGCTGTTTCGGAGCTATCCGCTCGGCGAGGTCGGCAGCCACCTCGTGGGCTACATCGGCCGCATCAATCCGGCCGAGAAGAAGCAGATGGACGACACCTGGCCTGACGACGATCTCGCCAACTACCGCGGCACCCAGTACATCGGCAAGCTCGGCGTCGAGCAGGCCTACGAGAGCCAGTTGCACGGCACCACCGGGTTCGAGGAGGTCGAGACGAGCGCCGGCGGCCATGCCGTGCGACGCCTGCGGTCGAGCCCGGCGGCGCCCGGCAACGCCGTCGTGCTGTCGATCGACATCCGCCTGCAGGCGATGGTCGAGGAGCTGTTCGGCGACCGCCGCGGCGCGCTCGTCGCCATCGACCCGCGAAACGGCGAGGTGCTCGCGTTCGTCAGCAAGCCCGACTTCGACCCCAACCTGTTCGTCGAAGGCATCGACGTCGAGAGCTGGAAGGCGCTCAACGAGTCGCCCGACAAGCCGCTGCTCAACCGGGCCTTGCGCGGCTCCTACCCGCCCGGCTCGACCTACAAGCCGATGATGGCGATGGCGGCGCTCAGCCTGGGCAAGCGCACGCCGCAGCAATCGATCAGCGACCCGGGCTACTTCAACTTCGGCAACCACCGGTTTCGCGACGACAAGGAAGGCGGCCACGGTAGCGTCGACATGTACAAGTCGATCGTGCAGTCGTGCGACACGTACTACTACATGCTCGCCAACGACCTCGGCGTCGACGCGATCCACGACTTCATGGCACCGCTCGGCCTCGGCCAGCTGACCGGAATCGACCTGCAGGGCGAGCTGAAGGGCACGCTGCCGTCGACCGAGTGGAAGCGCAACGCCTACAAGAAGAAGGAAGCGCAGAAGTGGTACGCCGGCGAGACGATCTCGCTCGGCATCGGCCAGGGCTACAACGCCTTCACGATGCTGCAGCTCGCCCAGGCCGTCTCGGCGCTGGCCTCCGGCGGCGTGCGGCATCAGCCGCATGTCGCCAAGGCCGTCGAGCACGTCGAGTCGCGAGAGTCGACGCCGCTCGTCTTCCCGGACCCGACGGCGCTGCCATGGAAGCCCGAGCACGTCGCCTTCATCCATCGTGCGATGTATGGCGTGACGCAGGAAGGCACCTCGACGAAGGCGTTCGCCGGCGCCCCGTACAAGTCGGGCGGCAAGACGGGCACCGCGCAGGTCATCGCCATCAAGCACAACGAGAAGTACAACGCCGCCCGCCTCGACGAGTTCCACCGCGACCACGCGCTCTACACCGCGTTCGCGCCGCTCGACAACCCGCGCATCGCGCTCGCGGTGATCGTCGAGAACGCCGGCTTCGGTGCGCAGAGCGCGGCGCCGATCGCCCGCCGGGTGCTTGACTTCGTGATCGCCGGGCAGTACCCGAGCGAGGCCGACATCGCGGCGACGCAGAAGGGCCAGTCGTCGGCGCCGATCGGCACGCCGAGGGCGGTCGCCGACGTGCCGCTGCGCGGCGCCGTGATCGACGGCGCCGCCGCCACGAAGGCGGCCGTCGAGCAACAGACGGCGCTGGCACGATGACCAGCGTCGTCTTCGAGCAGGCGTCGGTCTGGCAGCGGGCGGGCGCCCGCCTGGCCGGCTTCGACGCGGCGCTCTCCGCCCTCGTGCTGTTGCTGGCGACGTTCGGCCTGGTGACGATGTACTCGGCCGGCTTCGACCACGGCACCCGCTTCGTCGACCACGGGCGCAACATGCTGATCGCGCTCGGCGTGCTGGTCGTCATCGCGCAGGTACCGCCGCAGCAGCTCATGCGCATCGCCGTCCCGATCTACGTCGTCGGCCTGCTGCTGCTGGTCGCGACGGCGCTGCCCGGCGTCGGCATCACCAAGAAGGGCGCGACGCGCTGGCTCAACCTCGGCGTGACCATCCAGCCGAGCGAGATCATGAAGATCGCGATGCCGCTGATGCTCGCGTGGTGGTTCCAGAAGCGCGAGGGGTCGCTGCGCGCGTTCGATTTCGCGATCGCCGGGCTGATCCTCGCGGTGCCGGTCGCGCTCGTCGTCAAGCAGCCGGACCTCGGCACCGCGATCCTGGTGCTGTCGGCCGGCCTCTACGTGATGTTCTTCGCCGGGCTGTCGTGGAAGCTGATCGTTCCCGTGCTGGCGGTGGCGGCGATCGCCATCACCGCGGTGGTCGTCTCCGGAGACCGCATCTGCCAGCCCGAAGTGCAATGGCCGATGCTGCGCGAGTACCAGAAGAACCGCGTCTGCACCCTGCTCGACCCGACGACCGACCCGCTCGGCAAGGGCTTCCACATCATCCAGGGCGAGATCGCCATCGGCTCCGGCGGCACCGGCGGCAAGGGCTTCATGAAGGGCACGCAGACGCACCTGGAGTTCATCCCGGAGCGCACCACCGATTTCGTGTTCGCCGCCTTCGCCGAGGAATTCGGCTTCATCGGCTGCGCGGCGCTGGTGCTGTGCTTCGCGATGCTGATCCTGCGCGGTCTGGTCATCGCGGCCGAGGCGCCGACCGTGTTCACGCGGCTGCTCGGCGGCTCGGTCACGCTCTCGTTTTTCACCTACGCCTTCGTCAACATGGGCATGGTGAGCGGCATCCTGCCGGTGGTCGGCGTGCCGCTGCCGTTCGTGAGCTACGGCGGCACGGCGATGGTCACGCTCGGCCTGGGCCTCGGCATCCTGATGTCGATCGCACGCAGCAGGCGTGCCGCTGCCCGCTGATCGCGACCCCGGTCAGGACTTCGCCGCGACCGTCAGCTCGTTCTTCACCGTCACCACGCCGCTCACGCCCGTCGCCAGCGACGTCGCACGTTCGCGCGCCTCGGACGACGGCGCCGTGCCGCGCAGCGACACGGTCCCCGCGCTGGTGTCGACGTCGATGTCGCGGGCCTTCAACCCGGGATCCCGGGCGAGCTCGGCCTTCACCGACGTCGTGATCGTCGCGTCGGACACGGCCACCTTCGCCTTGTCCATCAACCGCGACGCGTCTTCCTTCAGCTCGGCCGTCTTGTCCCTGGCGCTGGCATTCATGTCCGCCGTCCTGTCCTTCGCGTCGGCGCTCATCCCCTTTGACTTGTCCTTGGCGTCCGAGGACATCTCGTCGACCTTCGCCCTGGCGTCTGCCGTCGCCTCCTTGACGTCGGCCTTCAAATCCTTCGCCGCTTCCTTCGTGTCTGCGGCGAGCTCGGAACCCTTCTGCTTGACCGTCTCGACGGCCTGATCGGTCCTGGCTTTCGCTTCGTCGCGGTCGGCCTTCGAGCAACCAGCGACGGCCAGGCTGCCGGCGGCCAGTGCGATGGCCGTCAGGCGGGTGAGCGGGCGGGGGTTCATGGTGGGCCTCCTGGAGCGTCACGGGCGCGCTCGGGTGACGAGGCGTCGGGGCAAAGACGTTAGACAGGGCGGACGTCGCAAGGCGTCGGCGTGCACGGGGAGGGTGCGTCGGCCCACGGGGCTCGTGCCTGTCGGACCGGGCCGACACGGCAGGGGAGCCCGTTCGAGGGCGTCGCTTTCACCCGCCGCGGGGAGTGCGCTGGCGCGGCGCATCGGCTACTGTACAAACATCCAGCCTTTCGCTGATAATCCCGCCACGCCACAGGAGCCCGTTCGCCATGGAAAACGTCAACAGCAACAGCGTCGTCAAGTCCCTCAACACGGAGAAGGCCAAGGCGCTGCAGGCCGCCCTCGCGCAGATCGAGAAGCAGTACGGCAAGGGCACGATCATGCGGCTCGGCGAAGGCGAGGTGATCGACGACATCGAGGTCGTCTCCACCGGCTCGCTCGGCCTCGACATCGCGCTCGGCGTCGGCGGCCTGCCCCGCGGCCGGGTGATCGAGATCTACGGCCCGGAGTCGAGCGGCAAGACCACGCTCACGCTGCAGGTGATCGCCGAGATGCAGAAGCTCGGCGGCACCTGCGCCTTCATCGACGCCGAGCACGCGCTCGACGTGCAATACGCGCAAAAGCTCGGCGTCAACCTGCAGGAGCTGCTCATCTCGCAGCCCGACACCGGCGAGCAGGCGCTCGAGATCGTCGACGCGCTGGTCCGCTCCGCGTCGATCGACCTCATCGTCATCGACTCCGTCGCCGCGCTGGTCCCCAAGGCCGAGATCGAGGGCGAGATGGGCGATTCGCTGCCGGGGCTGCAGGCGCGCCTCATGAGCCAGGCGCTGCGCAAGCTCACCGCGTCGATCAAGAAGACCAACACGACGGTCATCTTCATCAACCAGATCCGCATGAAGATCGGCGTCATGTTCGGCTCGCCCGAGACCACCACCGGTGGCAACGCGCTCAAGTTCTACGCTTCGGTGCGGCTCGACATCCGCCGCATCGGCGCGATCAAGAAGGGCGACGAGGTCATCGGCAACGAGACCAAGGTCAAGGTCGTCAAGAACAAGGTCTCGCCACCGTTCAAGACCGCCGAGTTCGACATCCTCTACGGCCAGGGCATCAGCCGCGAGGGCGAAGTGATCGACATGGGCGTCGAAGCCAAGATCCTCGAGAAGAGCGGCGCCTGGTACGCGTACAACGGCGAGAAGATCGGCCAGGGCAAGGACAACGCGCGCGAGTTCCTGAAGGAAAACGTCGATCTCGCCATCGAGATCGAGAACAAGGTGCGCGCGGCGATGAACATTCCGCTGCTGCCGGGCGCCCAGGTCGAGGAAGCGCCGCCCAAGTTGAAGGTCGTCAAGGAGGGATGAGGTTCGCAGCGCAGCGGCTGTCGTTGCGCGCGAGGGCGCTGCTGGCGCTCGCGCAGCGCGACCAGAGCCGGGTCGAGTTGCGGCGCAAGCTGCTGCGGCATGCGTCGAAGACCGCCGAAGCCGAGGCTGACCGCGAAGCCGATCGCGATCCCGCAGACACCGCCGCCACCGTCGACCGCCTGCTCGACGCACTCGAGGCCGACGGCCTGCTGTCGAGCCAACGCTTCGCCGAGTCGCGCGTCCACGCCCGGCAGGCGCGGTTCGGCAACCTGCGCATCCGCCGCGAGCTGGCGCAGCACGGCGTCTCGATCGAAGCCGGCGTCGCCGCCGAGCTGGCCGCCACCGAGCTCGACCGCGCTCGCGACGTGCGGCAGCGCCGCTTCGGCGACGACCCGCCGGCCGACGCCACCGCCCGCGCGACGCAGAGCCGCTTCCTCGCCCAGCGCGGCTTCACGCCCGACGTGATCCATCGCCTGATGCGCGCGATCGCCCCCTGACCCCCTGCGAGCCCGGCGTGGCACGGGTCGCGTGCTACATTCGACGCCGCTTTTCACGCCGTTCTGTCGGGCGCCCCGCTGCCCTCCTCCCCAGAGCACGCTCGCGCCGATGAAGATCCACGAATACCAGGGCAAGGAACTCCTCGCTCAGTTCGGCATTCCGGTGCCGCGCGGCTACCCGGCGTTCAGCGAACGCGAGGCCACCGAGGCGGCACAGAAGCTCGGCGGGTCGGTCTGGGTCGTCAAGGCGCAGATCCACGCCGGCGGCCGCGGCAAGGGCGGTGGCGTCAAGGTCGCCAAGTCCGAGGCCGACGTCGCCAAGCTCGCCAGCCAGATCCTCGGCATGCAGCTCAAGACGCACCAGACCGGCCCCGACGGCCAGAAGGTGCGGCGGCTGCTCGTCGAGGAGGGCGCCGACATTCGCAAGGAGTACTACCTCGCCGTTCTCACCGACCGCGCCACGCAGACGGTGGCGATGATGGGGTCGAGCGAAGGCGGGATGGACATCGAGCAGGTGGCCCACGACACGCCGGAGAAGATTGTCAAGATCTTCATCGACCCGATCGCCGGCTTCGACGCCGCCGACGGGAATAAGCTCGCTGACGGCATGGGCATCCCGGCCGAGGCGCGCGACCAGGCCGTCGACGTGTTCGGCAAGCTCTACCGTTGCTACATGGAGACCGACGCGTCGCTCGCCGAGATCAACCCGCTGATCCTCGAAGGCGGAAAGAACGGCGGCCCGCAGACGATCAAGGCGCTCGATGCGAAGTTCAACTTCGACGCCAACGCCGTCTTCCGCCACCCCGAGATCGCCGCCTACCGCGACCTCGACGAGGAAGACCCGGCCGAGATCGAGGCGAGCAAGTTCGACCTCGCCTACATCCAGCTCGACGGCGACATCGGCTGTCTCGTCAACGGTGCGGGCCTGGCGATGGCGACGATGGACACCATCAAGCTGTTCGGCGGTTCCCCCGCGAACTTCCTCGATGTCGGCGGCGGCGCCTCGGCGGAGAAGGTCACCGAGGCGTTCAAGATCATGCTCGGCAATCCGAAGGTGAAGGCGATCCTCGTCAACATCTTCGGCGGCATCATGCGCTGCGACACGATCGCCGAGGGTGTCATCGCCGCGTGCAAGGCGACCAGGCCGAAGGTGCCGCTCGTCGTGCGCATGAAGGGCACGAACGAGCAGCAGGGCAGGAAGATGCTCGCCGACTCGGGGCTGCCCATCATCAGCGCCGACTCGATGGCCGAAGCCGCCGAGAAGGTCGTCGCGGCGGTGAAATGAGAACGCAGACATGAGCATCCTCATCGACCGCAACACCAAGGTCGTCACGCAGGGCATCACCGGCAAGACGGGCCAGTTCCACACCCGCATGTGCCGCGAGTACGCCAACGGCAAGGCGTGCTTTGTCGCCGGCGTGCACCCGAAGAAGGCCGGCGAGGACTTCGAAGGCATCCCGATCTTCGCGACCGTGAAGGAGGCCGCCGCCGAGACCGACGCCACCGTCAGCGTGATCTACGTGCCGCCCGCCGGCGCCGCCGCGGCGATCTGGGAGGCCGTCGAGGCCGAGCTCGACCTGGCGATCTGCATCACCGAGGGCATCCCGGTGCGCGACATGCTCGAGGTCAAGGCCAGGTTGCGCGCACGCGAGGCGGCGGGCAAGAAGAAGACGCTGCTGCTCGGCCCGAACTGCCCTGGCCTCATCACCCCCGACGAGATCAAGATCGGCATCATGCCCGGCCACATCCACCGCAAGGGTCGGATCGGCATCGTCTCGCGCTCCGGCACGCTGACCTACGAGGCCGTCGCCCAGATCACTGAGGTCGGTCTCGGCCAGTCGAGCGCGGTCGGCATCGGCGGCGACCCGATCAACGGGTTGAAGCACCTCGACATCATGAAGCTGTTCAACGACGACCCGCAGACCGATGCCGTCGTCATGATCGGCGAGATCGGCGGGTCCGACGAGGCCGAGGCCGCACGCTGGTGCAAGGAACACATGAAAAAGCCCATCGTCGGCTTCATCGCCGGCGTCACCGCGCCGGCGGGCAAGCGGATGGGCCACGCCGGCGCGCTGATCTCCGGCGGCGCCGACACCGCCGACGCCAAGCTCGAGGTGATGGAGGCGTGCGGCTTCACCGTCACGCGCAACCCCTCGGAGATGGGTCGCCTGATGAAGGGCCTCATCTAGGCCGGCCGGAAACGCCGGCCCTTCGCCGAGGCACAATCCGGCGGCCACCAGACCCATACGCGCCGCTTCCGTGCCGACGATGACGCTCGAGTTCAACTGCGCCTCCGACACCGGTCGGGCGCGCAACAACAACGAGGATTCCGCCGTCGTCGACGAGGCGACGTCGCTCGCCGTCCTGGCCGACGGCATGGGCGGCTACAACGCCGGCGAGGTCGCCAGCGGGATGTGCACCTCGTTCATCAAGACCGAACTCGGCCGCTGGCTGTCCGAAGCGTCTGACTCGGCCACCGACACCGACGTGCGCCGGGCGATGGACATCTGCGTCGACAACGCCAACCGCGCCATCTTCAACGCCGCCAACTCGAACCCGCAGTACGAGGGCATGGGGACGACGCTGGTCGTCGGCGTGTTCCGCGACAACCGGCTCCTGCTGGGCCACGTCGGCGATTCGCGCTGCTACCGCCTGCGTTCCGGGCGCCTGTCGCAGATCACCCACGACCACTCGCTGCTGCAGGAGCAGATCGATTCGGGTCTCATCACCGCCGAGCAGGCGGCGTTCTCGGCCAACAAGAACCTCGTCACCCGCGCCGTCGGCGTCGAGGACACGGTGCTGCTGGAGACCCACCTGCACGACGTCCAGGCCGGCGACATCTACCTGATGTGCTCCGACGGCCTGTCCGACATGCTCGACGACGACACCATCGCCGACCTGTTGCTGCAGTGCGACTTACTGCCGGAAGCGGCGACGTCGCTCGTCGACGCGGCGAACGAGGCCGGCGGAAAGGATAATATTTCCGTTGTTCTCGTCCGGGTCAAAGGCCCGGCCGGCGCCGCGCGTTCCTGGTGGCCGTTCCGCCGATAGCCAGGGCGCGCATCGCGCCGACACAATAAAGATCTCGAGGTCGCAAGCATGCCCAAGCTGGTCGTTTCGCTCGACGGGGTCGTGATCAAGGAAGTCCAGATCACGAAGGACAAGACGACCCTCGGCCGCCGGCCCTACAACGACATCGTCATCGACAACCTCGCCGTCTCCGGCGAGCACGCCGTGCTGCAGATGGTCGGCGCCGACGTCTTCATCGAGGACCTCAACTCCACCAACGGCACCTACATCAACGGCAAGGCCGTCAAGAAGCAGCTGCTCGCGGGCAACGACACGGTCGAGGTCGGCAAGTACAAGATCAAGTTCCTGGTCGACGACAGCGCCGACTACGAGAAGACGATGATCATGAAGCCGGGCCAGATGGCCGGCGCCTCGGGCGGCGCGGGCGGCTACCAGCCGAGCCGCGCCTCGGGCTTCGGCGGGCTGTCGGGCGCGGGCCAGGCGCCCGGCGGCGTCGGCTCGGCGATGCCGTCCGCGATCGGCCCGGCGACGATCCGTGTCATGAACGGCGCCGCCGCCGGCCGCGAGGTCACCCTCACCAAGGTCGTCACCACCGTCGGCAAGCCCGGCGTGCAGGTCGCGTCGATCACCAAGCGCCCCACCGGCTACGTGCTCGCGCACGTCGAAGGCAGCTCGCGCCCGACGGTGAACAACACGCCGCTGGCCGGTGAGACCGTCGGCCTCAAGAACGGCGACGTCATCGAGCTCGCGGGCACGCAGATGCAGTTCGTGCAGCAGGCGGCGTAGGCCCTGTGGCGGGCGGGCGGTCGATAGACGAAAAATCAATGCCGACCCGGAAAGTAGAGAGTTTGTCGGTCTTGTAGACGTTCTGCGGGCCGTCGCTCGTTCAACGCGTCCTTTTCCGCCCTGCTACGGAGCCCGGCGCGGATGGGCGGTTGGCTTCCCGCCATTCGGCCGCCCTTCGTACCTGCTTCGCCGCCCTTGCCGAAACCCTGACCTGCAACGTCACCGTTGGTCGGATCCGGGGAGAGATCCAGCAGCGCATTCAGCGAGACGAACTCGCCTCGCTCGATCTCTGCCATGGCGGCCATGAGCTCGTCCTCTTCGTCGGGCGTGAGCGTGAATCCCTCGTCAGCTCCCGGGGCGACCACCGTGATGACAGCGCCCTCCCACAGGGGCACGCCGGCCATCTCGGTCCTTCCGTTGACGACGGTTCCGGTGGCGACCTGCAGCACCCGCAGGGTAAACCGACGTCAACGGTTCTGATCGTTGGCTTGATGAAACTGACGATATATATTATAATCGAGTCAAGTTCATCATGACCGACGCCATGGCCAAGTCCACCTCTCAGCCCGCTCTGCAAGGCGGTGTGCTGTCATTCGAACCTTGGGAACCTGACGCAGCGCCGGTGCGCGGCAAGAGCGCGCTCTCACCTGGCCGATCGGGCCGCTCGTACCTGGTACAGGTTCACAGCGACGCCATGTCGCGGGTCCTGGAGGACGTCATGCCGATGCTGGATCGGGTGCTGTTGCAGAAGACAGCCAGCGTCCGCGAGCGGAAGCTGGAAGCGCTTGTCGATTTCATCACCGGGCAGATGGTGGTGCCGAGTCGAATCGACACCAGGATGGCGCATCGCATCGCGGCCAGGCATGCACGTGTCCTGAACGAGTTCGGCTTCGTCACCGCAGAACAGTTGGCCGATGCGAACCAGTCCGGCGCCGGGAACCGCAGTGCCCTGGCCGACAACTGGAAGAAGCGCCGTCAGGTGTTCGCGGTGCGCCATCGCGACGAATCCGGACGGCCGCGGGAGGTATTCCCGCTGTTCCAGTTCGAGGACCACAAGCCGATCAAGGTGGTCAGGTCTGTCCTCGAAGCCTTCGGCGAGCACAAGGCGCCGTGGAAGCTGGCGCTGTGGTTTACGTCGAACAACGGCTGGCTGCCGGGGCAGGCTCGGCCGGTCGACCTGCTGGAGTCAGCTTCCGACGCCGTCGTGCAGGCAGCCAGGCGCGACGCGACCGGGAGTGCCGCTTGACATGTCGGCTGCCGCGCGGCTCGCTCGACCTGTTGATCGAACCATGGCCTGCGGGGCAGGTGATCCATGTGATCCACGATGCGGCATACGAGCCCGACGGCTTCAACCCCGGCGTTGACGCCGCGGGCGCGCTGCGCAACCCGACGCGTTTTGCGCCCATCCCGGACGACAAGGGCCGCGTGGTGCCCTACCTGTACGGTGGTTCATCGCGCGACTGCGCGATCTTCGAGACCGTGTTCCACAACGTCCCGATCGACGCGCCCGACAAGTTCGTCGACCTCGACGACTTCGCGAACCGCGCACACGGCCGGATCGTGCCGCAGCGCGATCTGCAACTGGTCAACCTGACCACCGATGGATTGCACCGCCTGAAGGTACCCAAGGCCGAGCTGATCACGAGCGCGCCGATCGACTACCTCGACACGGCGCGGTGGGCCGAAGCCATCCACCATCAGCGCCCCGAGGTCGACGGCCTGGTCTGGATGTCGCGGCAACGTGATCGCGATCAGGCGCTGGTGCTGTTCGGGGATCGCGCAGGCCGTTCGCTGACCGGTACGCGGATGGGCACGGCGCTGCGTGGCGACGATGTGCTTCGACAAGCCATCCTGGCGCTGGCCCTGCGTGTGGACATCGACGCGGCCTGAGCAGGCGCAGGTCGGCAGCAGGACCAACCGCGCCCCGCGCGTCTGCAAGCCAGCTGTGCGGACGCGTTAGCCGCGT
>JBBSUK010000090.1:0-15098 GCA_038234975.1 Burkholderiales bacterium
CAGCAGCGTGAAGCCCACGCCGGCGCCGAACAGCGCCGGCCACGCCGACGGCGGCGGCAACGACGCGTTGACCAGCCCGGCGAGAAACCAGAGGAAGACATAGTGGACGGAGAAGCCGACGCCGACCCCGAGCGCGCTCGCGAGCAGGCCGACCAACCCGAACTCGACCAGGTACTGGCCGGCGATCGCCGCCTGCGACAGGCCGAGCACGCGCAGCATCGCGCAGTCGTCGAGATGGCGCGACGCGAAGTCGCGCGATGCGATGCCGACCGCCACCGCCGCGAGCAGCGCCGCGAGCAGCGCGACGAGGTTGAGGAACTTGCCGGCGCGGTCGAGCGTCTGCCGCATTTCCGGTCGGCCGGTTGCGAGCGACTCGATGCGCGCGCCGCGGACCGCGGTCGCCGCGATCTCCTGCTCGGCCCAGTCGACGAAGGCCTTCACCTTCGCATCGCCCGCACGACGGTCGGCGACGGCGAGCCGATAGGTGATGCGGCTCGCCGGCTGCACGAGCCCGGTCGCCGGCAGGTCGGCCTGCGCGATCATCACGCGCGGCGCCAGGCTCGCGAAGCCGGCGCCGCGATCGGGCTCGATGACGATGACGCGGGCGATCGTGAAGCTCGCGTCGCCGAGCAGGAGCTTGTCGCCGACGACCAGGTCGAGCGCGTCGAGCAGGCCGGCGTCGACCCACGCCGTGCCGACAGCCGGCGATGCGGCGACCGTCGTGGTCACGCCGCCCGGCCGGTCGGCGAGTTGCAGCCTGCCGCGCAGCGGATAGGCATCGCTCACCGCCTTGACGGCGACCTGCCGGGTCGCGCCGCCCTTGTCGTCGCCGGCGCGGCCCATGCTCGGGAAGGTCGCCGTGGTCGCGGTGACGAGGCCGAGCGAAGCCGCCTTTGCCGTGAACGCAGCCGGCGCCGGCTGGTCACTGGCGACGATCGCGTCGCCGCCGAGCAGCTGCCGCGCGTCGCGGGCGAGGCCGCCGTCGATGCGGTCGGCGAAGAAGCCGACGGCGGTGAGCGAGGCCACCGCCAGCGTGACGGCGACGACAAGCAGGCGCAGTTCGCCGGCGCGGAAGTCGCGAACGAGCTGTCGCCAGCCGAGGCGAAAGGCCGAAGGCGGCGAGTACGGCTGCGCTGCGGAAGCGGTGGATGGAAGGGTCGTCATGCGGCGCTGCACGCTACACGAGCGGTGAACGGTGCGTGCGTCGCCGCCGAATCACCTCGACGACCCGCGGTGATCCAATCACGTCATGTCGCACCACCCCCTGCCCCCGATCTTCGTCTCGCACGGCTCGCCGATGATCGCCCTCGAGCCCGGCGACGCCGGCGCCTTCATGCAGAGACTCGGCCCGCTCATCGACCGCACGTTCGGCCGGCCGCGCGCCATCGTCAGCATCTCGGCGCACACCGCCGCGCGCATGCCGCTCGTGCTCGCGGCGGCGTCGCACGCGGCGGTCTACGACTTCGGCAACTTCGACCCCCGCCTGAACACGCTGCGCTACGACGCGCCGGGAGATCCCGCGCTCGCCACGCGCATCGTGTCGCTCGGCGCTGCCGCCGGCGTCGCCATCGGTCGCCTCGACGAAGGCGGCCTCGATCACGGCGCGTGGACCGCGCTGCGCCACCTGTATCCCGAAGCCGACATCCCGGTCGTTCCGCTCGCCTTTGATCCGGGCGCCGCACCCGAGGCACAGTTCGCGCTCGGCGAGGTGCTCGCTCCACTCGCAGGCGACGGCGTGCTCGTGCTCGGCAGCGGCAGCATCACGCACGACCTGCGCCGGGTCTTTCGCGGCGGCTTGCACCCGAAGAACGATCTTGTCGAAGTTCCGGAGAGCCGCGCCTTTCGCGACTGGATGGCCGAACGCTCCGCTGCGCACGACTGGCGCGCGCTGTTCGCCTATCGCGTGCAAGCGCCTCATGCGGTCGACATGCATCCCACCGACGAGCACCTCTTGCCGTGGTACGTCGCCGCCGGCGCCGGCGGGCGCGATTCGGCTCCCGCTCGCATTCACGCAAGCGCGACGATGGGTGTCCTCGGCATGGATGCCTATGCGTTCGGGCCGCTCGCCGCGACGTTGGCCCGGTCTGTCGGCCACCACGGCGACCACGGCGACCACGCTAGCGCGCCTTCGGCAGCGCTCCCGCCACGCCGCGAACGAACCAGTCCATCGCCCTGATCCGGCTGTCGTCGAGCGCACCCGAAGCGAGACGGACCGCGCCGTCGCGGTCGACGATGCGACCGGAGAACGGCCGCAGCCGACCGGCGACGATGTCAGCGCGCCGCTCGCTCACGCCGTCGCGCACCGACCGCGGCAGCGACGAATCGACGGCGACGAGGTCGACCATGCCGCTGCCGATGCCGCCCCACACCGCCTCGGGCTTCCAGGTGCCGGCGACCACGTGCCGCGCGGTCCGCGTGTAGAAGCCGCCCCAGCGGTGCACGATCGCGGCGAGTTGCGCGTCGGGCGCGTACGCGCGCATGTCGCTCGGGTAAGGAACGACCCGGACACGGCGCGCCTTCCAAGCCGACTGCGCCGCCTGGGCGACCGCAGGAGATGCGCTGTGGTGGGTGAGGACGTCTGCGCCGCCGTCGATCAGCGACTGCGCCGCGCCGCGTTCGCGCGGCGGATCGAACCAGGCATCGAGCCAGACGACGCGCACCTGCGCGCCCGGCGCAGCGGCACGCATGCCGAGCGCGAAAGCGTCGATGCCCTGCACCACCTCGGGGATCGGGAAGCCGGCGACGTAGCCGGCAATGCCGCTGCGGCTCGCCTGGCCCGCGAGCCAGCCGGCGAGCCATCGCGCCTCGGAGTAGCGCGCGTCGTAGGTGCCGACGTTCGCCGCCGTCCTGTAGCCGCCTGCGTGCTCGAACACCGTCGCCGGGAATTCGGCGGCCACGCGCAGGGCCGGCTCGCCGTAGCCGAAGCTCGTCGCGAAGACGAGCTTCGCGCCGCGCGCGGCGAGGTCCCGCATGACGCGCTCGGCGTCGGCGCCCTCGGCCACCGACTCGACGGCGACCGTCGTCACCGCCGGGCCGAGCGCAAGCTCCATCTCGCGCCGGCCCAGCTCGTGCTGGAAAGTCCAGCCGGCATCGCCGATCGGCGAGACGTAGACGAACGCGACTTCCAGCGACGGCGGCGTTGCGTGCGACTGGCGCGCCGAGGCGCCGAGCGCCAGGGCCGCCAGCGACGCGCAGGCGTCGCGGCGGGTGAGGTTTTTCGTCATGGTTGACCTCGACATGGCCCCTCGGTCGACAGCGCCGGTCGCGGGGGCACGCGGGCCGGCGGGGCCATTGTCGTCGTCGTCGCGCCGATCGGCTCGCGTGATGCCAACTCGCACGCAGCGCTTTCGCGCCCGCGCGAACTGCGGTCGTCAGAGCTGCTGCAGCCAGGCCGCGAAGGCGTCGAGCATCGCCTCGCGAACTTCGGCATCGGTGCGGCCACTTCTCGCACGGACATGGAAGGCGTGGTCGGCGTCGTCGAACCAGGCAAGCGTCGCGCGCGAACCGAGCCCTTCGACCACGCCCGACACGAGCGCTGCGTCTGCGAGCCCGTCGCGCGTGCCCTGCAGGAAGAGCATCGGGCACGCCACGTTCGCGAGGTGCGCCGCGCGGTCGACGGCGGGCTTGCCGGCGGGGTGCAGCGGGAAGCCGATGAACGCGAGGCCGGCGACGCCCGGCAAGGGTGAAGCGGCCTGCGCCTGCGACGTCATGCGCCCGCCGAACGACTTGCCGCCCGCGACGATGAGCCGTTCCGGCGCGATGCGCGCGGCCTGTGCGGCGGCGGCGCGAACGGTGGCGTGCGCGATCGCCGGCGAGTCGGTGCGACGCGAGCCGCGTTCCATGAACGGAAACTGGTAGCGCAGCGTCGCAATCCGTCGCGCCGCCAGCCCTTCGGCGAACGCCGCCATGAACGCGTGCCGCATGCCGGCGCCCGCACCGTGCCCGAAGACGTAGACCGCGGCCGCGTCCGGCGGAACGATCGAGAGCGCCGAGACGGCGCCCGCGCCGTCGACGTCGAACGCGTGCGCGGTGTGCTGCGCCGACATCAGCCGGCGAGCCAGGCAGCCAGGTCGGTCTCGAGCTGCGCCAGGTCGGCGTCGCGGGTGTACATCATGTGTCCGGCGTCGTAGTAGCGATGCTCGATGCGGGCGAGCACGTCGGCAGGCGCGTCGAGCTGCGCCAGCGACCAGTCGGAAGCCGAGTACGGCGTGCCCAGGTCGTACCGGCCGCTCGCGACCAGCACCTTCAGATGCGCGTTGCGGCGCATCACCCGAGCCAGCTCGGTGCTCGTCGTCGCGTAGCTGTTTCCCTGAGCGTCACCGCGGTTCCAGTTCCAGCTCTTGTGCACGTCGTACGACAGCGTCTCGTAACGCGCGTCGAGCTCGATGCCGAGTTGCTCGCCGAAGTAGGCCATCGCCGCCATCGTGTACGGCGCCTGGCTGGCCTCGATCGCCGGGTCGAACTCCCAGTCGCGGCTGCGCCGCGCCGCCATCGGGCCGGTGGCCCGAGAGTCGAGCCGGCCGACGATGCGTCCCTGCTCGCGCATCGCCTCGAAGAAGAACGTCTGGTCGTCGATGCGCAGGTTCTTCTCCTCGACCAGCGCCGGCGCGAGTCCGGTGAGTTCGGCGATGCGCCTGGCCACTTTCGTGCGCCGCTTCGGCGCGAGCCGCGCGCCGGCCAGCAGCGCCGCCGCGTAGTCCTCGTCGACGAACGCCTCGGCCGCCTGGCGCGCCGCCGCCGGCGACTTCGCCGCCGCGCCCTTGAGCAACCCGTGGTACTGCGCCGTCGCCGCGAAGCCGGGCAGGAACAGCGCGTACGGCAGATCGTTGGCCGGCGCGAAAACGAGGCTTTGCAGGTCCATCGCACACGACACGAGCACGAGCCCGGCCAGCGCGAGGCCACCGCTTTGCAGCTTGTCGGCGATCGCCGCGCCGCGCGTCGTGCCGTAGCTCTCGCCGGCCAGGTAGATGGGCGACGTCCACCGCTTGTGCCGCGTCAGCCATTGCTTGACGACGCCGGCGATCGCAGTCACGTCGCCGTCGACCGACAACAGCTTCTTTCGCGCATCGGCGCTCGCGGCGATCGACCAGCCGGTGTGCGGCGGGTCGATGAAGACGAGGTCGAAGTGGGCGAGCCAGCTGCGCGGGTTGTCGACCACGGCCCAGGGCCCGCGCGGCATGGCGCCGTCTTCGGGCATCGCCACCCGCTTCGGGCCGAGCGCGCCGAGGTGCAGCCAGACCGACGCCGAGCCGGGGCCGCCGTTGAAGGCGAAGCAGACGGGGCGCGTTCGCGGGTCGGTGCCCGCGGCGACATAGCTCGTCGTCATCACCGCGGCCTGCGGGTCGCCGAGGGCGGCGTCGAAGCCTTCGGGGAAGACCGGGACGAAGGCGGCCTCGACGGCGTAGTCGAGCCGGCGTCCGCCGAGTTCGGCCGAGCCGGTGCTGCGCGACGGCGCGCGTGCCAGCAGGCGGTCGACGCTGCGGCGCAGCTTGCGATCGGCGTCCTTGGTGTCCTTCGTGGCGTCGGCGCCGTCCGCGCCGGTAGGGTCGCCGCTTCGGGCGTCGGGGGTCTCGTCGCTCATCGCATTCGCTCCTCCAGGCGCGCCTTCACGTCGGGCCATTCGTGGTCGACGATGCTGAAGCGCACCGAGTTGCGCTTGCGGCCGTCCGGCATGATGCGCTCGTGGCGGATCACGCCCTCCTCGATCGCGCCGAGGCGCAGGATGGCGGCGCGCGAGCGCTCGTTCGTCTCGTCGGTCGTCAGCTGCACCCGGACGCACGCCATGTGCTCGAAGGCATGGCGCAGCATGAGGTACTTCGCCTCGGTGTTGACGAACGACCGCTGCCACGACGCGCAGAGCCACGTGCTGCCGATCTCGAGCTTGCGGTTGTCGCGGTCGATCTTCCAGAACCGGGTCGAGCCGATCACGTGGCCGATGGCGAGCAGCACCGTGACGAACGGCATGACCGATCCGCTCGCCTGTCCGTCCAGCGCCCGGCGCACATAGTCGTCGACGGTGGCGGCCGACGGGGCGACCGTGTAGGGCAGCTTCCAGAGCTCGCCGTCGCTCGCGGCGGCGACGAGTGCGGATGCATCGGCCTCGCGCAAGGGGCGCAGCTCGATGCGCGGGCCGGTGATCGTCGGCGGGGTCACCCGCCGGATTCTCGCGGCGCCGCAGTCGGCGGCGGCGACCTGCGAAGCGTCAGGCGCCCGGTATCGTCGTCGCGGGCTCGGCGACGATCGTCGGCACCGGCCGGGGCGCCGGGCGCCGGGCGAAGATGTCCTGCAGCTCGGCGGGCAGCGTGTGCATCGGTTCTTCGGTGACGTCGATCGCGCGGGTGGCACGCGACGCCGGGATCCAGTCGGAGTCGTGTTCCTCGCCCGGCCGCGCCACGACGCGGGTGGCGGCGAAGTCGCTGCGCTGGGCGAGCGGCCGCGCCGAGCGCGTGGTCGCGACGGTGCGGCCGACGAGGGCTCGGCCGGCGATGCGGAAGTCGGCCCAGCGCAGCTCGCGCCGCACCAGCAACCGGCCGAGCCGCAGCACCGCGGCGACGGCCATCGCGGCGCGGTCGCTGAACGGCGGGCGGGCGCGCCGCGAGCGCTTCCGGCGCTTCGAGCGGCGCGGCGGCTGGGGCGTTTCGAGAGGAAGACTCATGGGGTGATTGTGCGGGCGGCAACGGCTTGCGCCCTCGCCAACGTGCGACAAATCCCCGCTCGACGTGACGGCTCGTATCAGCGGCACGCCCTGCTCGGCCCAACGTCGAGGTGGAGGTGGTCGCGATGGGCCTCGTTGAAGTCGGGCGAGAGCACGACCGACCAGGTGTCGCAGGCACCGTCGCGCAGGCCGCGCAGGAAGCGGCCTCTCGGATCGTCGGCGCCGCGTGGCCAGTCGCGGAGCACGTCGACGCGGCCGCCGCCTTCGAGGCCGAAGCCGGCGATGTCGATGGCATTGGCGTGCGCGTGCTCGCTGCGTCGCCCGGGCGCCGCGTCGGCCGAACCGCCGTCGACCCGGCCGCCGATGTCGCGACAGGCGTAGCTCCCGAGGTCGCGAACCGCCACGACGCGCCGCCCGAGCTCGGCGAGCGCCAGCGGCTGGACCACGTGGTGCTCCCACATCGCCAGCGACACCGCGGCCGGACAGCTCAGCACCACCGGTGGGTCGAGCGCCACGGAGAGCGCCGACACGCGCACCGCATGGCTCCAGCCGCAGCCGCGGACCGGCGGGCGATCGGGCATCGCCGTCCAGGCGAGCGCGGTGGCGTCGAGCGCGGCAGCGCAGGCGGCCGGGTCGCCTTGCAGTCGGGCGAGCTTCCACCGCGTGAGCGCGTTCGGCGCCTCGAGCGGCCGCAGCGGTGCCCACGGGTTCCAGCGGTCGGGCCAGACGACGATGCCGTCGACGAGCGCCCATGCGAGCGCCGCGACGAGCGCCCACGCGACGAGGACGCCCCAGCCCCAGCGCAGGCGGGGCGCCGGATCCGGGCCGCTCACGCCGCGGCTCGCCTCAACCGGCGTCTCGTGCGGCCTTCAGCGCGGCGATGTCGATCTTCACCATCGTCATCATCGCGTCGCTGACGCGCTTCGACGTCGCCGGGTCCGATTCGGCCATCAGCTCGGCGAGGATGGTCGGCACGACTTGCCAGGCGACGCCGTAGCGGTCGCGGAGCCACCCGCATTGCTCGGGCGAGCCGCCGCCTTGCAGCAGCGCGTCCCAGGTGCGGTCGACCTCGGCCTGGTCGGCGCAGTCGACGACGAACGAGATCGCGTGGTTGAACGGGTCGAGCGGGCCGGCGGTCATCGCCGTGAACGACTGGCCGGACAGCACGAAGTCGACGATCTTGACCGAGCCCGGCGGGCCGCTCGGCGAGTCGCTGTGCAGCGTCGACGTGCGGACGATGCGCGAGTCGGGAAAGATCGAGACATAGAAAGCGGCGGCCTCCTCGGCCTCCTTGGCGTACCAGAGGAACGGGGTGATCTTCTGCATGCGGGTCTCCTGCAATGATGACGAGCGGGCTCGGGTCGTGCCGCGCAGGTCCTGGTCGAACGACACGCCGTCGTTTCGACGTCCGGGTTCCGCTTGAGATCGCGGCAGCCAATGGTATTACGATACGAGACTTCGTAATCTCTGGAGCCAGCATGGCCGACGCCACCACCATGACGACCAAGGGCCAGGTGACGGTACCGCGGGAGATCCGCGACCGACTCGGCCTCAAGTCCGGCGACAAGATGGCCTTCACCATGCTCAGCGACGGCACGGTCGTGATGCGGCCGAAGACGCGGCGCCTCGCAGACCTGGCTGGCTCGCTCACGCGCCCCGGGCAGCCCAAGCTCACCATTGACCACATGAATCCGTTCAAGGCGACGCCGGCGGCAACGAAGCGATCCGGACGATGAACTGCCGATGAGCATCGCCATCGACACCAACGTGCTGGTGCGCCTGCTGGTCCGCGACGACGAGGCGCAGCACGATGCCGCCCGGCAGCTCGTCGACGAGGCCGCTGCCGCCGACGAACCGGTGCTGATCGTGCTGGGCGCGTTGCTCGAAACCGAATGGGTGCTGCGCAGCCATTACAGGCTCGACAAGTCCAGCATCGCCGGCGCCTTCGGCGCCCTGCTCGAGAGCATCGACGTCGAGTTCGAGCATCCACCCACCGTGGAAGAGGCCCTCTACGTCTGGGCCCAGCACCCCGGCGCCGACTTCGCGGACTGCCTGCTCACGGCGCGCGCCGCGCACCTCGGCCGACACCGGTTCCTGACCTTCGCCACCGGAGCCGCTCGCCTTCCCGGCGTCGAGCTGCTCGCGTGAACGTTGATCGACGTCAGGAAGCTGTCACGAAGATCGCCACCTGGAACGTCAACGACGTCGTCAAGCGCCTGCCGCTCCTGCTCGAATGGCTCGCCGAAGCGAGGCCCGACGTCGTTGCGCTGCAGGAGACGAAGGCGACCGACGCCGCGTTCCCGCTCGACGCGATCGAGGCGGCGGGCTACGGCGCGATGGTCGCCGGGCAACGGCCGTGGAACGGCGTCGCGATCCTGGCCCGCGGCAGCGAGCCGATCCCGATCCGCAGCGCCCTGCCCGGCGACGAGACCGACGCGCAGCGCCGCTACCTCGAGGCAGCCGTCTCCGGCATCGTCGTCACGTCGATCTACCTGCCCAACGGCAACCCGCAGCCCGGGCCGAAGTTCGCCTACAAGATGGCCTGGTTCGAGCGGCTCCTCGCGCACGCCGCGTCGCTCGTGGCGAGCGGCCACCCCGTGGTGCTCGCGGGCGACTTCAACGTCGTTGCGACCGACCTCGACATCTACTCGCCGGCGAGCTGGCTCGACAACGCATTGCTGCAGCCCGAGCCGCGTGCCGCCTGGGCGCGGCTGCTCACGCAGGGCTGGACCGACTGCCTGCGCGACCGGCACCCTGGCCAAGGCCCCTACACCTTCTGGGACTACCGGCGCAATCGCTGGCCGCGCAATGCGGGCCTGCGCATCGACCACCTGCTCGCCAGCGCGCCGATGGCGGCGCGCCTGGTCGACGCCGGCGTCGATGCCGAGATGCGCGGCCGCGACAACGCCAGCGACCACGCACCGGTGTGGGCATCGTTCACGGCGAAGGCAGCGTCGAAGCGCCGACGTTGATCGACGGCGGCCGAGAATGACGGCATGCGCCGCACCCGACTGCTCGCCGTTGCCGGCCTCGCGCTCCTGGCCGCCTCGGCGCACGCCGTCCAGGAGTGCGACATCGACGGCGTCTCGGTGAACCCGGCCAACGGCAACACGACGAAGGACAAGACCGGGATCATGCGCTGCCGCGAGGGGGCGAACGGCCCGCTGCAACGCGAGCAGGAGCTGCGACAGGGCCGCTTCATGGGCATCGAGCGCTTCTATCGCGACGGCGTCCTCGAGCGGGAGCAACACGTCAACGAGAACGGCAACCGCGACGGCGTCTCGCGCCAGTACGCGGCGCCTGCGGCACCCGGCGGGAAGCCGGTGCTCGTCGGGGAGGAGACGGCCCGCAACGGCAGCACGGTCGGTCTCGCACGGCGCTGGTATCCCACCGGCACGCCGAAGCGCGTTGCCTTCTTCGACGACGCCTCGCGCGAAGTGGCCGTCGCCGAGTTCAACGCCGACGGCAGGCTGGCCGACCTGCGCTGCGGCGACCGGCCAGTGCTCGCGCCCGACTTCGACGACAGGAAGGCGTGCGGTTTCGCGGGCGACGCGGTCGTCGCGGCGTTCGACTCGAAGGGCGCAACGACGTCGCGCACGACGTTTCGTGGCGGCTCGGTCGTGCGCCGCGAGCTGCTCCGGGACGGCGGCGCGACGCGCGAGCTGCGCGAGCAGGGCGCCGACGGCGGCAGCGAGAAGTCGTTCGCGGCCGATGGCACGCTGCGCCGCGAGACGCAGTGGCAGTCCTTCGGCGAGCGGCGGCGCGTGCAGACGCTGGAGCGCGAGTTCCATGCGTCGGGCCAGCGCATTCGGGAGCGTCAATGGCGCGTCGTCGATCGCGGCGGCCAGAACGTCGGCGAGCTTGCCTCCGAAGCGTCGTGGTACCTCAACGGCCAGCCGAAGGAATGCATCGCCTACGCCACCGGCGCGACGCAGAGCCTGCGCACCGTCACGCGCTTCCACGACAACGGCGTCAAGGCCGAAGAAGGCTCGTGGGCGGTCGGGCGCAGCGGCAACTTCCGCGACTACCGCAGCGACCGGCCGATCGGCCCGCACCGCACCTTCGACGCCGCCGGCAACCTGCGCGCGGAGTCGATCTACGACGAAAGAGGCAAGCTGACGCGCGAGCGCGAGCTCGACGCGGGCGGCACCGTGCTCCGGGACGACGAGATGTTCGAGGACGGATCGCGCAAGTCGAGCGGCCCGAAACGCGGCGTCGGCACGTGACCGCCGGTCAGCCCGCCGGCTTCGAACGCTCGCGCTCGGCCAGGATGCGCGCGTCGATCTCGCCCGCCCTGGCGACCGACGGCCGGGTCGCGACGCGCTCGATGTAGGCCGTGACGACAGGCGTCGCCTCGACGAGGCCGAACCCGGTCGTCCAGCGCAGCGCCATCCCCCACAGCATGTCGGCGGCGGTGAAGGCGTCGCCCGTGAGGAATGGGGCGCGGCCGAGCTGACCGAACAGCGTCTTCACCGTCGTGTCGTAGTCCCCGTAGGGAACGGTCGACGGCTTGCCGGGATCGCGCTTCATCGCCTTGTCCATCAGCGCCGGCTCGAACGACGAGCCGTAGAAGTACAGCCAGCGCAGGTACGGGCCGCGCCGCGCGTCGCCGAGCGGCGGCGCGAGTGTCGCCTCCGGGTAGAGGTCGGCGAGGTACTGGTAGACCGCACCCTGCTCGGTGACGAGGGCGCCGGCGTGGACGATCACCGGCACCTTCCCCATCGGGTTGACGGCGAGGTAGGCGGCCTCGCGCTGTTCGCCGCGCGCGAGGTCGAGCGGATGCAGCGTGTAGTCGGCGCCGAGGTCCTCGAGCAGCGCGAGCACGCCGACGGAGCGCGACTGCGGCGAATGGTAGAAATCGACGTGGCGATCGTTCATGGCAGGTCTTCCGGGGGACGCGCCGCCGCCGGCCTCGGCCGGCGCATGCGGATGTTGAGCATTTCGACGGCGACCGAGAACGCCATCGCGAAGTAGACGTAGCCCTTGGGCACATGCTGCCCGAAACCCTCGGCGATCAGCACGACGCCGACCACGACCAGGAACGTCAGCGCCAGCATCTTGATCGTCGGATGCCGCGACACGAAGCGACCGATCGCGCCCGCGAACAGCATCATCAGCGCGACCGAGCTGATCACCGCGGCGACCATGACCGCGAGCTCGTCGACCATGCCGACGGCGGTGATGATCGAGTCGAGCGAGAAGATCATGTCGATCACCATGATCTGCAGGATGACGCCGCCGAAGGTGCCGGTGGCCGGCGGTGGCTTCGCCTCGGGATCGTGCTCGATGCCGGCGGCGACGAATGCCTCGTGGATCTCGCCGGTGCTCTTCCAGAGGAGGAACAGGCCGCCGCCGATGAGGATGAGGTCGCGGCCGGAAATGGCCTTGCCGAGCACGGTGAACAGCGGCGCGACGAGGCCGATGATCCACGACAGCACGAGCAGCAGGCCGATGCGCATGAACATCGCCATGAACAGGCCGATCATCCGCGCCCGCTGCTGCTGCGCCTGCGGCAGCTTGTCGACCAGGATCGAGATGAAGATGATGTTGTCGATCCCGAGCACGAGCTCGAGCGCGGTCAGCGTCGCCAGTGCAATCCAGGCTTGCGGATCGCTCAGCAGCTCGATCATCGGGTGGGCGGCGCGTAGCGGGCGAACGTGCGGTCGAGCCGTTCCATCATCGTGGCGCGAGCGCCGGCATCGACGAAGCTGGCGTCGAAGCTGTTGCGGGCCAGCGCGTAGGCCTCGACGGCACCGAGCTGCGGCAGCGCCTCGAAGGTGGCGATGAAGTTGTCGTTGATGTAGCCGCCGAAGTAGGCCGGGTCGTCGGAGTTCACCGTCGCCCGGATGCCGGCGTTCAGCAGGTCGGCCAGGTTGTGCCGGTCGAGCCGGTCGAACACGCGCAGCTTCAGGTTCGACAGTGGACAGACCGTGAGCGCGATGCGCTCGTCGGCGAGGCGCTGCATCAGCGCCGGGCTCTCGACGCAGCGCACGCCGTGGTCGATGCGCTCCGCACCGAGCACGTCGATCGCCGTCTCGATGTAGGCCGCAGGACCCTCCTCGCCGGCGTGCGCCACGCGGTGCAGGCCGAGCCGCCCGGCCTCGGCGAAGACCCGCGCGAACTTCTCCGGCGGATGGCCGCGCTCGCTGCTGTCGAGGCCGACGCCGATGAAGAGTTCACGGTACGGCAGCGCGTCGCGCAACGTGGCCAGCGCGTCGTCTTCGCTCAGGTGGCGCAGGAAGCAGAGGATCAACGCGCCGGTGATCCCCAGTTCGGTCTCGGCGCGTCGGCACGCACGCGACAGCCCCTCGATCACGGTGCCGATCGCGATGCCGCGCTCGGTGTGCGTCTGCGGATCGAAGAACACCTCGGCGTGCACGACCTGGTCGGCGGCGGCGCGGCGGAAATACGCCATCGCCATCGCCTCAAAATCGTCGGCGTCGACGAGCACGCTCGCGCCGGCGTAGTAGATGTCGAGGAAGCTCTGCAGGTCGGTGAAGGCGTAGGCGGCGCGCAGCGCCTCGACGCTGTCGTAGGCCAGCGGCACGCCGTTCTTCCTCGCCAGCGCGAAGATCAGCTCGGGCTCGAGCGAGCCCTCGATGTGGATATGCAGCTCGGCCTTGGGCATCTCGCGCAGCAGCTGCGGCAGCTGCTCGCGCGGGATGCGGTCGAGCGTCGCGCGCTCCATCGGCAACGCGGCTCGCCTATTTCTTCTCGCCGCCCGGGACCTTGCCCTCGACGCCCTTGACGTAGAAGTTGATGCCGCCGAGGAACTTGTCGTCGGCGTTCGTTCCGGCCGCGACCAGCTCCTTGCCGTCGCTGCCCGTGATCGGCCCCTTCCAGATCACGAAGCTGCCGTCCTTCAGCCCGGCCTTGACCGCCTCGACCTTGGCCTTGATCTCGGCCGGCACCTTGTCGGAGATCGACACGATGTCGATCGCGCCTTCCTTGACGCCCCACCACGAGTGCTGGTCGCCCTTCCACGTGCCGTCGAGCGCGTCCTTCGTGGTCTTGATGTAGTACGGCGCCCAGTTGATGACCGCCGAGGCGAGGTGGGCGTCGGGCGAGTACGCCTTCATGTCGCTGTCCCAGCCGAACGCGTACTTGCCGGCCTTGCCTGCCGTCTGCAGCACGGCCGAAGAGTCGGTGTTCTGCATCAGCACGTCGGCGCCGCCGTTGAGGAGCGACTGCGCGGCTTCGCTTTCCTTCGGCGGGTTGAACCATTCGTTGACCCAGACCACCTTGGTCGTCACCTTGGGGTTGACCGATTGCGCACCGAGCGTGAAGCTGTTGATGTTGCGGATCACCTCGGGAATCGGGACGGAGCCGACGACGCCGAGCGTGTTGGTCTTGGTCATGCCGCCGGCGATCACGCCGGCCATGTACGCGCCCTGGTAGGTGCGGCTGTCGTACACGTTCATGTTCGGCGCCGTCTTGTAGCCGGTGGCGTGCTCGAACTTCACGCCCGGGTTGTCGGCGGCCACCTTCATCATCGGATCCATGTAGCCGAAGGTGGTGCCGAAGATCAACTTGTTGCCCTGGCTCACCATGTCGCGGATCACGCGCTCGGCGTCGGGGCCTTCGGGCACCGACTCGACGAACGAGGTCTGGATCTTGTCGCCGAACTCCTTCTCGAGCGCCTTTCGGGCGTTGTCGTGGGCAAAGGTCCAGCCGCCGTCGCCGACCGAGCCGACGTAGGCGAACGCGATCTTGAGCGGGCCACTGGCCGACATCATCGGCGCCGAAGCGGCGGTCGTCGTCGTCGTGGTGGTCGTCGTCGCGGCAGGCGTCGACGTCGTCGTGGTCGTCGTCTCCTCCTTCTTGCTGCACGCCGACAGGCCTGCGATGGCGGCCAGCATGCCGATTCCGGCGAGCCGGACGAACGATCGTTTCGAGAGCGTCATGGGTGGATCCTCCGATGGGTGGTGGCGATTATCCCGGGTGCTCGTCCGGGGGTCATCCGGGATGAAACGGCTTGCCGATCGACGCGGGCATGTTGACGCGGATGAAGGTCGCGTTGCGCGAGATGAGCACGAGCACGGCGATTGTCGCGAGGTAGGGCAGCATGGTGAGGAACTGGCTCGCGATCTGCACGCCCTCGCCCTGCAGCGCGAACTGCAGCATCGTCACGCCGCCGAAGAGATAGGCGCCGAGCAGCACCCGCGCCGGCCGCCAGGTCGCGAAGGTGGTGAGCGCGAGCGCGATCCAGCCCCTCCCCGAGACCATGCCCTCGACCCACAGGTGCGTGTAGACCACCGACACGTAGGCGCCCGAGATGCCGCACAGCGCGCCGCCGACGACGACCGCCGCGAGGCGGATGCGCCGAACTGGATAGCCCAGCGCGTGCGCCGATTCGGGCGACTCGCCGACCGCGCGCAGCACCAGGCCGGCGCGCGAGCGGTAGAGGAACCAGGCGATCGCGGCGGTGAGCGCGATCGCGAGG
>JBBSUK010000091.1:0-14909 GCA_038234975.1 Burkholderiales bacterium
AGAAGCGCGCGCCGCTGTAGTAGGCGTAGCCGGTGGAATCGGCGAGGTCGTAGCCGATGCGGGCGCGCGGATGCGCCTTTGCGGCACGGTCGCCCAGCAGCGCCAGGTCGGCCAGCGCCCGTTCGATCGGCGCGCGACGAGGCAGCGCAGCTGCCGCGTCGTCGAGCACGCGGCGATCGCCGTAGAGGTCGCTCAGCGCCAGCAAGGCGGCTCGCACATCGCCGGGCAGGCCGTCGCACAAGGTGCGGAGTTCGGGAATGTCCTTGGCGGCGAGTGCGGCGTGGATGCCCTCGAGCCGTGGCGCATCGACCGCCAGCCCCGAAAGGACCGACGACACGATGCGCGCGTCGGACAGGTCGAGCACGACGTCGTCGAGGTCGGCCTCGCCGAGGCATGCGAGCGCGAGTTCGATCACCTCGGCGTCGGCGGCGGTGCCGGCCTCGCCGTAGATCTCGGCCCCGAACTGAAGTACCTCGCGAGTGCCCGTGGTACCCGTCGGCCGGGTGTGCAAGGCCGGACCGCAGTAGCACAGCCGGGTCACGCCTTCGCGGTTGAGGAGATGGGCGTCGATGCGGGCGACCTGGGGCGTGCTGTCGGCGCGAATGCCGAGGGTGCGGCCGCTCAACTGATCGACCAGCTTGAAGGTCTGCAGGTCGAGCGCATGGCCGGTTCCGGTGAGGAGGGACTCGATGTGCTCGACGAGCGGCGGGATGACCAGCTCGTAGCCGAACGCCGCGGCGGTGTCGAGCAGGCTGCGACGCAGCCGCTCGACGGCTCGGGCCTCGGTAGGCAGGACATCGGCGATGTGCTCCGGCAGGAGCCAGGCTGAGGACATGCGAAGGCCGCGTGTAAAGACAGGATTGTAAAGGCGCTGCCGGTGCGCTATCCCGGGCGCTGGAGCGACAGCGGGCGCATCAGGTCCAGAACACGAACAGCATCGCCACTCCCGCCAGCATGCTGGTGAGGCCGATGAAGCGGATCTGACCGTCCGACATCTGCGCGGCTCGCTCGAACACCGAGCGCCACTTTCGCGGGCTCAGGAAGGGCAGCAGCCCCTCGGCCACGAGCATGAGCGCGCACGCGCCAATCGCCACCTGCCAGAAGCCGATGCCGCCGCCCGACACGGAGGCTACCTTCGTGTCGGCGCCGTCGGCGGGCTCGCAGCCCCGCTCGGGCTGCCGCGCATGGCGCGGAAGAACTCGCTCTGCGACGGGTCGACGACGAGCAGGTCGCCCTTGTTGCGGAAACCCTGCTTGTACGCTTCAAGGCTGCGGTAGAACTCGGCGAACTGCGGGTCCTTGCCGAACGACTCGGCGAAGATCGACGAGGCCTGCGCGTCGCCATCGCCCTTGACCTTCTGCGCGTCGCGATAGGCCTCGGCGACGATGATCTCGCGCTGCCGGTCGGCGTCGGCACGGATCTTCTCGCCCTCTGCCGCTCCGGCGCCGCGCAACTGGTTGGCGACCTGCTGTCGTTCCGAGCGCATCCGGCTGTAGATCGAGTCGGTGATGTTGGCGACGAAATCGACCCGCTTGATCCGCACGTCGAGGATCTCGATGCCGAACGACTTGGCGTCTTCGCCCAGTCGATTGAGAACGTCCCGGACGACCTTGTCGCGCTCCTTCGACAGCACGCCACCGACGGTGCGCTTGGTCACCTCCTCGTTGAACGCGGCGTGGACGATCGGCGACAGGCGTGCTTCGAGATTGCGGATGTCGGCGCCGTTGTTGCGAATGAACTGGCGCGCGTCGTTGATCCGCCACTTCACGAGCCAGTCGATGACGAGGCTCTTCTTCTCGGCGGTGAAGATCGGGCGCGACTCGGGGCTGTCGAGGGTCTGGATGCGGCGGTCGAGGAAGTTGACGGTCTGCACGATCGGCCACTTGACGTGCAGGCCCGGCTGGGGAATCACTTCCTTGATCTCGCCGAACTGGTAGATCACGGCGACCTGGCGCTGGTCAACGACGAACAGCGTCGACGACGCGACGATGAGGGCGAGCAGCAGCGCGCCGCCGATGAGTCCGATGCGGTTCATGTCAGCGGCTCTCGCGGTCGCGACTGCGAGCGTTGTCGCGCGACCGCGCGTCGGACGCCGGAACGGTCGACGACGTCGGGTCAACGGCCGGCGCCTGCGGCGACGCGGAGGGCGCCGCCGCGGCGGAGGCCGCCGACTGCTGCATCAGCCGATCGAGCGGCAACGACAGGAGGCTGGCGTTGTTGCGCGAGTCGACGATGATCTTCGTGACGCTGGCGTACATGTCGCGCATCGCGTCGATGTAGAGCCGGTCGCGGGTGACCTGCGGCGCCTTGCGGTACTCGACGAGCTGCTGCGAGAAGCGGTCGGCATCACCCTGCGCCTGGGCCGCCACGCGCGCCTTGTAACCCTCGGACTCGGCGCGCAGCCGCGACGCCGTTCCCTGCGCCTTGGGGATCTCGGCGCTGGCGTAGGCCATCGCTTCCTTCTTCAGCCGGTCGCCGTCCTGCCCGGCCTTGAGCGTGTCCTCGAACGCGGCCTGCACCTGCTCGGGCGGCTGCACGCTCTGCACGTTGACGTTGACGACGACGATGCCGGCCTTGAGCCGATCGAGCTGCGCCTGCACCGACTTGACCAGGTCGGCGGCGATCGCGTCGCGCTGTTCGTAGAGCACCGAGTCGATCTTGCTGCGGCCGACGATCTCGCGCACCGCCGACTCGGCCGCGAGCGTGACCGCCTCGTCCGGGTCGCGGTTCTGGAACAGGTAGTCGCGCGCGTCTTTCAGGCGGTACTGCACGGTGAAGCGGATGTCGATGATGTTCTCGTCCTGCGTGAGCATCGACGAATCGCGCAGGCCCGTGGCCTGGCTGACCGTGCTGCGGCCGATCTCCTTGGTGCGCAGCTGGGTCACGCTCACCGTCTCGTGCGCCTGGAACGGGTACGGCAGACGGTAGTGGAAGCCGGCGTCGACGGTGTGGCTGTACCGGCCGAAGGACGTGACAACGGCCTGCTGGCCTTCCTGGACGATGAACACGCCGCTGCCGAGCCAGACGACGATCACGACGAGGCCGATCAGCACCGCGCCGACGCCCGCGCTGCGAAAGCTCGGCTGGAAGTTCCCGCCGCGACGCTCGGGCGGCTCGTCCGAACCGTTGCCGCGATTGCCGCGCGGCGCGGCCTTGCCCGAGAACAGGCCGCTCAGCTTGCGGTTGAAGTCGCGCCAGAGCTCGTCGAGGTCGGGCGGTCCGTCGCCACGGCCGTTCTGGGCCATGAGGATCCGGCGGATGAAGGGAGGAAGGGTCACGATGGTGGTGGCGTGGCTCGGCGGGATCAGGTCGGTCGAAAAGCGGGCGAATGATAGGTGCCGTCGCGCTGCTCGCCGGAAACAGGCGACTCGGCTGCGGGGTCTGGTGCGTCCGCGACGGCGTCGCGAGGGGCAATTGGCGACGTGCCGACGATCTTCAAGGCGCGCGCGGGGTCGAGTGTCTCGGCGTCGATCGCCGCCGCAGCCATCGCGCCGACCAGGCGACGCAGCTCGGCGAGCCCCTCGGCGGTCCGCGCGCTGACGAACACGCGGGGCGCGTCGACCCCGCCGTCGAGCTCGATCGTGTCGCCCGCTACGCGCGGGCGCGCCGACTCGTCGAGCGCGTCGATCTTGTTGAAGACGACGATCTGCGGCACGTCGCCGGCGCCGATCTCGCCGAGCACGCGCTCGACCTCGGCGATGCGCTCGGGCCATTCGTCGCTCGCGCCGTCGACGACGTGGAGCAGCAGGTCGGCGTCGGCGGCCTCCTGCAGCGTTGCCGCGAAGGCGTCGATCAGCGTGTGCGGGAGGTCCCGGATGAAGCCGACGGTGTCGGACAGGGCGGCCGGCCGTTCGAGATCGGGCAGGCGGAACTGGCGCGTCGTCGTGTCGAGCGTGGCGAAGAGCTGGTCGGCGACATACGCGTCGGCGCCGACGAGCGCATTGAAGAGGGTCGACTTGCCGGCGTTGGTGTACCCCACGAGGGAAACACGGAACGCATCGTTGCGCTCGCGCGACCGGCGCTGCGTGCTGCGCTGCTTCTTCACCCGCTCGAGCTGCTTTCGCAGGCTCTTGATGCGCTCGCCGATCATGCGCCGGTCGAGCTCGATCTGCGCCTCGCCCGGCCCGCCGCGGCTACCGATGCCGCCGCGCTGCCGCTCGAGGTGGCTCCAGCGCCGAACCAGCCGCGTCGACAGGTACTGCAGGCGGGCGAGGTCGACCTGCAGCCTGCCCTCGTGGCTGCGCGCACGCTCGCCGAAGATCTCGAGAATGAGCATCGTCCTGTCGGCGACGGCGACGCCGAGGTGCTTCTCGAGGTTGCGCTGCTGCGCCGGCGAAAGCGCCTGGTCGAAGATCACCGCCTCTGCGTTGTGGAGCTGCACCAGCTCGCGGATCTCGTCGGCCTTGCCGCTGCCGACGAAGAGCGCGGCGTCGGGCGCCTTGCGGCGTGCCGTCACCCGCGCGACGGCGACGTCTCCGGCCGATTCGGCAAGCAGCGCCAGCTCGTCGAGCGTCGGATCGAACGCGACACGACGGCCGAGGTCGACGCCGACCAGGATCGCACGGGCCGGCTCGCCGGTCAGAGGTGTCGCGACGGTCAAGCGGCCTGCCGCGCCTGCTGAGGCGGCCGCGGCGTCGCGTCGCGCCCGGGTGTCGGCATCGACCCGGTCAAGGTGCCTCTGGCGGCTCCTGGGCGGCCTGGAAGTTCACCGCGCGGCCGGGAACCACGGTCGAGATGGCGTGCTTGTAGACCATCTGGGTGACGGTGTTGCGCAGGAGGACGACGTACTGGTCGAACGATTCGATGTGGCCCTGGAGCTTGATCCCGTTGACCAGGTAGATCGACACCGGAACGTGCTCCTTGCGAAGCAGGTTCAGGAAGGGGTCTTGCAGCAGCTGCCCTTTGTTGCTCACGATATGGCTCCGTGATGAATGACGTCGGTGAGGCGAGAAGCGGGGCACCATAGCACAGGGTTTGCCCGGATCCGCCCCGTAAGGCCATGGTGGACCGCATCTCAGCGATTGCGTTCCACGAACGGGTTGCGCGAGCTCTTCATCTCGATGCGCAGGGGCGTTCCGACGAGCCTGAAATGCTCGCGAATCCGCCCTTCCAGGAAGCGCTTGTAGGGGTCGGTGACGTGTTCGAGCGAGTTGCCGTGAACGACGATGACCGGCGGGTTGCTGCCGCCCTGGTGGGCGTAGCGCAGCTTCGGCCGGAACGCTCCGGCGCGCCGCGGCTGCTGGTGCGCCACGGCCTCCAGCAGCAGGCGCGTCAGCACCGGCGTCGGCATCTTCATCACCGCCGAGGCGCGCGCTTCGGCGATCGCCTTCCAGACCGGCGCGAGGCCCTGGCGCCGGCGGGCCGAGATCTGCAGCACCTGCGCATAGCGAAGGAACGGCAGGCGGTGCGTGATCTGCCGCTCGAGCGTCTCCTTCTGGTAGGCGTCGACGGCGTCCCACTTGTTGACCGCGATGACGACCGCCCGACCGCTCTCGACCACGTAACCGGCGATGTGCGCGTCCTGGTCGGTGACGCCCTGGCTCGCGTCGAGCAGCAGCAGCACGACATCGGCCGAGGTGATCGCCTGCAGCGTCTTGACGACCGAGAACTTCTCCACCGCTTCGAACACCTTGCCCTTGCGGCGCAGGCCGGCGGTATCGATGAGGTCGAAGCGCGTGCCGTCGCGCTCGAACGGCACGACGATCGCGTCGCGTGTCGTCCCCGGCTGGTCGAAGGCGACCAGCCGCTCCTCGCCGAGCCAGGCGTTGATGAGGGTCGACTTGCCGACGTTGGGCCGCCCGGCGACGGCGAGGCGGATCGGCCGGTCCGGGTCGTCGGCATCCGACGTGTTCGCGGCGTCGTCCTCGGCAGGCACGGCGATCGATTCGAGCGCGGCCTCGACGATCTCGCCGATACCCTGCCCGTGCGCGGCCGACAGCGGCAGCGGCTCGCCGAGGCCGAGCTCGTGGAACTCGGCGAGATGCGGCGACGCCGACATGCCTTCGGCCTTGTTGACGGCGAGGACGACCGCCTTTCCGGCGATGCGCAGGAAGCGCGCGATCTCGTGGTCGTGGGCCGAGACGCCGGCACGGATGTCGACGAGGAAGACGATCACGTCGGCCTCGGCGACGGCCTGCTTCGTCTGCTTGGCCATCTCGGCGACGATGCCGCCGGGGTTCTGCGGCTCGAAGCCGCCGGTGTCGACGACGATGAACGATCGGCCGCCGATGGTCGCGTCGCCGTAGTGGCGGTCGCGGGTCAGCCCGGCGAAGTCGGCGACGATGGCGTCGCGCGTCTTCGTCAATCGGTTGAAGAGAGTCGACTTGCCGACATTCGGTCGGCCGACGATCGCGACGACGGGTTTCACACCTCTGGACGGGCGTCAGCCGGGGCGAAACGCGAAGACGCCGCCCTTGCGCGTGACGACGATCAGCGTCTGACCGACGACGACCGGCTGCACCAGGATCGCACTGCCGTCGGTCAGCGTGCGCGCCTGCGGCTCGCCCTTGGCGCGGCTCAGCCAGTGCAGCATGCCGTCGGCATCGCCGAAGACGACCGAACCGCCGAGCAGGGCGGGCGCGCCCAGGCGGCGGAACATCAGCGCCTCGCTGGTCCAGTCGACGTCGCCGCTCGGCGTCTTCCAGGCGGTGATGCGGTCCGACGCGTCGGCGCCGAAGAGCTGCGTCGCATCGCCGCCGATCGCGTCGGTCCCACCGACAGTCTTGGTCCAGAAGGCGCGGCCGCGCTCTGCGTCGACGCAGCCGACCGCGGCCTGGAACGAGCGCGCGCAGTACAGGTCGCCGGTACGCACCGGCGGGCCGACCAGGTCGGCGAGCCGCTCGATCTCGTTGGCGCCGCGCGGCGAGCCGATCGGCACCTCCCAGCGCACGGTTGACGTCGTCGGGTCGAGGCCCGCCAGGCGCGGCCCCTGGCCGACGACGAGCGTGTCGCGGAAGGCCGCGATGACGCCGCCCTGCGACAGCGTGAGCGGGTCGCCTGGCCGTTGCAATTGCCACAGCTTGTCGCCGGTCTGGCCGTCGAACGCCTGCACGGCGCGGTCGACGCCGAGCACGAACACGCGCTCGCCGGCGACCAGCGGTGGCGTCGCCACCCGTGCGCCGACGTTCTTGCGCCAGCGCACCTGCCCGTTCTCGACGACGACAAGCTCGTTGTCGCGGGTGACGACGGCAGCGCTGCGGCCGTCGCTGCCGACGCCGGCCGACAGTCGTGCGCCGACGTTGGCGCGCCAGACCACCTTGCCGGTCTCGGCCTCGATCGCGAGCACGTTGCCGTCGCCGGCGGCCAGCATGACCGTGTCACCGGCGACCGCCACGGCCAGCGGAAAGCGGACGTCGCCGATCGACTGGTTCCAGACGGCGCGCACGGCGATCGGTGCGGTGATCGCGGGGAGCGGCTTGGGGTCGGGCCGATCGGGGCCGAACAGCGAGCAGCCCGACGCCAGGAGCGTCGCCGCAGCGAGGGCTGCGAGGCCGAAGGCGCGGCGCACCGCGTCGAGCGACACGGACCTCAACGCGCCGGCTCCGGACGGCTCGACGAAGCCGCCGTCGATGGCGTCGCCGTCGACGCCGCGGCGGCGACCGCCCCTGCGCTCGACGACGCATCCGGTGCGGCACCGAGCGTGTCGAGCTTGGCCTCGACGACGCGTCGGTAGTCGACCTTCGGGTCGAGCGCATCCCAGGCCTTGCGGTACGCCGCCTTCGCTTCGTCGACCTTGCCCTGAGCGATCAGCACGTCGCCACGGCGATCGGCGGCGAGGCCGGCGTAGGCGACGGTGTCGATCGCGTCGAGCTGCCTGAGCGCGTCGTCGTATTTCTTCTCGTCGAGCAGCAGGCCTGCCAGGCGCAGCCGGGCGATGCCGCGGTAGGCCGGGTCGCCCGCGCTCTCGGCGACCCACGCCAGGTCGGCGCGGGCGGCGTCGCCCTGCCCCTTGTCAGCCGCGGCCTTCGCCGCGAGGAGCCCCGCCTGTGCGGCGAACGTGGTGCGCGGATAGCGGCCCTTGAGGTCGGCGAAGATGCGATCGGTCAGCGTCGCATCGCCGCTGCGCGACGCGCGCTCGACCTCGTCGTACATCGACGCTGCCTTGCTCGCCTGTTCGCGCTGCCACCAGTTCCAGCCGACCCAGCCTAGATAGGCGATTGCCAGCGCCGCGACGATGCTGCTGACGAGGTTGCCCCAACGCGCCCAGAAGGCCTTGAGGTCATCGAGCTGTTCCTGTTCTTCGAGGTCGAGATGCGTGGCCATGGCGATGGAAAAGGGCAACCGGCGATTATGCGGCGAGGGTCTCGGCCCACGATGCGAGGCCGGCCAGCGCCACCGTGTGCTGCGTCGCCGCCGGGTCGCGCAGGTCTTTGACCGCCACCTCGCCGCGCGCGAGCTCGTCGTCGCCGAACACGAGCGCATAGCGGGCGCCGCTCGCATCGGCCTTGCGGAACTGCGCCTTCATGGCGGCGTCGCCGGCGTGCATCGTCACCGTCACGCCGCGCGCGCGGACGGCCTCGAGCGTCGCCAGCGCGGTCGGCCGCGCGCCTGCGGACGGGACGACGGCGTAGAGCCGCGGCGCGGTCGACGGCACCGGCAGGCCGAGCGACTGGACGAGCAGCAGCAGCCGCTCGATGCCGAGCCCGAAGCCGATCGCCGGCGTCGGCCTGCCACCGAGCTGCTCGAAGAGACCGTCGTAGCGGCCGCCGCCACACACCGTGCCCTGCGCGCCGAGATGGTCGGTGACCCACTCGAAGACCGTGAGGTTGTAGTAGTCGAGCCCCCGGACGAGGCGCGGGTTGACGCGGTAGGCGACGCCGGCGGCGTCGAGCATCGCCCGCACGCCCTCGAAATGCGCGAGCGACTGAGGGCCGAGGTGGTCGAGCAGCTTCGGCGCTGCCTCCACGATCGCCTGCATCTGCGGCGCCTTGCTGTCGAGGATGCGCAGCGGGTTGGTGTGCAGGCGGCGACGGCTGTCGTCGTCGAGCTCGGCCTCGTGTCGCTCGAACCAGGCGACGAGCGCATCGCGGTGCGCGCGCCGCTCGCCCGCGTCGCCCAGGCAGTTGAGTTCGAGGCGGACGTGGCTGCCTTCCACGAGCCCGAGCTCGCGGCACAGCGCCCGCGCCAGCAGGATCATCTCGGCGTCGACGTCGGGGCCGGCGTAGCCCAGCGCCTCGACGTCGAGCTGGTGGAACTGCCGGTAGCGACCCTTCTGCGGCCGCTCGTGGCGAAACATCGCCCCCATCGTCCACACCCGCAGCGGCCCGTTGTAGAGCGCGTTGTGCTCGACCATCGCCCGCACGATGCCGGCCGTCGCCTCGGGGCGCAGCGTCAGCCGGTCGCCGTTCATGGCATCGGTGAAGGAGTACATCTCCTTCTCGACGATGTCGGTCACCTCGCCGAGGCCGCGCACGAACAGCGCCGTCGGCTCGACGACAGGCGTGAGGATCGGCTGATAACCGTAGCGCGACGTCACCGTTCGCACGCACGACTCGAACCACTGCCACAGACCCGTGTCGGGAAGCAGTTCCTTCCTCGGCACCGATGCCGGCAGGAAGTCGTTCATGCCCTTGACGGCGCGGATCGGCTCCTTCGTCATGCCGCCTCGGTGGCCGTCGCGGCCTGCCCGTAGCGCCGCTCGATGTAGCGCTCGACCAGCGCCTGGAACTCGGTGGCGATGCCCTCGCCGCGCAGCGTCAGCGCCTTTTCTCCGTCGATGAAGACGGGAGCGGCGGGCGCTTCGCCGTTGCCCGGCAGGCTGATGCCGATGTCGGCGTGCTTGCTCTCGCCGGGACCGTTGACGATGCACCCCATCACCGCGACCTTCATCGACTCCACGCCCGGGTACCGCGCCTTCCACACCGGCATCTGCGCGCGCAGGAAGTCGTCGATCTGCTTGGCGAGATCCTGGAAGGTCGTGCTCGTCGTGCGCCCGCAGCCGGGGCATGCGGTCACGCTCGGGTTGAACGCGCGCAATCCCATCGACTGCAGGATCTCGAGCGCGACGAACACTTCCTGCGTGCGCGGCTCGCCGGGCAGCGGCGTCAGCGAGACGCGGATCGTGTCGCCGATGCCGTCCTCGAGCAGCACCGCGAGCGCGGCGGTCGACGCGACCGTCCCCTTCGTTCCCATCCCCGCTTCGGTGAGCCCGAGGTGGAGCGGGTTGTCGCAGCGGCTGGCGAGCGCGCGGTAGACGCTGATGAGGTCGTGGACGCCCGACATCTTGCACGACAGGATCACCTGCTCGCGCGCCAGCCCGATCGCTTCGGCGCGCCGCGCCGACTGCAGCGCGGAGAGCACGACGGCGCGGTACATCACCTGCTGCGGCTCGTGCGGCTCGGCGCGGGTCGCGTTCTCGTCCATCAGCGCGGCGAGCAGCTCCTGGTCGAGGCTGCCCCAGTTGACGCCGATGCGCACGGGCTTGTTCCAGCGCACCGCCGTCTCGACCATCTGCGTGAACTGCCGGTCGTGCTTGTCGCCCTTGCCGACGTTGCCCGGGTTGATGCGGTACTTCGACAGCGCCTCGGCACACGCCGGGTGGTCGGCGAGCAGGCGATGGCCGTTGTAGTGGAAGTCGCCGATCAGCGGCACGTCGATGCCCATGCGGTCGAGCTGGTCGCGGATGTGCGGCACGGCGGCGGCCGCCTCCGGCGTGTTGACCGTGATCCGGACCATCTCGGAGCCGGCGATCGCCAGCTCCTTGACCTGGATCGCGGTGCCGATGGCGTCGACGGTGTCGGTGTTGGTCATCGACTGCACCCGCACCGGCGCATCGCCGCCGACCGTGACGACCCGCGAGCCCCACGCGATCTTCGCCTGGCGCGAGCGCCGCGGCGCCGCGCGTGCAGGCTCGATGTAGCCGTCGTCGATGAGCGAGTCGCCGCGTGTTGCCGTGTCCATCGGTTCCGCCCGTTTCCTATTTCAGCTCGAGCCGCGCCACGTTGTCGCGTGTGTACGGCTGCAGGTCGGTCGGCCGGCCGCGGAACGACACCTCGGTCGCCGACGCGTTGCCGACGCGAACCTGAAACGGCGCCGTGCCGTCGAGGCCGACCGCTTCCCCCGGGACGAGCAGCCGGGCCAGCAACGAAGCCCCTCGCGCGTCGACGACCTCGACCCAGGAGGTCTCGGCGACGCGGAACTGCAGCACACCCTCGCGGGCATCGCCGAAGGTGCTCGCCGCCACAGCCGTCGCGCCCGACGCGGCGACGCCGATCCCTGCGAGGCTCCCTTGCGACGCGGCGGCCGGGACGGCGGACGCCGTCGCGGTCTCCATCGTCGCGGCGGCGCTGGCGCCGGGCTCGACTGCGATCGCACCTGCCGGCGCCGAAGCGTCGGGCGCCGGGGTGACCGTTTGCCGCACCGCCGTCGCCGAAGGTCCTGCCGATCCCGCGCGGTGCGTGCCCGGCAGATGAAACCAATCGCCAGGCGCCAGGTACACGAGCAGGGTCGCCACGAGGACGAGACCTGTCAGCCAGAGTGCCGGACGCTTCAGCACGGCGGCACGGTCGCCGGGCGCGAGGCTCGGTTGGCGGTCGCGAAACGGCGTGTTCAGGCCCTGGCTCACCTGTTCCAGCCGGTCATGCGCCGCGTGCCGCGGAAGCCGTTCGAGAACCGGTGCGGCGTCGATCTTCAACGCCCTGCAGACGGTCAGCGCCAGCGCCCGGGCGAACGTCGCATCCGGGAGCTCCTCGTAGCGGTCGGCCTCGAGCGCTTCGAGCTTCTTCGGGGGCACCTTGATCGACGCGGCCAGCGCAGCGACATGCAGCCCCTGCTTCTCGCGGGCGTTGCGCAGGAGCCGGCCCGCACTGAGCTGAGCGTCGTCGCCCATGGTCGTGGATTACTCGTCGAAGGCGCCGCGCGAGAACAACGCGGCTTCGCGCGAATCGGGGAAACGGTTGCGCAGCTGGTTGCCGAACTCCGCGACGCCCTGCCGGTTGCCGAGCTTGTTCTCGATGCGCACCGCCAGCCAGAGCGTTTGCGCACTGGAGACGTCCTTCTCGGCATTCACACGTCGCAGATGGAAGCGGGCGCGCTCCAGGTCACCGCGCCGATACAGCACCTCGCCGAGGTTGGTGGCGATGACGGGACTGCCCGGATCCAGCTCGTAGGCCCTCGTCAAAGTGGCCTCGGCGGCGGGGAGCTGGCCGGCACGTGCCAGGCAGATGCCTTCGGCGAGCAGCGTCTGCGTTCTGCCGCGATAACGCGTTTCGGCGACGGCACGCTCGAACTGCGTGGTCGCCTCGCCGTAGCGTCCCTGCTGGCACAGCCACCAGCCGTAGTTGTGCATCGCGTCGGCGTCGCGCGCGTCGATCTGCAGCGCGCGGCGGAAGCTCTCGTCAGCCAGGGCCGGCTCGCCCAGGTTGGCATAGATCAATCCGCGCAGGTTGTACGCCGGGCCGTAGAGCGGATCCGCGGCGACGGCGAGCTTTACCTGTTCGAGCGCGATCTGCACCTGCCCTCGGCCGAAGTAGGCGGAGGCGAGATCCATGCGTGCCTTGGCACGGCTCTCGCCATCGGCCTGCTTGGCGCCGCCGAGCGGATCGCGGATCTCGTTGCTCGGATTCGGGTTCGTCCGCGTCGTCGTGCAGGCGCCGAGGACGGCGGCGACGAGAAAGGCGCCGCAGGCGACGCGCACGGTCATGGCGGTCCGGCCTGCGCGCGTCATGGCAGTGCCCGACCCTCGGCGCGCGGACCGACCGCGGCGCCGCGCATCGACCGCGGCATCGAGACGCGTTGCTCGCGAGCCGCCGTGTGCCGCCTCGTTTCCACCCGCGTACGGTCCTGCACCTCGCCGGCCAGCTGACCGCAGGCGGCAGCGATGTCGTCGCCGCGCGTTCGCCGGACGGTGGTGACGATGCCGGCAGCGCGCAGGATCGCGGCGAACGCGTCGACGCGTTCGCGCGGCGAGCGGCGCAGGCCGGACCCGGCGAACGGATTGAACGGGATGAGGTTGACCTTGCAGGAGATGCCGGGCTCGGTGCCGACCCTGCCTCGAACGAGGTCGGCGAGATGCCGTGCCTGCCCCGGTGCGTCGTTCACGCCGTCGAGCATGCAGTACTCGAGGGTGACGAAATCGCGCGGCGCGCGCTCGAGGTAACGGCGGCACGCCGCCAGCAGCTCGGCAATGGGGTACTTGCGGTTGAGCGGAACGAGCTCGTCGCGCAACGCGTCGTCGGGTGCGTGCAGCGACACGGCGAGCGCGACGGGGCACTCGTCGCGCAGCCGCTCGATCATCGGCACCACGCCCGACGTCGACACCGTCACCCGGCGCCGTGACAGGCCGTAGCCGTGGTCGTCGAGCATGGTGCGCAGCGCCGGCAGCAGCGCACCGACGTTTTGCAGCGGCTCGCCCATGCCCATCATCACGACGTTGCTGACCGCGCGCTCGCCGTCGGCGAGGCCGAGCCGCTTGCGCATCGTGTGCTCGGCGTACCGAAGCTGGGCGACGATCTCCGCGGTCGTGAGGTTCCGGCTGAATCCCTGGTGGCCGGTGGCGCAGAAGCGGCAGTTGACGGCGCAGCCGGCCTGCGACGAGATGCACAGCGTGCCGCGGCCCGGCTCTGGAATGAAGACCGTCTCGACCGCGTCGCCGCCGCCAACGTCGAACAGCCACTTGACGGTCCCGTCGGCCGCGACCTGCTCGCCCACGACGGGCAGCATGCGGATCTCAGCCGTGGATTCGAGCTTGCCGCGCAGGCTCTGTGCCAGGTCGCTCATCGACGCGTAGTCGTCGACGCCGCGCTGGTGGATCCAGCGAAACAGCTGGGTGGCGCGAAAGCGCTTCTCTCCGAGCCGCTCGCACAAGTCCGCGAGACCGTCCCGATCGAACTGGAGGAGGTTCAGCATCGGGCTCGACGCGTCGTGCCTGTGGATCTCAGCGCGCAAACACGCTCATGCCGGGGAAGAAGAACGCGATCTCGAGCGCGGCCGTCTCGGCGGCGTCGGATCCGTGGACCGCGTTGGCATCGATGCTCGACGCGAAGTCGGCACGGATGGTTCCCTTGTCGGCCTTCTTCGGGTCGGTCGCGCCCATGAGCTGGCGGTTCTTGGCGATTGCGTCATCGCCTTCGAGCGCCTGGATCATCACCGGGCCCGAGACCATGAACGACACCAGGTCGGCGAAGAACGGCCGACCCTTGTGCACGGCGTAGAACGCCTCGGCCTCGCGGGTCGACAGGTGCGCCATGCGGGCAGCGACGACCTTCAACCCGGCACCTTCGAAACGCGCGTAGATCTCGCCGATGACGTTCTTCACGACGGCGTCCGGCTTGATGATCGAAAGGGTTCGCTCGAGGGCCATGTTCTTGCGTGCTCCGAAAGGTCTGGGCAAAGCCGCCGATTGTATTCGGCCGTGATGACCCGATCGCCGAGGTCAGCGTCCGCGCCGGCCGCCCTGTCCGCCGCCACCGCCACCGCCACCGCCGCCGCCATTCCCGCCGCCGCCGCCGCGGTTGCCGCCGAAATTGCCGCCACCGCCACCGCCACCGCTGCCACCGCCACCGCCGCTGCGGCCGCGACTCTTGCGGTGGTACGCATCGGCGCCGATGTAGCCGACCGAGGTCTGCAACGGGTCCGGCTGGTTCGGGTCGCCCGGGTCGCGGCTCGGTCGCGGCGCGCTGCCGCCGGCGCCGAAGCCGCTGTTGGGCCCGATGCGGCGCCCGCCCGGGGCGAATCGATGGTCGAAGGTCTGCTGCAGCGGATTGGGGATGCGACTCGGATCGAAACTGTCGTCGTCGTCGTCGTGGTCGCGCTGCGCCTGCGGCTCCGCCTGGCGCGGCGGCCGGTCGCGCTCGTTGTTGGCCGACGCCGGCATCGGGCCCGGACCCGGCCCGCGGTCGTTGCGCGGACCACGGTCGTTGCGCCGCTTGGCAAGGGCGCGCTCGGAGCGGTCACCGCCACGGTCGGGGTTG
>JBBSUK010000092.1:0-14892 GCA_038234975.1 Burkholderiales bacterium
GCGCATCACGCACATCAAGCCCGGCGAGACCGAGTCGGTGATGGCGGGCGTCGGGCGGCTGGCCACGCCGCACCGGCTGAGCGCCCTGCAGGCCGGCGACACGATGCACCTCGCGGCGCGGGCAACCGCCGAGCCGCGGCTCGCGTTCGGCTGACGGCGACGAACGGTCCGGCGACTGACGGTTTGCGTCAGTCCTGACCGGACGCGGAGGCGGGAACACTCTGCGGTGACTGTTTGTGTCACGCAAATGGAGGAACTTCACGGTTTTGCCGCCGTTTCGCGTGGCACGGGCCCTGCAAAGAAGGACCTGTCTTCCATCCGCTGTTCTTCCATCAGGAGTTTTTCACCATGAATCGTTCCATCCAGAAGGGTTTCACCCTCATCGAATTGATGATCGTCGTCGCGATCATCGGCATCCTGGCCGCGGTCGCGCTGCCGGCGTATCAGGACTACACGGTCCGCGCGAAGGTCACGGAAGGCGTGATCGCCATGACCGCACCCAAGACGCTGGTGAGTGAATCGTTTCAAAGCGACGGCCTGGCCGGCGTTGCCGCTGCTTCAACGACCTACAACGCCGTTGGCGCCACGGAAAAAGCCACCAAGTACGTTTCTGACATGACGATCGACGCTGCGACCGGGGCCATCACGATGACAACGCAAGGTTCCACCTCTGGGCTTCCGACGGTCGCGCAAGGCAAGACGCTCGTCATGACGCCGAATGTGAACAAGGTGGCTCTCGCTGCCACTGTCGGCGCCATCGACTGGGCCTGCAGCAGCGATTCATCTGCCACTGCCACCAACAAGGGTCTCGGCGCCAGAGGCGTTGGCACGCTTCCGGCCAAGTATGCGCCGGCCGAGTGCCGCTGATCGAACGGCTTCATCCGCTCGACACCAAGGCGCCTCCGGGCGCCTCTTTTTTGAGCGGCCGTCGGGCCGCCGCGCCGCGGCAACCCCCTCGCTGGTTGACCAGGCGCGCCGCATCCATGCAATTGCTGCACCTCGAACCGCGTTGGCATGCAGGCCACGCCTCATGCAACTCCGCCGCGTCATCAGTATCCGGAGCATCACGTCGCATGAGCGCTCACCGCATCGTCCACCGAGGCTTCACCCTCATCGAGCTGATGATCGTCGTAGCGATCATCGGTATTCTTGCGGCTGTCGCGATTCCAGCGTACCAGGACTACACGGTGCGTTCGAAGGTCGTCGAAGTCGTCGTGGCCATGACGTCGCCGCGCAACTTCGTCGCCGAGGCGTTCCACACCGATGGGATGACGGCCGTTGCCGGACTGGCGTCTACCTACAACGCGCGTCCTTCAGTCGAGAAGGCGACCAAGTACGTCTCGGACCTGTCGATCGACGGCGCGACCGGGGAGGTGACGGTGACGCTGACGACGCTCACGTCGTCGGGGCTCCCTGCCGCCGGTCTAGGCAAGACGCTCGTGATGACACCAAACGTGAATCAGGCCGCATTGAGTGACGCCGCGTCGGGCGCCGTCGACTGGGCCTGTGCCAGCACGACGGCCGTCACGGGCCAAGCCAAGGGCCTGACGGTCGCGACGCTGGGCACGCTGCCCGCGAAGTACGCACCGTCGGAGTGCCGCTGACCCGCCGGTGAACGTCCGAGTGGTGCAGGTACGAGCACGCGTGCGGTGGCGAGAACGCGCCACCGCAGCCGCCTTCCACCTCGCCATTTCAACCGCGATCGCACTGGTCGCGGCGATGCTGGTGTTCTGGGTCTGGTACCCCGGCGCCTTTCGCTCGCTCGCTGGCGGTCGTGACCTGTTCCTGCTGGTGACGACGGTCGACGTCGTCATGGGCCCGTTGCTCACGTTCGCCGTGTTCGACCGGTCCAAGCCGCGCAAGGAACTCCGCCGCGACCTTGTCGTGATCGCCGTCCTGCAGGCGGCAACACTCCTGTACGGCATGCACACCGTCTACGAGGCGCGACCCGTCGCGATGGTGTTCGAGGTCGATCGCTTCCGCCTCGTCACGGCCAACAGTGTCTCGCTCGACGACCTGTCGAAAGCCGAGCCGCCGTATCGCACGCTGCCGATCGACGGGCCGCTGCTGCTCGGGACGCGAAGGCCCCGCGCCGGCGACGAGCGCAACGATGCCTTGTTCCAAGGCGCCGCCGGGCACGACATCGGCAGTCGGCCACAGTTCTGGCAGCCGTACGAGCAGTCGAAACCCGAAGCGTTGGCGCGTGCGCGACCGATCGCGGCGCTTTTGGCGGCCTATCCGGACCGCGCCGGGGATCTGCGCGAACGGCTGGCGTCGATGCAAGCCGATGAAGTGCGCAGCCGTTTCGTTCCAGCGCTGGCGCGCGGTGCGTGGACCGCCGTTGTCGACGACGGGGGAAACGTGCTCGGCTATCTGCCGGTCGACGGTTTCATCTGACCGGAATACAGATTCACGGCGCGAACCCGTCGAGCGCGGCTCTCACGCGCTCGAGCGTCGGCGCCCATTCGCCGGTGCGTTCCTGCCGGAACAGCCGCATCGATGGATACCACGGGCTATCGTCGCGGTTGACGAGCCAGCGGAAGTCCGCGTTCGCGGGCACGAGCAGCCAGGTCGGCTTGCCCATCGCACCGGCCAGATGCGCGACCGAACTGTCGACGCAGACGACGAGGTCCAGGTTCTCGATCAGCGCGGCGGTGTCAGCGAAGTCCCGCAGCTCCGCCTGGAAGCGTCGCACCCGCACGTCCTCGAGCACGGCGCGATCGGCGTTTCGGTACTCGGTCTGCAGGGAGAAAAACGCATGCCGGTCCGAAAGCACCGACGCGAACGACGCGAACGGGATCGAGCGATTCCGGTCGTTGCGATGCTTGGCGTTTCCCGACCAGACGAGGCCCACCCGCGCCTGTGCCGAATGCCCGATCCGCTCGCGCCATGCGGCCGCACGGTCGCGGTGCTTGGCACCGAGGCCGACGTAGGCGGCCCCGCCCGGGATCGAATCGACCGTGCTGTGGCACGCCATCGGCAAGCTCATCAGGGGGCAATGGAAATCGTGCTCCGGAACCGGTTCGTTCTCCCCGATCACGGTGCTCGCGCCTTCGATGCTCGCGAGCAGCGCCTTCAGCGGCGTCTGGACTTCGAGAATGACCCGCGCACCCTTTAGCGAGAGGTGCGTGGCATAGCGGCAAAACTGGAGCGTGTCGCCCAGGCCCTGCTCGTAATGCAGCAGGATGGTCTTGCCCTCCAACGACTCGGCGCCGCTCCAGCGCGGCCGAGTGAACGACCGGGACACGTGTTCCCCCTGCCCGTTAAGCCACACGTTGCTTTGCCAGCGCCATTCGTAGCCGCGCCACCCCGCGCCGAAAATGCCCAGCGCCAGCCGCGAGACGCCGTCGTTGAAATGCGCCTCCGGAAAATCGGGCCGGAGCGCAATCGCGCGCGCGAAGCGTGGCAACGCCTCTTCGTGGCGTGCCATCTCCTGCAGGATCCAGCCGCGGTTGGCCCAGACCTCCGGTTCCGTGGCGGGGTCGACGGCGACGGCGACGGCGTCGAGGTCGGCCAGGGCCTCGTCGTACCGGTCGAGGCTTGCCAGGGTGAGGCTGCGGTTGATGCGCGCTGGAGCGTGGCCCGGGTCTGCCTGCAGCGCGAGGTCGTAGGCGGCCAGGGCTGCTTCGGGATGGCGCAGCTCCTGCTGGACGATGCCGTGGCAGTTGAGCATGCCCGGATGGCGCGGATCGCGGATCAGTGCCTGCTGACACGTCACGAGCGCATCGGCGGTGCGACCAAGCGCCAGGAGCAGCGTCGCCTTGTTGAGCGCGGCGTTGGTGAAGCGTGGCTGGATCTGCAGGGCGATCTCCGCACTCGCCAGCGCCTCATGCAACCGCTTCAGCGCCGACAGCGCGGTCGCGCGGTTGCTGTGCGCCGCCGCCAGCGCCGGGTCGAGCGCGATGCAGCGGTCGAGTGCGGCGAGCGCCTCCTCGGGGCGATCAAGCTCCAGAAGAAGCGTCGCGAGTGCGAAGTGCGGCTCGGACGAGTCGGGGTTCAACTGCGTGAGCCGAACTTGGCCCTCCACGGCGTCGTGAAGTCGGTCCTGTCGGCGCATGAGCGCGGTCTGCGCCTGGATCGCCGCGACATAGTCGGCGCGCTGCCGGATCGCCTCGCCGTACGCGTGCAAGGCGTCGTCCATCCGGTCGAGGCGTTCGAACGCGAGGCCGCAGTTGTAGTGGGCCTCCGGCAGGTCGGGCCGAAGGTCGAGCGCGCGTCGAAAGCTCCTGACCGCGGCGTCGGGCTCGTTGGCCTGCAGCAGCAGGTTTGCCGAGAGCAGATGCAGCGGAACAGCATCGGGGTCGAGCGCGAGGCCGGCGTTGACGACCGACCGTGCCTGGTCGAAGCGGCCGGCTTGGACGTGGCCCAGCGCCGCCGCGCGACACGCCTCGGCGTCATCGGGCGCACCGGACTCCGGATCGGGGTCGGCCGCGGCCCTGCCGGTGAACAGTCGCTTGAGGCTAAGCACGCCCGAAGGCCTCCAGCTCGCCGCGTACCGATTCAATCACACCCATCCAGTCTCCTGGAGCCGATTGCCGGAATAGGCGCATCGAGGCGTACCACGGGCTGTCGCCGCGGTCGACCAGCCAACGCCAGTCAGGGTCGGCGGGGAGCAGTAGCCAGACCGGCTTGCCCATCGCCCCGGCGACATGCGCGACGGCAGTGTCGACGCAGATCACGAGATCCAGGTTGGCGATGAGTGCGGCCGTGTCGGCGAAGTCGGCGAGGTCGGTCCGGAGCGTGGTCAGGTGAGACTGACGCTTCACGGCCTGACGTTCGGGCTGCCGGATCTCATTCTGCAAGCAGTAGAAGTCATGCCGTTCCGACAGGAGCGGCGCGAACTGCTGGAACGGGATGGAGCGGTTCGCGTCGTTGCGGTGCGCGGCGTTGCCCGACCACACCACGCCGACGCGATGTCGACCGTTCGCGGCGAGCCGTCCGCGCCAATGCTCGACCTTCTCCGGATAGGCGAGCTCCGGTCGAAGATACCCCTGGGGCAACGGGATCGTTTCCAGGGTCGTGCCGCAGGCGAGGGGAAGGCTCATCAGCGGGCAGTGGAGGTCGTGCGCGGGCACGGCCTCGCCAACGGAACTCAGTTCGCTTACGCCGCGCATGCCCTGCAGCAACGCCCGTAGCTGCGGCTGGACTTCAAGGAGGACGGTAGCGCCCGCGCGCGCCAACGGCTCGGCGTACCGGCTGAACTGGACCGTGTCGCCCAGGCCCTGCTCCGGATGCAGGAAGATTCGCTTGCCGGCAACGGGTGCGTCGCCGAGCCAGAGCGGCCGGTCGAACGCTTGCTGCCCGTAGAACCCCTGGGTGCCGACCCACCACGGATTGCGCCATCGCGACTCGTATTGCTTCCAGCCGTTCGGGAAGTCGCCGAGCATCAGGCGGCACGTCGCTTCGTTCAGCTGAGCGGCGACGGAATCCGGGTCTAGGCGAAGCGCCCGTTCGTGGCACGCGAGCGCCTCGCCGTAGCGACCCAGGCTGGTCAGCGCGAGCCCGCGGTTGGTGTGCGCTTCGGCCGATGCAGGATCGATCCGCAGCGCTGCGTCGTGTGCGGCAAGCGCCTCGGGGAGACGCCGCAGGTCCTGCAGCACGATGCCGCGATTGTTGAGGGCCCCGCTGTTCTCGGGATCGAGCGCGAGCAGCCGTTCGTAGACGGACGCGGCTTCCGCCGCCCGGCCCTGTTCACGCAGCAGGTCGGCCCTGGCCTCTAGCGCCTCGGGCGCGTTGGGACTCAAGGCGAGTGCGGTGTCGATGCTTCGGAATGCGTCCTTCGGGCGCCGGAGCTTCGCCAGCGTGCGGGCACGGCCGACGTGCGCGTCGACAAAGCGTGGCTGGATCGCGATTGCGCGGTCATAGTCGGCCAGCGCTTCGGTCGCACGACCGAGATCGGTGAGGACCGAGCCGCGGTTGAAGTGCGCTGCGGCGGCCCTCGGATTCGAGTGCAGGACCCGATCGAACGCCGTTAGCGCTTCTTCCAGTCGCCCTGCATCCAGGAGCGCCATCGCGTGCGCGAAATGCGCTTCCGCGGGCGCGTTGCCCGGAGGCGCGGCCGGGCCATCCGGCGCCGGTGTGCCGATCGAACCGAGTAGCTGTCTGAGCTGGCGCAGCACGTCGTCGCGTCAAGCGGCGCGCTTGTCCTGCAACTGGATCATCAGCCAGTTCGTGAGGTGGTCGATGTAGGCCTCGTCGTAGCCTTTATCCTTCAGCGTCCACTTGAAGCGGTTGCCGAGTTGAGCCTTCTTGTAGACGTTCAGCTTGTGGCCTTCCCGGAATTTCGACACATGACGCTCGAGCTGATGGAGCATCGCTTCGTGCTTCTTGTTAACCCGCCCCTTGCCTACGGCATCGTCCGCGGGCGTGCGCTCGATCAGCATTTGCGCCAGCGACGAACCGAACTCGCTTGCCTCGCGCGCGTCGAACCAGCTGAAAATCATCGCCTGTCCTTTCCGCAACGCGGACCGGGGATCGCCCGGCCCGCCTGATCCATGTCCTCGCTCTCGCTGCTTTTTGGATCGCTCGCACGTTCGTTCCGCAAGCCTCTCGGCAACTCCGCATCGGCCTGCCCGGTATGCCGCGACCAGGCCGGGCTACTAGATTCGGTCGACTTCAACAAATCCTGCGAGGAAGCGCGCGGCGTGCACCTGCCGCCGAGCGGCGAGAGCGTTGCCTATTATCTCTGCGGCCGCTGCGGGTTCTGCTTCGCGCCAGACCTGAAAGCGTGGAGCATGGACGAGTTCGAGCGCCGCATCTACAACGACGGCTATCGCGAGATTGATCCCGACTACGTGCAGGTCCGGCCTGAGAACAACGCGGAACTGCTGCACACGCTCTTCTCCGGATCGGCCGTCCGCCACCTCGACTACGGCGGGGGGCCGGGCCTGCTGAGCCGGATCCTCACCAGCCTGTCTTGGGATTCGCGTTCCTACGATCCTTTCGTCGACAAGGACGTGCGCATCGACGCCCTCGGCACCTTCGACCTCGTTACCGCCTTCGAGGTGTTCGAGCACGTGCCGAACGTCGACGCGCTGTTCGCCGACCTAACGAAGCTGCTCCGGCCCGACGGGATGCTGGTGTTCTCGACCCTCCTGTCCGACGGCGAGATCGCGCGCGGAAAGCCCCTCACATGGTGGTACGCCTCGCCCCGCAACGGCCACATCAGCCTCTTCTCGGCGGACAGCCTGAGAATCGAAACGGAAAAGCATGACCTCGAGTTGCGCAGCTTGTCGGAGAACCTGCACGCCGCGTTCCGCACGGTGCCGCCACCCTGGGCGAATCGCCTGATCCGCTGACCGACCCGACCCGCCATTCGTGTCGCTCGCGAAGGCGGGCCATCAATCGACGACCTGCATGCCAACGGCCGAACCTGCTGCGCTTCCGACTTCAAGCGCGCCCGATGAAGTCTGGGCTTCGATGGCCGGCCTCGCCGTCGTCGCGCCCACCCTCGTCGCCTACAACGTCGCGCCCTCGGCGACGTTCTTCAACCAGGCGGCCGCTTTCATCGGCTGGGGCTTGTTCTGCATCGTCGTCGCGCTCGCCGTCCCCGAGCGCCTCTGGCCGCGCAGCGCCGCCACCCGCGCGCTGCTCGGCTCGCTGACGCTCCTCGTCGCCTGCGCCGTCGCCGCGTCGCTGTTCGAGCGCGCGCCTTGGTCGCTTTCGCTGTCGGCCATCGGCTCGATCGCGGCGGCGATGCTCGTGCTCGTCGTCGGCGCGGCAGCGGCGCGCGCCGGCATCGGCGTGCGCGTGTTCGAGGCGTTCTGCATCGCGCTCGTCGTCGCCGGCATCGCCAGCAGCGTCGTCGGGCTGATCGAGGTGTTCGCGCCGCACTGGCCCAACGGCTGGCTGGTCGCCGAGGCGTCGATACCCGGCCGCGCCACCGGCAACGTGCGCCAGCCCAACCACCTGAGCAGCCTGCTGCTGTGGTCGATGGCTGCCGCGGTGTGGCTCGGCGAGCGCTGGCCGCGCTGGCGCACGGCGATGTGGGCCACGGCGTTGCTGTGCAGCGAGGTGATCGTGCTGTCGGCGTCGCGCACGGGGCTGGTCGGCATGTTCGTGCTGCTCGGCTGGGGCCTGCTCGACCGGCGGCTGTCGCGCAGCACGCGCATCTTCCTCGCGACGGCGCCGGTCGTCTATCTCGTGCTGTGGGGCGCGTCGACGCTCGGCGCGCAGGCCATGCAGCTCGACTTCGAGGGCGCCAAACGCATGAGCGGCAGCGGCCTCTACGTCTCGTACTCGCGCTGGCGCATCTGGGAGAACACGCTGTCGCTGATCGCCATGCACCCGTGGCTCGGCGTCGGCTTCGGCGAGTTCAACTTCGCCTGGTCGCTCACGCCGTTCCCGAACCGGCCGGTGGCGTTCTTCGACCACACGCACAACCTGTTGCTGCAGTTCGCCGTCGAGCTCGGCATTCCGCTCGCGCTCGCGGTGTGCGGGGCGATGGGCTACGCGGTGTGGGCGGCGTTGCAGAACGCGATCGCCAGCGGCCGCGGCGACGACGAAGCCGCAGGCGCGTTCGCGCCGATGCAGCGCGCGGCGTTCGTCATGGTGTTCATGGTCGCCGTGCACAGCATGCTCGAGTACCCGCTCTGGTACAGCTACTTCCTGCTGCCGGCGGCGTTCGCGTTCGGGCTGTGCCTCGAGCGGCCCGACCGGAGCCCGGTCGCAGCGGCGGCCACGGCGCCGTCACCCTCGATCGCAGGTGCGACGAGGCCGCTCGTCATCGCGTCGATGCTGCTCGTGCTCGGCGGCTCGCTGGCGCTGCTCGACTACGCGCGCGTCGTCGTCATCTTCGAGCCACCCGCCAATGCGGGGCCACTCGAGCAGCGCATCGCCGCCGGCCGCAAGAGCGTGCTGTTCGGCCACCATGCCGACTACGCCGCCGGCACCGTCACCAAGCATCCGGGCCAGGTGATCGACGCCTTCGACCGCGCCACCCACTACCTGCTCGACACGCGGATCACGATGGCTTGGGCCAACGCCCTCGAGGAGCGCGGCGAGGACGACAAGGCCCGCTACCTGGCGGCGCGGCTGCGGGAGTTCCACAACCCGGCGTCGGAGGCGTACTTCGCGGTCTGCGACCCGGCGAACGTGCGGCTCGCGGCGGCGAACGCGGCGGCCAGCGCGGCGGCAGCGGGCGAGGCCGCACCGGCTCCGGCGAAGACGCCGTATCAGTGCCTGGCGCCGAAGCGCGGGTATCGGTTCGAGGACTTTCGGTGAGGGGCGGCGGGCGTCCATGCGCTCGGGAGGTTAGGCTCCAGAACAGTCACGGCGGCACATCACCGGCGGTAAAGTGCACGCAGGAGTTCGAGCATGGAAGCATCTCTCGTCAGCCGAGATCCGGAGATCATGAGCGGGACGCTTTGTTTCACGGGCACGCGCGTTCCCGTGAAGAGCCTTTTCGAGTATCTGGAGGGAACGTCCTCCCTCGAGGACTTCCTCAAGGACTTTCCATCGGTATCAAGGGCGCGGGCAGTCGCCGTGCTCGAATCGGCGAGACTCCAGCTCGCAGCTGATGCGCCTGCTACTTGACGAATCCGTCCCGCGCCGCTTGCGGCGTTCGCTCGCTTCGCATGAGGTCCGAACCGTCGGAGACATGGGCTGGTCCGGCACCAAGAACGGAAAGTTGCTTGCACTGGCCGCTGCCGATTTCGATGCGTTCGTAACGGTAGACACGAATCTCTCGCGTCAGCAGAACCTGACGAGCCTCCCGGTTGCTGTCGTGCTGCTCGACGCTCATTCGGTCGAACTGTCCGCGTTGTTGCCCTTGGTGCCCGCGCTCGAGCAAGCGTTGGAGCTGCTTGCGCCAAGAACATTTGTCCGTGTGGCCGCTGGCACCTAACCCAGCTATCGATGCAACAGCCCTCAAGACTCTTCGTCCAACAGCCGACACAGGGCATGCGCGGAGATATTGATCAGCTCGACCGCCGAAGTGCCGGTCCCCTGCATCCTTGATCTTCTCGACGAAACGCTCACGCCGCCTTCCACTCCCCCGACTTCCCGCCCCGCTTCTCCAGCACCCGCACCCCGTCGATGACCATGCCGCGGTCGGCTGCCTTGCACATGTCGTAGACCGTCAGCAGGCCGACCTGCACGGCGGTCAGCGCTTCCATCTCGACGCCCGTCCGGCCGACGGTCTCGACTTCCGCCGTGCAGCGGATTGCGCCCGCTGCCTCGTCGACGTCGAACGCCACCGACACCCGTGTGATCGCGATCGGGTGGCAGAGCGGCACGAGGTCGGCGGTGCGCTTGGCGCCCTGGATGGCGGCGACCCGGGCGATGCCGATCACGTCGCCCTTCTTCGCCGTGCCGGCGGCGATGAGCGCCAGCGTCTCCGCCTTCATGCGGATGACGCCGGTGGCGCGCGCGACGCGGGTGGTTTCGGCCTTGGCCGAGACGTCGACCATGTGCGCGGCGCCGGCGGCGTCGAAGTGGGTGAGGGGTGACGAAGGCGCCGGCACGGAACGAAACGAGGGATGACGGTCGAAGGGTCGCAGGTTCGCGGGCATCATAGCGACGCACCCCTGCGCCACACCGCGCCAGACCCCCATGAACGCCCCCACCGCCGCAAGCGCCGCGCCGCGTTCGAGGCGGCTGCTCGCCACGCTGCTCGCCTGCGCTCTCGCCGTGCCGGGCGGTGCCGTGGTGCCGGCGTGGGCGCAAACGCCGGCGCCGCAATCGTTGTCACCGTTGTCGCCGCCGCCGCTGCAGCCCTCGCTCCCCGCGCTCGGCGACTCCGACTCGGCGGGCTTTCCGATCAGCGCCGAACGCAAGCTCGGCGAGGAGATCATGCGCGAGATCCGCGTCGACCCGGACTACCTCGACGATCCGCTGCTGCTCGAGTACCTCGAGTCGATCTGGCAACCGCTGCTGCTCAAGGCCCGCCAGCTCGGCAACATCACGCCCGACATCGACGCCCGCTTCGCCTGGGAGCCCTTCCTCGTTCGCGACCCGAGCGTCAACGCCTTCGCGCTGCCGGGCGGCTACGTCGGCGTGCACCTCGGCCTGATCGCGCTGACGACGAGCCGCGACGAGCTCGCCTCGGTCATCGGCCACGAGATGTCGCACGTGACGCAGCGGCACATCGCCCGCTCGATCACCGCCAACTCGCGGCGCTCGCTGGTGAGCCTGGCGGCGCTGATCGTCGGCCTGATCGCGGCGTCGCGCAGCTCCAACCCCGACGCGATCAACGCCGTGGTGACCGGCTCGCAGGCGGCGGCGATCCAGGGCCAGCTCAACTTCTCCCGCGACGTCGAGCGCGAGGCCGACCGGATCGGCTTCCAGGTGATGACGGCGGCCGGCTTTTCGCCCGGCGGCATGGCGTCGATGTTCGAGAAGATGGACCTGTCGCAGCGCCTCAACGACTACGGCGGCTTCCCCTACCTGCGCTCGCACCCGCTGACGGTCGAGCGGATCGGCGAGGCGCGGGCGCGCGCCGGCATCGCCACGAACGCGCCGCGCGTGAGCGTGCTCGAGCACACCGCGGCGCAGGCCCGCGCCCGCGTGCTGATGGACCCGCGCTCCGACGCGTTGCACCGCTGGGAAGGCCGCGACGCCGACAACGAAGGCACGCCGGCCGATCGTTGTCGCGCCGCGCTCGAAGGCGCGCTCGCCGCGAGCCAGCTGCGCAACTGGGCGCGAGCCGACGCTGCGTTCGCCAAGGCGACGGGCATCGCCCGCGGCAGCCCGTCGAGCGGCGACCGCGCCCAGCGCGCCGTCGCGCTGATGCAGTCGCAGTCCTACCTCGACCGCGGCGCGGTGCAGCCGGCGCTCGCGGCGATGAAGCCGTGGGCGCAGGACGGATCGCGCCCGGTGCTGCTGCTCGAGGCCCGCGCCGCGATCGTCGGAACCCGCGAGGTCGACCCAGACAACGCCGCGCTCAAGGCCGAGGCCTCCGACCTGCAGACCTGGGTCGCACTGCATCCGGCCGACGCGCTCGCGTGGACCGCGCTCGGCCAGGCCTGGGGCAAGCTTGGCGTGCCGCTTCGGTCGCTGCGGGCCGAAGCCGAGTCGCGCTACGCGCTCGGCGACCTCACCGGCGCCGTCGACCGGCTGCGGGCCGCGCAGCGCGCCGTGCGCAACACGCCGGCCGACTTCATCGACGCATCGGTCGTCGATTCGCGGCTGCGCTTGATCTCGGCCGAGCGCCAGCAGCTCGAGATCGACCGGCGCGCGGGGCGCTGAGGCGTCGAACCCGGAGGCACGGCGCCACCCGGGCGTCTTGCGTGAGCCGTACTGCACATTCGGTTCGCGCCGGCTTCATGCCGCCATCACGCGCCGCGACGACGCTCGCCGCTGCACCGAGAATCGCCCGGTCGCAGGGAGTGATGGGACTCATGAAGCACATCGTTGCAGCCGCGGCCGCGTCGGCCCTCGTGTTCGGCGCGTTGGCGTTCACGCCGTCTTCTGCCTCGGCCGCGGCCATCGCCACCGTCACGCCGCAGGGCGAGGTCGCCCAGATCCGGCAGGTGACGGTCAAGTTCTCCGAGCCGGTCGTCCCGTTCGGTGACCTGCGACTCGCCGACCCGTTCTCGATCGCCTGCCAGGGCTCTACGCCGGCCGGTGCCGGCCGCTGGGCGAACGAGCGCGTGTGGTTGTACGACTTCAAGGAGGCGCTGCCGCCGGGCACGCGTTGCACCGCGACGCTGAAGGCCGACTGGAAGCCGACGACAGCCAGGCCGACGGCGGCCGGCAGCGCGCCGTCGAGCGCGGCGACGGGCTCGACGTCGGTCACCGGCATCCGCACCTTTGCGTTCTCGACCGGCGGCCCTGCCGTCGTGACGCTCCAGCCTTCGGGCGGCGAGATCGAGGAAGACCAGCATTTCCTGCTGCGCCTTTCCGGCGCCGCGGTCGCGTCGACGGTCACCGCCAACGCCTGGTGCGAGGTCGAGGGTCTTGGCGAGAAGATCGCGCTGCAGGTCGTGAGCGGCGACGCGCGAGCCGCGGTGTTGAAGGCACGTCGCATCACGCCGGCGCAAGCCGCCAACGCGCTGCTCGTTCGCTGCGCCCGGCCGCTCGCCAACGGCGCGCAGGTTCGCCTGGTGTGGGGCAAGGGCATCGCCGCCGAGCGCAACGCGCAGGTCGTGACGACGATCGAGCAGCGCTGGCGCTACGAGGTGCGGCCGGCGTTCACCGCCGAATTCACGTGCGAGCGTGAGCGCGCCGAGGCGCCCTGCCTGCCGATCCGGCCGCTGACCGTGCGCTTCTCGGCGCCGATCGCCCGCGCGATCGCGACTCAGGTTCGCCTCAAGCCGCTGCAGGGCGCCGACGCCGCGACCGCCGTCGCTCCGAAGTTCGACAAGGACGACAAGTCGCCCGATGTCCGCGAGCTCACGTTTCCGACGCCGCTCGCCGAGAGCGCCGCGTTCGAGATCGCGCTGCCCGCCGGCGTCGTCGACAACGCCGGCCGCACGCTCTCGAACGCGTCGAGCTTCCCGCTGCGCGTGCAGACCGGCGCCGCACCGCCGATCGCCAAGTTCGCGGCGGCGCCGTTCGGCATCGTCGAGCGCGGCGACGACAGCGCCCTGCCGGTGACGCTGCGCCACGTGCAGGGCGAGCTGCGCCCGGCGGGCGCGGGCCAGGTGCGCACGGTGCGCGCGACGACCGACGCCGACATCCTCGCCTGGTACGCGCGGGTGCAGAAGTTCCACGAGACGCAGATGAGCGCGAAGGAGCTCGGCTACCCCGAGCGCGAGTGGTACACGTTCGAGAACGACACCGACACGAAGGGCAGGCCGATCCGCCGCCGCGTCGAGCGCTACGTCGGCAGCCGCGAGATCTCGCTGCTCGCCAAGGACCCGGCCGCCAGGGCCCTGGCGCTGCCGCAGCTCGAAGGCGGCGACCCGCGGCCGTTCGAGGTCGTCGGCATCCCGTTGCCCGAGCCGGGCTACCACGTCGTCGAGATCGAGTCGCCGCGGCTCGGCCAGTCGCTGCTCGACAAGCGCGCGCCGATGTACGTGCGCACCGGCGTGCTCGTCACCAACCTCGGCGTGCACTTCAAGCTCGGCGGCGTGAACAGCGTCGTGTGGGTGACCTCGCTCGACCGCGGCAAACCGGTCGAAGGTGCCGACGTCGCGGTGCACGACTGCAACGGCAAGACGCTGTGGAGCGGCCGCAGCGATGCGCGCGGCCTCGCCGTGGTGCCACGCGCGCTCGCCGAGCCGGGCGACAGCTGCGTCGCCGACAGCGGGTACTTCGTCACCGCACGCAAGTCGGTGGGCAGCGCGAACGGCGGCAAGGCCGACGTCGCGTTCGTCTTCTCGAGCTGGCAGAAGGGCATCGAGCCGTGGCGCTTCAGCGTGCCGACCGGCCGCAGTGCGCACCCCGGCCTGCGCGCCGCCACGGTGTTCGACCGCACGCTGTTTCGCGCCGGCGAGACGGTGTCGATGAAGCATTTCTTCCGCGTCGAGACGATGCAGGGCCTGGCGCCGGCGAGGCGCGATCAGCTGCCGACGCGCGTCAAGCTCGTGCACGAAGGCAGCGGCGAGGAGATCAAGATTGCGCTCGTGTGGCGCGGCAACGGCCGCAGCGCGACGACGACGTGGCCGATCCCGGCCGCGGCCATGCTCGGCGTCTACGCCGTCGCGCTCGAGCGCGACACCCCGGCGGCCGACGAGCAGGGCGACGACCAGAGCCGGCAGACGAGCTGGTCGAGCGGCAGCTTTCGGGTCGAGGAATTTCGCCTGCCGTTGATCGACGCGCGCCTGTCGGGGCCGAAGGCGCCGGCGGTCGCGCCGCCAAGCGTGCAGCTCGACGTGACGATGGCGTACTTCTCCGGGGGGGCGATGGCCGCCGCGCCGCTGCGCGCCTCCGCGCTGCTGAAGACACGCTCGCCGAGCTTCGCCGGCTACGACGAATACAGCTTCGAGCCGCCGCGCGACCCGAAGAAGA
>JBBSUK010000093.1:0-14879 GCA_038234975.1 Burkholderiales bacterium
GGCTGCGCGGTAGACGGACGAGAGCATCGAGTGGATTGACGCGAGATCGTCCAGTTGCGTGCTGGCGTCAATCGCCGTCGTCGCTTCGGCCGCACTTCGCAATGCTTCCGCATGCCGGCCGAGGCGGCTGAAACACCAGGCCTCATCGGCGAGCCAAACACTGCGCTCGCGAACCGCACTGGGTCCGCTGGCGCTTTTGGCCAAGCGCAAATATATGCTAAGTGCGGGCTCTGCTCGACCTCGAAGGGACAGGAGTTGTGCGTCCTGAAGTCGAGACGTCCCATCACGAGCGCCAAATACGGTCTCCACGTTATGCCGTGCCTGTCGCAGACGGTCGGCGTACTCCGCTCGCTCTTCGCTAACAACGCCGTTAAGCACATTCTGCCGGAGTACCATAAGCTTTATGGTCGCCAAGTTGAATGCTAGCGTCGACTTACTCAGCCAATCATTCACAGCGGCGGCGTGGCGCTGGGCACGCTTGGCCCAGATCAAGGCCAGATCCTCTCGCCCCGAAATCGCGAGAATCTCCGTCAGCACAAGACTGACGCGGACACGAGTGTGATGGTCAGAAGCGCTCGACTTTGCGAGCGCCTCGCTCGCGTAGGTTGTGGCCCCGACGACGTCCTCCTGATTCCACGTGAAATGGGCCAGCCAAGCAGCGGTGAGCGCTTGCAGCTCCGTGTTCAAGCAAGCTCTAGCCAAGGTGTACGCGCGCTTCATCTTGTCGAACGCAAGTGCTCTGCGTCCTCCGCGGTAATCGGCGACCCCCTCTGCCCAGTTCATTCGGATAGTTAGTGTCGGGTGAGGACTGAGTCGACGCCGCTTACGCAACTCAACGGCAGCATGGTCAGCCTCCTTCTGCCGGCCGCAGCGCGCCAACGCCACCACCAGATCGACGCGCATATGGTCAGCGACCAACGGATCTTGTTCTTCACCAATCGACCGTTGAAGCGCCGAGATCTGCGCCGACTGTTGCATCTCTTCGTCATCCGCTGCCAGCATCGCATCACGCGCCTGCTCATAGATCCGTCGTGTCCGCTCGACGATCTCCGGATCCAACTTCGGCGGCGGCGGCGACTTCGGCCAGGACGCTCCATCGACACGAACCGACTCGAGCCAGTCGCGCAGCACCTGCTTGTCGTAACTGGCGGGCGTCTTGCCGGGCTCCCATTCCTCCGCCGGCCAGTACCGCGACGAATCCGGTGTCAACACCTCGTCCATCAGAACGAGTGCGCCCGACGCGTCGATGCCGAACTCGAACTTCGTGTCGGCGATGATGATTCCGCGGGACTCCGAATACGCCGCAGCCTCGGCATACAGGCGCAACGCGATCTCGCGCACCTCGCGCGCGCGTTGGTCGCCGATCAACTCCGACATCCGCTCGAAGTCGATGTTCTCGTCGTGATGCCCCGCCGCGGCCTTGGTCGCCGGCGTGAAGATCGGTGCCGGCAGCTTCGACGCGAGCTGCAATCCGGGCGGCAACGCGACGCCGCAGACGGAACCGCTCGCCTGGTACTCCGTCCAGCCACTCCCAGCCAGATAACCGCGAACGACGGCCTCGATCGGCAGCGGCTCAAGCCGCTTCACGAGCATCGAACGCCCGCGCACCTGCTCGCGCTCGTCCTCCGCGACGACCGACTCCGGGTCGTCGCCGGTGAGGTGGTTCGGCACGATGTGCTGCAGCCGCTCGAACCAGAACAGCGCCATTTCGGTCAGCAACCTGCCCTTGCCGGCAATCGCCTCGTTCATCACCACGTCGAACGCGGAGATCCGGTCCGACGCCACGATCAGGATGCGATCCTCGCCGACCGCGTAGTTGTCGCGCACCTTGCCGCGTGCGATGAGCGGCAGCGAGCGCAGGTCGGTCTCGAAGACGGCCGGCGCTTCGTCTTCGTCGTCGAGCGTCATCTCACACCACCGTCTGCGCCAGCTCGCCCCGGGCGTAGCGAGCGGCGACCTGGGCTAGCGGCAGCGCCGCGATCTTCGCGGCCTGCCCCTCGCAGCCGAACTCGATGTAGCGCTGGCGACAGATCTTCTTCGCCGCCTCGCGCGCCGGCTTGAGGTAGTCGCGCGGGTCGAACTTGTCGGGGTTCTGCGCGAGATAGCGGCGGATCGCGCCGGTCATCGCCAGGCGGATGTCGGTGTCGATGTTGATCTTGCGCACGCCATGCTTGATCGCCTCCTGGATCTCCTCGACCGGCACGCCGTAGGTCTCCTTCATCGCCCCGCCGAACTCGCGGATCTCGGCGAGCAGGTCCTGCGGCACGCTCGACGAGCCGTGCATCACGAGGTGCGTGTTCGGGATCCTGCGGTGGATCTCCTTGATGCGGTCGATGGCGAGGATGTCGCCCGTCGGCTTGCGGGTGAACTTGTAGGCACCGTGGCTGGTGCCGATGGCGATGGCCAGCGCGTCGAGCTGCGTGCGCTTGACGAAGTCGGCGGCCTGCTCGGGGTCGGTGAGGAGCTGCTCGCGCGTCATCGTCGCGTCGGCGCCGTGGCCGTCTTCCTTGTCGCCGCGCATCGTCTCCAGCGAGCCGAGGCAGCCGAGCTCGCCCTCCACCGTCACGCCTTGCGCGTGCGCCATGTCGACGACCTTGCGGGTCACGTCGACGTTGTAGTCGTAGCTCGCGATCGACTTGCCGTCGGCCTCGAGCGAGCCGTCCATCATCACCGACGAGAAGCCGAGGTCGATCGCGCTGCGGCAAACCGCCGGGCTCTGCCCGTGGTCCTGGTGCATCACCAGCGGCACCTTCGGCCAGCTCTCGATCGCGGCCGAGATGAGGTGCTTGATGAAGGCCTCGCCGGCGTACTTGCGTGCGCCGGCGCTGGCCTGGAGGATGACGGGCGCGCCGACCTCGTCGGCTGCGGTCATCACGGCCTGGACCTGCTCGAGGTTGTTGACGTTGAACGCCGGGATGCCGTAGCCGTTCTCGGCGGCATGGTCGAGCAGCTGGCGCATGGAGACGAGGGGCATTGCGGTGTCCTGGGTGATGGCGACGAATCGGAGGTGACAAATTCTAGAAGGGGACCGCGACACGCCGACCACAGCCCCATTTATCGCTAACGTACCTTCGTCGGCTCGGCGAACTGGGATGCGCTCGACGCGAAGGCGTTCGAGAGGATCATGGGCGTCAACGTCGTCGGCGCGTTCCAGATGGTGCGCGCCTGCGCCCCTCACCTGAAGGCGCAGCAGGGCGCGATCGTCAACGTGTCGTCGATCGCCGGTGCGCTGGGGATCCGTTCTTCGATGCCGTACGTCGCGTCCAAGGGCGCGTTGAACGCGATGACACTGCATCTGGCCAGGGCGCTCGCGCCCGACATCCGCGTCAACGCCGTGTGCCCCGGCCTCATCACCACGCGGTGGTTCAAGGAGGGCATCGGCCAGCAGGGCTACGAAGCGCTCAAGGCCGGCTACGAACGCTCGATGCCGCTTCGGCGCGCCGGTACGGCCGAGGACGTGGCCGAGGCGGTCATCTGGCTGCTGGACGCCGCGCGCACCGTGACGGGCGAGCTGGTGCTGCTCGATTCCGGCATGCACCTGGGCGCGCCGCCCGCCGTCGTCGCGGCGCCGAGGGCCTAGCGAGCGACCGCCGACGCGAGGAACGTGCCCCGTCCGAAGGCGCCGGCCTACTTCGCCGGCCGGATCATCAACGCGTTGAAGCGCCGCTGCGGCCGCGGTGTGATGACCAGCGACTTCTTCGACGCGAAATTGTGCAGCGGGAAGAACAGCGGGATCAGCGCCTGGTCGTCCATCGCAGCCTTGATCGCGCGCGCCGCCTTCTCCTGCCGCACCTCGTCGTTCATTTCGCGCAGCGTCTCGTCGATCAGCGCGTCGACCAGCGGATTGGAATAGCGGGTGCGATTGGCGGTGCCGTAGCCCTTGTCGCGAATGGCCGTCGCCACGAGCGCGCGGGTGCTGTTGATGCCGTCCTCGGCGCCGTACTGCGCCGCGAAGGCGCTGAACTCCTGCTTGCTGGCCTTGGTGAAGAACACCGCGCCGGGCATCGTCTCGATCTCGACCTTCAGTCCGAGCCGGCTCCACATCTGGCCCACGCCCTGCGCCACCGACGAGTCGTTCGGGTAGCGATCCGACGTCGCGTCCAGCACGATGCGAAAGCCCTCGGCCCAACCGGCTTCCTTCAGCAGTGCCTGGGCACGCGGCAGGTCGAACGGGTCGGGTCCGAGGGCCTTGTGCGTGCCCGGAAACTGCGACGGCAGCAGCTGGCCGGCAGCGATGGCCGAGCCTTCCATCACCCGCTTGACGATCACGTCGCGGTTGATCGCCAGCGACATGGCCTTGCGCACGCGCGCATCCTTCAGCGGATTCTTGCCGAGCGGCTTGCCGTCCTTGGCGGTGACGTTCGGCGATTCGTCACGCGCCGAATCGAGCGCGATATAGTGAATGAGCGATGCCGGGCCGCGATAGAGCGCGAACTTGTTGTCGCGCTGCAGCCGCTCGATGTCCTGGATCGGCACGGCATCGATCGCGTCGACCTCGCCCGACAGAAGCGCCGCCAGCCTCGGGGCATCCTTGCCGATCACCCGCTCGGTGACCTTGGCCCACTGCGGCTTGCCGCCCCAGTACCTGTCGTTGCGTTCGACCACCAGCCGATCGCCGTTGACGAAGCTGACGAGCTTGTACGGGCCGGTGCCGACCGCCGCCTTGCCCGAGTTGAAGTCGGCGGTCGTCGCGCCGGCGGCAGCCTTCGACGAGACGATGAACACGTTGGACAGGTCCTGCAGCAGCTGCGGACTCGGCGCCTTGGTGCGCACCTGGATCGTGTGGTCGTCGATGCGGACAACCTTGTCGATGCCGCGCGTGAACTGCGCGAAGGAGTTCGGCGAGTTCGGAACGTTCGGCACGCGCTCGACCGAGAAGATCACGTCAGCCGCGGTGAACGGCGAACCGTCATGGAAGGTCACCCCCTTGCGCAGGCGGAACTCGGTCGTCAGGTCGTCGATGCGCCGCCACGATTCCGCCAACGCAGGCTTCAGATTCAGCTTCTCGTCGTAGTCGACCAGCTTCTCGTACAGATACTGGTGCGACGACCCGGTCGGAAATGACGCGAAGAAGTGCGGATCGAGCGTGTTCAGCTCGAGCTTGGTGCCGAGGGTCAGTTCCTGGGCCCCGGCCGGCGCGACGAGCAAGGCAAAGGTCGAGAGGATGGTGGCCAGTGCAAGGCCGGCGCGCAGGCGTCGAAGCATAATGGTGAGACCGTGGGTGGCGCGCGGCGGGATGCCGCGGGCGGCCCGGCGAGAATAGTCGAACCGCCGCCAGAACCCGCCGGCCCGCCTCCCCCGAAAGCAACCAATCGATGTCCAAGCCTCGAATCGCCGTGGGCGTCTTCATGCTCGAATCCAACGCGCACTCACCAGTGGCCACGCGCGAGGAGTTCGCCGCCAACTACCATTTCGAGGGCGACGAGATGCAGGCCGACTGGCAAAGCGCGCATCCGCGCTGCCCCGCAACGCTGTCCGGCTTCATCGACGCGATGTCGGCAGCGGGCGACTGGGCGCCTCTGCCATTGCTGGGCGCCGCGGTCGGCGCCAGCGGTCCGGTCGAGCATGGCTACTTCCTCGACATCGCCGACGGCATCGAATCCCGGTTGCGCGCCGCGCTGCCGGTCGACGGCGTCTACCTGTCGCTGCACGGCGCGGCGATCGGCACCGAGGAGGTCGATCCCGACGGCGTCATCCTCGAACGCGTGCGCGGCGTGGTCGGCCCCGACGTCCCGGTGCTCGCCACGCTCGACCTGCACGCCAACGTGTCGGAGAAGATGGTGCGCGAGGCGAGCGTACTGGTGGCCTACCGGACCAATCCGCACGTCGACATGGCCGAGCGCGGCGCCGAATGCGCGCAGTTGCTGCGCGAGATGCTGGCCGGAGCACGGCCAACGTCAGCGATGGTGAAGCTGCCGCTGATCCCGCCGTCGGTGACGCAGAACACGAAGTCGGGCCCCTACGCCGACATGCTCGCCTATGGCCAGTCGCTCATCGACGAACGGGTGATGAACGTCTCGATCAGCAGCGGCTTCTCGCTCGGCGACACGCCGAAGAACGGCATGAGCGTCGTGGTCACGACCCGCGACGACCAGGCGCTGGCGCGTCAGCTCGCCCGCAGGATCAGCCAGCGCATCTGGGACGAGCGGCACCGCTACGTGCCGAATCTCACCAGCCTCGACGACGCGACGGCGATGGCTCTCGCCTGCGGCCGCGACACGAGCACGCCGGCCCTCCTCTTTGCCGACGTCGCCGACAACCCCGGCGGCGGCGGCCGCGGCAACACGGTGTGGATCCTCAAGGCGTTCGTCGACGCCGGCGTGCAAGGCGCGATCCTCGGCATCTTCTTCGATCCTGCGCTGGCGGCCGAGGCGCACGCGACCGGCGCCGGGGCGCCTTTGCGCGCCCGCTTCAACCGCGACGAGACGCACCCGCTGTCAGGTCGCTTCGAGCACGACGCGGTCGTCGAACGACTGCACGATGGCACGATGATCGGCCGGCGCGGCATCTGTGCCGCACACACGATCGTGCTCGGCAAGACGGCGCTGCTTCGCGTCGGCGGCGTGCGCGTCGTGGTGGTCAGCGTGCGCCAGCAGTGCAAGGACACGGCGATGTTCGAGGAGCTCGGGCTCGACATCGCCGCCGCGCGCAGCGTGATCGTCAAGTCGCGCGGGCATTTCCGCGCCGCGTTCGATCTGCACTTCAGCGACGAGCACATCGTCGAGGTCGACGCGCCGGGTCTGACGACGCCGGTGCTGTCGCGCGTGCCGTACCGCGACGTGCCGCGGCCGATCTATCCGCTCGACCCCGATATGGAGTGGTCGGCGCCGGCATGAGCCGGCGGTGGACGATGACTACCGGTCGTATCGACCCAACCGCACCTGGGTGTTGCCCGGCCGCAGGTGCCGCATCGACGGCATGACCAGCACGGTGTCGTCGTAGGGCGCCTTCCAGACGGTATCGCCGTCGCGGGCGATCGGGGTGCCGGCCTCGGCCACCACGCCGAGGCCGACGATGGGCACGAGGAACTCGAAGTTCATCGACTTCGCGACCACCGGCTCCGTCACCCGGACCACCCGCTGCTCGGCCGGAGGCGTCACCGAGAGTCGGCCTGCGATGGCCTGGTGCGGCACGCTGCCGGTGGCGGCGAGAAAGCGAAGCAGGGTGTCGCGCGCCACGTCGACCGCCGACTTCTCCCAATGCTGGCCGCATTCGATGAGGAGCGCGGCACGCGGGCTGGCCGGATCGTTGAAGCCGCCGCGGTCGCGCATGCGCAGGCCAGCCGGATGACCGGTGTCGACGAGCAGGTCGGCCGGCAGGCCGACCTTGCGCGCGAGCGCGACATGCTTGTCGATCATCCCGCAGACCATGATCGGCCGGCCCGGCTCGTGCATCGAGTGGATGTCGAGCAGGAAGTCGGCCTGGTCGACGAAGGACTGCAGCTGGCGCGCCCGGCGCAGCTCCGCCGAGTCGCGCGGGCCGTCGAGCGCGTCGTCGGCCCAGACGCGGTTGTAGTCCTCGTCGATGTAGCGCGAGGCGTCGGGATCGTCGAAGTCGAAGCGGGCGTAGGCATCGACGTTGGCGAAGGCGAGGATCAGTTTGCCGGCGGCCGGGCGGATGCCTTCGCTGAACAGGTAGTCGAGCGCGTGGGCGCCGCAGAATTCGTTGCCGTGGGTCAGCGCCTGCACCATGACGGTGGGGCCGGGCCGGCCCGAATCGAGGACGTGGACGTAGTCGACGCCGGTGTTGCCGTTGCGGTAGGGCGCGATCGAGGGCGGCTGGACTTCGATGGGGTGGTGGTCGGACATGTCGCTTCCTAGTCGTTGAGATGGCAAGCCGACCAGCGTGCCGGCGCGATCTCGCGCAGGACGGGGGCCTCGACCGAGCAGCGCGGCATGGCGTGCGGGCAGCGCGGGTGGAAATGGCAGCCCGGCGGCGGCGTCAGCGGCGAGGGAATCTCGCCCCGGATCGGCACGTAGGTGCGGCGCTTGCGATCGATGCGCGGCACCTCCGCCAGCAGCGCCTGCGTGTAGGGGTGGTTGGGGGCGGCGAACAGGGCTTCGGTGGCGGCGATCTCGACGACGCGACCGAGGTACATCACGACCACCCGGTCCGAGAGATGGCGAACGACGCCGAGGTCGTGGCTGATGAAGAGGTAGGTCAGCTCGAACTGGTCGCGCAGGTCCATGAACAGGTTGAGCACCTGGGCCTGGATCGACACGTCGAGGGCCGCCACCGCCTCGTCGCAGACCAGCAGCTCCGGCTTGACGGCGAGAGCCCGGGCGATGCCGACGCGGGCCCGCTGGCCGCCCGAGAACTGGTGCGGGTAGCGACGGACGAAGCCGGCGTCGAGACCGACCCGCCGCAGCAGATCGGCAACGTAGTCCTCGACCTGCTTCGCATCGACGATGCCGTGCACGCGCGGCGCCTCGCCGACGATGTCGGCCACCCGCATGCGCGGATTGAGCGAGGCGAACGGGTCCTGGAAGATCATCTGGATCGGCCGGCGCGCGCCGTTGGCGTGCGACACCGGCTCGCCGCGGTAGCGCACCACCCCGTCGCTCGGCGCGTACAGGCCGCAGGCGACCCGGCCGAGCGTCGACTTGCCGCAGCCCGATTCGCCGACCAGGCCGACGACCTCGCGCTCGTCGACATCGAAGCTGACCCGGTCGACGGCGTGCACCGCCTGTTCGCTGATCCGGGCGCCGAGCGCACGGGCCAGCTTCTCGATGGCGTCGAGGCGTCGTTCGAAGCGCTTGGAGACGGCGTCGAACGCGAGCAGCGTGCTCATGCGACTGCCCCGGGCATAAGCGGGAAGTGGCAGCGGACCTGCTGCGTCGGCTCGCCGGCGAGCTCGGGCATCACCGCGCAGGCGGCGGCGGCACGCGGGCAGCGCTGCCGAAACGAGCAGCCGGGCGGCAGGCGGAGCATCGACGGCGTCGAACCGCTGATCTGGGTCAGGCGCGTTCCCGGCGCGGCCGCGGCCGGCACCGAATCGAGCAGGCCGCGCGTGTACGGGTGACGGGGCGCCTCGAGCACGGCATCGGCGTCGCCGATCTCGACGATGCGGCCGGCGTACATCACGGCAATCCGATCGGCCAGGCCTGCCACCACGGCCAGGTCGTGGGTGATCCAGACCAGCGCGGTCCCGGTTTCGCGCACCAGCTTCTGCATCTCGTAGAGGATCTGTCCCTGCACAGTCACGTCGAGTGCGGTGGTCGGTTCGTCGGCGACGATGACGTCGGGGCTAAGCAGCAAGGCGATGGCGATGGCCACGCGCTGGCGCATGCCGCCCGAGAACTGGTGCGGATACTGCGCCAGGCGCGCGCCGGCCGAGGCGATGCCGACGCGCTCGAGCGTGGCGATCGCGCGGGCACGGGCGGCGGTCCGCGAGACCCGCTCGTGCGCCAGCACCGTCTCGACCATCTGCGTCTCGATCGAGAGGACCGGATTGAGCGTCATCATCGGATCCTGGAAGATCATCGCGATGCGCTTGCCGCGCAGGGCGCGCAGCGGCTCGGCCGCCATGCCGATGAGCTCGACACCGTCGAAGACGATCCGCCCGCCGGCGATCCGCCCCGGCGGATCGACCAGGCCGAGGATCGAGAAGCCGGTCACCGACTTGCCCGAGCCCGACTCGCCGACCAGTCCCAGCACCTCGCCACGCGCCAGTTCGAAGGAAACGTCGGCGACCGCCGGCAGCAGGCCGTCGCGCGTCGCGAACTCGGTGCGCAGGTGCTGGACCGACAGCAGGGTCGCCGCCGTCATCGCGACAGGCGCGGGTTGAGCACGTCGCGCAACTGGTCGCCGACCAGGTTGATCGCCAGGATGGTGATCAGCAGCGCGAGACCCGGGTAGACGCTGATCCAGTACTTGCCCGACATCAGCACCTCGTAGCCGTTGGCGATCAGCAGGCCCAGCGACGGCTCGGTGGGCGGCAGGCCGAGGCCGAGGAAGGACAGCGTCGCCTCGAGGGCGATGGCGTGCGCCACCTGCACGGTGGCCACCACGATCAGCGGCGGCAGGGCGTTCGGCAGCAGGTGGCGGAGCACGATGCGCGCCGACGACAGGCCCAGCGAACGCGCCGCCTCGATGTATTCCTTGCCGCGCTCGACCAGCGCCGCCGAGCGGGCGGTGCGGGCGTAGTAGGCCCACTGCACGGTGATGAGGGCAATGATGATCTTGTCGACGCCCTTGCCGAGCACGGCGAGCAGGATGAGCGCGACCAGGATGGCGGGAAAGCCCAGCTGGATGTCGACGATGCGCATGACGATCTGCTCGAACCGGCCGCCGAAGTAGGCCGCCAGCACGCCGAGGATCGAGCCGATCGTGAGCGCGATCACGCCCGAGACGACGCCCACCATCAGCGACACCCTGAGGCCATACATGATCGCCGACAGCATGTCGCGCCCCTGGCCGTCGGTGCCCAGCCAGTAGGTGAGGCCGTCGACGCTCTTCGCGCCCGGCGGCTGGCGCGAATCCATGAGGTCGAGCCTGGCCAGGTCGTACGGATCCTGCGGCGCGATGACGGGGGCGAGCACGGCGACCGCGACGACGAGCACGAGCAGCACGAGGCCGACCATGGCCAGCCGGCTTTCGGCGAACCGGGCGGCGAAGCGCCGCCACGGCCGCTCGGCCGGCTCGGCGGCGATCAGGGCCGCATCGAGCGGCGGCGGGGGGACGGCACTCACCCCTGGAGGTCCGTCAGGCGCACGCGCGGGTCGAGCGTCGAGTAAAGCAGGTCGACGACGAGGTTGATCACGATGAACATGAAGACCACCACCAGCAGGTAGGCGACGACGACCGGCCGGTCGAGCTGGAAGATCGAGTCGATCACCAGCTTGCCCATGCCCGGCCACGCGAAGATGGTCTCGGTGACGACGGCGAAGGCGATCACCGAACCCAGCTCGAGACCGATCACCGTGACGAGCGGGATCATGATGTTCTTCAGCAGATGCACGCCGATCACGCGCCGTTCGGCGAGGCCCTTCGCGCGCGCGAAGCGAACGTAGTCGAGCAGACTCTGCTCGCGGACCTGGGCGCGGGTCAGCCGGATGATGAGCGACAGCTTGAAGAGCGCGAGATTGATCGCCGGCAGCAAGGCGTAGCGCAACCCTTCGAGATTGAAGATCGAGAGCTTGAGGCCGAGCACGTCGGTGGTCGGACCGCGCCCGGTCGAGGGCAGCCAGCCGAGTTGCACGGCGAACACCATGATGAGGATCAGGCCGACCCAGAAGGTCGGCAGCGAGAAGCCGAGGATGGATCCGGCCATGATCGCCTTCGAGACCGGGCTGTCGGGCCGCAGCCCGGCATAGAGACCGAGCGGCAAGCCGAGCGCGACGGCGATCACCATGGCGAGAAAGGCGAGCTCGAGAGTGGCCGGCATGCGCTCGCCGATCACCTCGAGGGCGGGCCGGTTGTAGACGAACGAGTTGCCGAGGTCGCCGGAGAGAGCGCCGGCGACGAAACCCAGGTACTGCTCGTGGATCGGCTTGTCGAGGCCGAGCGCCTTGCTGGCCCGGTCCTTCTCGATCTGGTCGGCCGCCGGATTGACCAGGATCTCGACCGGGTCGCCGATCAGGTACAGGCCGCCGAAGACCAGCAGCGAGGTGATCGCCAGGACGAGTGCCGTCTGCGCCAGCCGGCGCAGCACGAACACCATCATGGCAGTCGAACCCCGGTCGAACCGCCGCAGAGCCGAACCGGCGCCGGAATCACTTCGTAGGGCGCACTTCGTAGGCGAAGGTGTACTGGTCCGAGCGCGCCTTGTAGGTGATGCCGGCCCGGGTCGCCCAGGTGCTCACCTCGTAGTGCAGCGGCACGATGCCGGTCAGCTCGCCGACCGCCTTCTCGGCGGCGCGGGCGAGCAGGATGCCGCGCTTGGTGTCGTCGATCGTCGTCAGCGCCTGCGACAGCAGGGCGTCGACGCCGGCGTCGGAGAAGCGGCCGCGGTTGGCGGCACCGAGCCCCTGCTCCTTGTCGAAGGTCGCCAGCAGCGAACGCAGCGGAGAACTGGTCTCGCCGGTCTCGGCGCCCCAGCCCGCGAGCAGGATGGAGAACTCGAGCTTCGAGCCGCGCGAGAAGAACACGTTGGACGGCATCGTCTCGAGCTTGGTGGCGATGCCGTTGCGCGACATGAACTGCGCCACCGCCTGGGCCACCGCGGCATCGTTGATGTAGCGGTTGTTGGGCGCGTGCAGGGTGATTCCGAAACCGTTCGGGTAGCCGGCTTCGGCGAGCAGCTTCCTGGCGCCTTCCGGGTCGTACTTCTCGGGCTTGAGCGTCTTGCTGGTGCCGAAGAAGGTCTCGGGGAGGAGTTGGCCGGCCGCCACGCCCTGGCCTTCCATGATGCGGGCGATGATCGCGTCGCGGTCGATCATCTTGCTGATCGCCTTCCTGACGCGCGGGTCGCGCAGCGGGTTGGCCTCCATCGGCTTGCCGTCGGTGGTGGTCACGAAGGGCGAGTTCTTCTCGCGGTTCGAGTCCATGTGCAGGTAGATGATCCGGTTCGAGACTGCCGACGACAGCGCCACCCGCTTGTCCTTCTTCAGGTTGGCGATGTCGGTGGTCGGCACCGCCTCGATCACCTGCACGTCGCCGGCCAGCAGCGCGGCGACGCGGGCCGGCGCGCTCGGGATCATCTTGAAGCGCACGGTCTCCCAGGCCGGCTTGGCGCCCCAGTAGGTGTCGTTGCGCTTCATGACGACGCGGTCGCCCGGCACGTACTCGGCGTAGCGGAAGGGGCCGGTTCCGATCATCGCCTTGCCCGAATTGAAGTCCTCCGTCTTCGCCGTCTCGGCGACCGACTTCGGGATCATCATGATCGTGCTCAGGTCATTGGGCAGCAGTGGATGGGGCTTGACGGTCTTCAGGCGCAAGGTGTACTTGTCGAGCGCCTGGATGTCGACGATCGGGCGCACGAAGAACGCATACGAGGCCGGCGAGTTGGGAACGTTGGGCACGCGCTTGATCGTGGCGATGACGTCGTCGGCGGTGAACTCCTGGCCGTTGTGCCACTTGACGCCCTTTCTCAGCTTGAGCTCCCACTCGAGGTCGCCCAGCGACTTCCACGATTCGGCGAGGCCAGGCTTGAGGCGCTGGTTCTCGTCGGTCTCGATCAGCGTCTCGAAGACGTGACGCGCCAGGCTGATGTTGGGCGTGAGCTGGTGAAAGTGCGGATCGAGCGACGTGATCGGCGTCGACAGGCCGATCGTCAGGTCGGCAGCCTGGGCGGAGACCGCCAGCAGGGACCCGGCGAAGAGGGCGCCGAGGGCGCGAATGACAGTGCGGATCATGGGGTCTCCGTGGCCGGAAAGACCGGCATTGCGAGAAGGTGCCGAGCCGACGCGCGCAGGCGGCGCGGACGATAGGCGACGCAGGATACGACGTCAAACATCAGGTGATCATTCTCGGCCGGGCATGCCTTTCGCACGACCAGGCACGCGTCAGCGTTGCGCCGACAGTCGGCCGAGGGCGGCCGCCAGCACCAGCCCCGCGACCGAACAGGCGCCCGTGGCCACCCACGTCCATTGCCAGCCGCCCGTGTTGCTGGCCACCGCGGCCACCACCGGCGGCACGACGAACTGGCCGAACGCGGACCATTGCTGGACCCAGCCGATCGTCGTCGCGAGCGTTCCATCGCTCGGCGCCAGCCGCACCGCGAGCGCGAACAACGTCGCCGGGATCAGCCCGCCGACGCTCGAGAACAGCAGCACCGCGCCGTAGCGCAGCGCAGGCGGCAGACCGGCATCGCCGCTGCCGGCGAACGTGGCCGTTGCGGTCAACGCCATCGTCGCGAAGCCGATCGTCAGCAGGCGAACGGGCGCGACGCCGCGCTGCAGCAGCCGGCCCGAGCCGATGTTGCCGGCCATGTTGCCGGCCGCGACAGCGGCCGTCAGCACGCCGGCCGTGGCACCGGTGATGCCGCTCTGGATGTAGATCGACGGCAGGAAGCCGATCACCGCGAGCCATTGCCCCGAGTACATCGCGAACGACACCGCCACCAGCCAGGGGCCGGGCGCGGCCAGCGTCTGGCGCAGCCGCGCGAGCCAGGGCGACGTGGGCGCGGCCGGCGTCGAACCACCGTCGCCGGCCGGCACGGCGCGCCAAAGCCACAGCGCCATGGCGGCCGACAACGCGGCCAGCGCCCACCACCATCCGCGCCAGCCGATCGCCGCGATCGCCAACGGCCCGATCAGCAGCGCCAGTGCCGTGGCCAGCGGCATGTAGGCGCCCCACAGGCCCATCATCGCGCTGACCCGCCGCGGCTCGACCAGCCCGCGCACGAGTCCCGGCGCCGGCAGCACGACGAGCAGGAAACCGAAGCCCTCGGCGGCGCGCAGCAGCATCAGCGGCGCCACCGCCTGCGCCAGGCCGCCGAGTGCGCTGACGACCGCCAGCAGCACGAGCCCGAGCGTCATGCTGCGACGGCTGCCGATGCTGTCGGCGACGACGCCGAACACCGCGCCGGCCGTCATGCCCGCGAGCTGCACCAGCGACAGCAGGAAGCCGGCCTGCAGCAGCGTCAGCCCAAGCGCATCGCGCAGCACCGGAATCGCCGGCGGCAGCTTGCCGATGTGCAGCGCCGCGACGACGCCGGCGAGAATGACGATCAGCGCGGGCTCGATGCGGCGAGCGGGCGTCGTCGTCATGGGCGGCGAGTATCGCCGCAGGTTTTATTTAGACGAGCCCCATCGCCTTCGCCAGCCAGGGATTCCAGTAGCTCGCGCACAGCCTGCCGAAGCCCTTCGCGGTCGGATGAATCTCGTCCAGCCAGTCGCCCGACTCCGCCTGGCTAGCCGGCGCCGCGAGTTGCAGCGAGCCACGCTGATCGAAGAAGTAGACGTTGTCGGCCGGCATGGCCTGAACGATCTGGCGCA
>JBBSUK010000094.1:0-14778 GCA_038234975.1 Burkholderiales bacterium
CCGACGTCGAGCGGCCGCGTCGCGAAGAAGGCCAGCGGCACCGCGAGGAGAAACGCGAGGAAGAGGCCCGCGGTGGCGATCGCGAGCGTCTCGAAGGTCGCCTTGAGCAGCAGCGCCGCGAACGCGGCCGACGTGTCGGGCGGCCAGAACGCGGCCAGGAAGCTGCCCATCACCTGCGCCTGGTCGCCGGTGACGAGCTGCCACGGACGGAACTCGGCGACGACGAGCAGCGGCCACAGCACGACGACGGCGATCACCGCCGCCGTCAGCCGTCCGCGCGACGCCGGATCGCGCAGGGGCGGCGCGCCGTCGGCCGGCGACAGCGACGCCGCCGACGCCGTCACGAGCAGCGCGACGGGCGCGCGACCAGCGTCGGCGCCGCCCGCGGGAACGGCTCGACCGGCGCGACGCCCTGCACCGGCAGCGTCTGCCCCTCGGCGGCGTAGAGCTCGCGCAGCAGTGCCTCGCTCACGGCCGCGGTCGGCCGGTCGAAGGCGACCTCGCCGGCGCGCATGCCGACGACCCGCGGGAACCACTTCAGTGCCAGGTCGACGGCGTGCAGCGACGCGACCAGCGTCGCGCCGCTTCGCGTGCTGTAGTCGACGAGGGCGCCGACGGCCTGGTCGGCGAGGGTCGGATCGAGCGCCGACACCGGTTCGTCGGCGAGCACGAGCGCAGGCTCCTGATACAACACGCGAGCGATGCCGACGCGCTGCAGCTGGCCGCCGGAAATTCGGTCGCAGCGGTCGAAGAGTCGCTCGCCGAGGCCGAGCTGCTCGAGCGCCGCGTGCGCGCCCGCCGCGTCGCCCGGTGACAGCAGCGAGGCCAGCGACCGCCAGGTCGACCAGCGACCGAGCCGACCGGCGAGCACGGCGTTGACGACGCGCAGGCGCGGCGGGATCGGCGGGCTCTGGTGGACGACGCCGATGCGCGATCGCAGCGATCGCAGCGCGCCTGCTCTCAGGCGCCACGGGTCGTCGCCGTCGAGCGAGACGCTGCCGGCGGTCGGCGCCAGCGATGTGCCGAGCAGCCGCACCAGCGTCGTCTTGCCGGCCCCCGACGGACCGATGACGGCGATGCGCTCGCCGGCATTGAACGCCAGCGACACCTCGTGCAGCGCCCGGTGCCCGTTCGGGTGCACGAGCCCGGCGCTTTCGAGCGCGACCTGCATGACGAGCCGCCGTGCCGGGTCCGTTGCGCGAACTACTTGAGCAGCCCCGCCGACTTCGCGGCCGCCTCGATGCCGTCGTAGTTGCTGTTCTGCGTTGCGATGAACTTCGACGCGCGCTGCAGGTCCATGATCTCCTTCATCGCCGGCACCGACGGGTCGAGCTTGAGGAAGGCGTCGGTCAGCTTCTTCGCCAGCGCCGGGTCCATGCCCGGGCGAACCGTCCAGTTGTAGTCGTAGTAGGTCGGCGTGATCGCGAGCACCCGCACCTTTTCGGCGTTAGGATTCTTCTGCTCGACGAGCTTGTCCATCACCGAGGCGTTGAGCACGCCCGCCTCGGCGCGGCCGGCGGCCACGAAGGCGACGGTGGCGTCGTGCGCGCCGGAGAAGGCGACCGACTTGAAGTCGCGCTCCGGGTCGATGCCGGCCTGCTGCAGGAAGTAGCGGGGCATCAGGCTGCCCGAGGTCGACGACGGCGAGCCGAACGCGAACGTCTTGCCCTTCAGGTCGGCGAGCGTTTTCGCGGTGCTGTTGACGGGAACGATGAAGCGGCTCGTGAACTTCGCGTCTTCGGCGCGCTGCACGATCGGCGTGGCGCCGCCATTCGTGCGGACCTTGGCCTGGATGTAGGTGAAGCCACCGAGCCAGGCGAGGTCGAGCTTGTGGGTGGCGAGGCCTTCGACGACCGCGGCGTAGTCGGTCACCGGCGTGAACTGCACCTTAAGACCGGTCTCCTTCTCGAGGTAGTCGCCGAGCGGCTTGAACTTGCGCTGCAGCTCGGTCGGTGCCTCGTCGGGGATGGCGGAGACGCGAAGGACGCCGTTCGATTGGGCGTGCGCGGTCGTCACGAGCGCGGCGAGCGCGAAGGCTGCCGCAGCGAAGGGTTTGGAGAAGTTCATCGGCATGGTGCTCATGGGCCGGTTGGATCCAGGCTGCGGGCGCTGCGGAAGCCGGCGAACACGTCGCGCCGTCCCGCAGTGAAGAAGTTGCGAAACCGCCGGTCGTGCAGTCGCTCGGGGGTGGCGAACGATCCGCCGCGCAACTCGCGATGATCGCAAAACCAGGGCGCGGAGTAGTCGCGGTAGGGTCCAGGCTCGAAGCCGGGGTAGGGCGCGAAGTCGTCGGCGGTCCATTCCCAGACCGAGCGGCCCCACTGCAGCGACGGGTCGGCGGCGGCGGTTTCCCACTCGGCTGCGCTCGGCAGGCGGCGGCCGCGCCAGCGGCACCACGCCTCGGCCTCGAACGCGTCGACGTGGACGACCGGTGCGTCGGGCAGCAGCGGTTCGACGCGGTCGAAGCGGCGCTCGCACCAGCCGCCGTCGGCGCCGCGCGACCAGCGCTCGGGTGGCACGGCACCCGTCGCGGCGAGGTACTCGGCATAGGCGCGGTTGGTGACGGGAGCGGAGTCGATCTCGAACGGAGCGACGCGAACGCGCCGGCCCGGACGCTCGTTGTCGAACGCGAAGCCGGGATCGTCGGAGCGGCGACCGAGCGCGACCTCGCCGCCATCCAGGCGCAGCGGCGGCGCCGAAGCGAAGGTGGCGGGCCGGGGCAAGCCGGCCGGCGCCGGCAGGCCCAGCGTGTCGCGCAGCCAGGCGAACGCCTCGCCGTGCATGTCCTCGTGCAACAGGACGAGGCGGTGCCAGTAGTTCGCGTCGTCGTCGCCGGCGTCGTCGGGGATGGCGGCGATGCAGGCCTCGAGCTGCGTTTCCAGCCGCTCGGCGAGCGTGGCTCGCGACGGCATGGGCGTTCGCCAGCGCTCGGCGTGGCCGAGCTTCGATGAGTCGAAGACGGCGTCGGGCCCGGCGATGCGCGCCGGCTTCGCCGCTTCGACGAAGCGGCCGTCATCGCTCGCGCGATGCGGCCCGCGCAGGATCCAGAACTCGGCGAACCAGGCGAGGTGGCCGAGCTCCCAGTCGATGCGGTTGACGCCGGGCTGCTGCGGCACGTCCCACGAAGCGAGGTCGAAGGTGCGGGCCAGCGTCGTCGCGCGGCTGTCGCGCAGCGCCGTGGTAAGGCCGTCGCCGGCGAGGCCGCGCGGGTCGGCTGCGGGATGTGTGGCGGCCGAGGCCATCGCGGCCACGTCGCCCGGACCTCGCGTGCCATGATCGTCCGATGCCGACCGAGCGGACGGGACCGAGGCGCTCATCCGGCCGACCCCGGGTGCGCATCGTCTCGCCGGCCCTGCCCGACGCGAACAACGGCAACGCGCACACCGCGTCGCGCTGGGCGTCGTTCCTGGCGCCGCTGGCCGACGTCGAGGTGTCGCTCGACTGGCATCCGCCCGAGCCCTGCGACGCGCTCGTCGCCCTGCACGCCCGCCGCTCGGCTGCTGCCGCGCTGCGCTTCGCCCATGCCGGCGCCGGGGCCGGGGCCGACGCGCCGCTCGCCGTCGTGCTCACCGGCACCGACCTGTACGGTGACCTGCCGATGGGAAACGTCGAGGCGCGCCATGCGATCGAGTGTGCCCGCATCGTCGTCGTCCTGCAGGATGCGGCCATCGTTTCGCTCCGGTCGCTGGCGTCCGCCGCGGTGGCCGCACGCACCCGTGTGATCGTGCAATCGGCGCCCGTCGTGCATGCGGCGCGGCGCGACGGCGACGCGGCATTCGTCGCCGTCGGCCACCTGCGCGACGCCAAGGACCCGGCGACGCTGTGGCGGGCGATGCGGCGCCTGGCAACCGACTCGCCCGGCACGACGCTGGCGCACATCGGCGCGCCCCTCGACCCCGCGCTCGCCGTCGAAGCGGAGGCCACGATGGCGGCCTGCCCGGCCTACCGCTGGCTCGGCGCGATGCCGCACGCGGCGACGCGCCGCGCGATCGCCCGCGCCCGTGCGCTCGTGCACCCGAGCCGCATGGAAGGTGGCGCCAACGTGGTCATCGAGTCGATCCGCTCCGGCGTGCCGGTGCTGGCGAGCCGCATCGACGGCAACGTCGGCCTGCTCGGCGCCGACTACGACGGCACCTTCCCGGTCGGCGACGACGCCGCGCTCGCCGCGCTGATGCGCCGCTTCCTGCTCGACGACGCCTATGCAGCGCATCTCGCCGCGCAGTGCGCGGCACGCGAGCCGGCGATGCGTCCGGCCTGCGAACGCAAGGCTGTTCGCGCCCTGCTGCGCGACCTTCTCGCGAGCCCGTCAGAATGACCCCGCAACTTCCGGTATCGCCATGTCCACCACCGCCCTGACCGACCTCGCCGCACCGCGCCTCACCAGCTTTTCGCACGGCGGCGGCTGCGGCTGCAAGATCGCGCCGGGCGTGCTCTCGGAGATCCTGCGCTCGTCGGTCGGCGGCGTGATGCCGAAAGAGCTGCTCGTCGGCATCGAGACCGCCGACGACGCCGCGGTCTACCAGCTCAACGACGAGCAGGCGCTGATCGCCACGACCGATTTCTTCATGCCCATCGTCGACGACGCGTTCGACTTCGGGCGCATCGCCGCCACCAACGCGATCAGCGACGTCTACGCGATGGGCGGCCGACCGATCATGGCGCTGGCGATCGTCGCGATGCCGATCGACAAGCTGCCGGTGCGGGTGATCGGCCGGGTCATCGAGGGCGGGCAGTCGGTGTGCCGCGACGCCGGCATCCCGATTGCGGGCGGCCACACGATCGATTCGGTCGAGCCCATCTACGGCCTGGTCGTGATGGGTCTGGTGCACCCGAAGAAGGTCCGCCGCAACGCCGATGCGAAGGCCGGCGACGTGCTCGTGCTCGGCAAGCCGATCGGCGTCGGCGTGCTTTCAGCGGCGCTGAAGAAGGGCGCGCTCGACGCGGCCGGATACGCCCGCATGATCGAGACGACGACGAAGCTGAACACGCCGGGCATTGCCCTGGCCGACATGGACGGCGTCCACGCGATCACCGACATCACCGGCTTCGGCCTCGCCGGCCACACCCTCGAGCTCGCCCGTGGCGCGAAGCTCGGCGTCGAGATCGCCTGGGGCAGCGTGCCACTGATCGAAGGCGTGCAGCAACTCGCGGGCGACGGCTTCCTCACCGGCGCGTCGGGCCGCAACTGGGCCGGCTACGGCGACGAGGTCGACCTCGGCGACGGCCTGCCACCGCTCGCCCGCGACCTGCTGTCGGACCCGCAGACCTCGGGCGGCCTGCTCGTGAGCTGCGCCGCCGTTGCGGCCGGCGACGTCATCGAGACGTTCCGGCGCGAAGGCTTCGCGCAAGCCGCGGTCATCGGCCGCGTGACGCAAGGCCCAGCGCGCCTGCACGTGGTCGGCTGAGAGGCGAGAGAAGGCGTGGCGTTGCGGCGGCGGAGCGAATTCGATGTCACCGTCGGGTCACGATGGATGGCTAGCGTGCGCGCCTGTCACCTCCATCGCGCACGCCCTCCTCATGACGACCTCCTCTGACGCCACCGCCACGGTCTACTCACGCCGTTGCGCCCTCAAGTTCCTCGGCCACGCGCCGCTGCTGCCGCTCGCGTCCTCGCCACTGGCCATCGCGCTAGCGGCCTGCGGCGGTGGCGGCGACAGCAGCGACTCGCCGACTAAGCTGAAGTCGGCCACCTTCAACGCGATGGCCGCGCCGACGCTCGCGATGCCCGCCGCGATGGCGACGACCTCGGTCACGTCGTCGCTCACCGCCGCCTACGAAGACGGCTCGACGCAGACCTACGCGCTGTCGTACGTGCCGTTCTTCACCACCGGCAGCACGGTGCCCGACGGCAAGGGCGGAACGATCGTCGCCGGCAGCTACTGGGACATCCGCAACCAGCCGATCACCGACGCGACCGACCCCCGCAACCGCCAGTTCTTCTCCGATTCGCCCGACGGCATGTCGCTGCTCACGCTCGACAAGCCGACGGTGGCGGGCGTCACCGGCAACACCGTGTTCGCCGTCGTGCAGTTCGAGTACACGACACGCAACGTCGCCGGCGCGTCGACCTACGGCCAGCTGCCGTCGCCGATCGCGGTGCTCACGCTCGACCAGAACAGGTCGACCGGCAAGCTCACGCTGGTGAAATACGCCAACGTGGACACCAGCAGCGTCAACGGCTTGTGGATCACCTGCGGCGCCAGCCTCTCGCCGTGGAACACGCACCTCTCGAGCGAGGAGTACGAACCCGACGCGACGGCCGCGACCAACGCGCAACTCGCTGCGTTCAGCCAGAACCTGTTCGGCAATCCCACCACCGCCAACCCCTACCACTACGGCCACCTGCCCGAAGTGACGGTGCTGCCCGACGGCACCGGCACGATCAAGAAGCACTATGGCGTCGGCCGCCTCTCGCACGAGCTCGTGCAGGTGATGCCCGACGAGCGCACGGTGCTGATGGGCGACGACTTCACCAACGGCGGCGCCTTCATGTTCATCGCCGACCGGGCGAAGGATCTGTCGAGCGGCACGCTCTACATCGGCAAGTGGAACCAGACCTCGAGCACCGGCCCGGGCGCTGCGACGCTCACCTGGATCAAGCTCGGCAGCGCCTCGAGCGCCGAGATCAGGGCGCTCGTCGACAGCGGCCTGAAGGCGGCCGACATCATGGACGTCCGCAAGACCGATCCGGCCGACCCGACGTTCACGAAGATTCCCTATTCCGGTGGCTTCAACTGGGTCAAGGTGATGCCGGGCATGGACAAGGCCGCGTGCTTCCTCGAGACGCACCGCTACGCCGCGCTCAAGGGCGGCAGCCTCGGCTTCACGAAGTGGGAAGGGACGACCGTCAACGTCAAGGACAAGGTTGCCTACATCGCCATGTCGCGCATCGAGTCGAGCATGCTCAACGGCTCGGGCGGCGTGAGGGTCGAAGGCCCGTACTCGGGCGCCGTCTATGCGCAGAACCTCAAGGGCGGGCAGGTCGACACGGCCGGCGCCGCGATCGCGAGCGCGTGGGTGCCGGTCGACATGGCGGCAGTGCCGGCGCTGATCAGCGAAGACCTCGGCGGCGGCAAGTTCAAGGCGCAGGACGCGCTCGGCAATTTCGCCAACCCGGACAAGATCGCGACGCCCGACAACCTGAAGTTCTCCGAGAAGCTGCGAACGCTGTTCATCGGCGAGGACAGCAACACCCACGTCAACAATTTCCTGTGGGCCTACAACGTCGACACCTTGGTGCTCAGCCGCATCCTGTCGTGCCCGGCCGGCGCGGAGTCGACGGGACTGCACGCCGTCGACGAGGTCAACGGCTACACCTACGTGATGAGCAACTTCCAGCACGCCGGCGACTGGGAGTCGCCGCTGCACGACATCGTCAAGCCGACGCTCGACCCGCTGATCCGCGCCAGCTACAAGGACCGGTACGGTGCCGCGGTCGGGTACCTGGCGGGGCTGCCGAAGGATCGCTGATCCTCCGGGCGCGACCCGCTTGCCGCGTGCCCTGCCTGCAGTTAGTCTCGCACCCGTTCAGCGCCGCGGGGAAGCGGCCGAAGGATCCTCTGCATGACCAAGCTCGTCGCTCTCACCTTCGCTGCCCTGCTGCCCCTGGTGGGCGCAGTGCCCACGGCCCAGGCACAACAGCGAGCCGTTTGCTACAACTGCCCGCCGCAGTGGGCGGATTGGGGCAGCCAGCTGAAGGCCATCCAGGCGAAGCTCGGCATCGAGGTTCCGCCCGACAACAAGAACTCCGGCCAGGCCACGGCGGCCCTGATCGCCGAGAAGGCCAACCCGGTGGCCGACGTCACCTATCTCGGCGGCATCGCCGCCGACCCGGCCAAGGATGCCGGCGTGCTTGCGCCGTACAAGCCGAAGGGCTGGGACCGGATTCCCGCGAGCCTGAAGGACCCAGAGGGTTACTGGTTCACCATCCATTCCGGCACGCTCGGCCTGTTCGTCAACAAGGCTGCGCTGGGCAGCAGGCCCGTGCCGCAAAGCTGGGCCGATCTCCTCAAGCCCGAATACAAGGGGCTGGTGGGCTATCTCGATCCGACCTCGGCGGCGGTTGGCCAGCTCGGCGTGATGGCCGTCAACCTGGCGTTGGGCGGCACGTACGAGTCGCTCGACCCCGGCATCAGGTTCTTCAAGGAGCTGCAGAAGAACCAGCCGATCGTGCCGAAGCAGACCTCCTATGCCCGAGTCATCTCGGGCGAGATCCCGATCCTCATCGACTACGACTTCAACGCCTATCGCGGCCAGTACACCGACAAGGCGCCGGTGCAGTTCGTCATCCCGAAGGAAGGCACGGTCGTCTTTCCCTACGTGATGGCGCTGGTGAACAAGGGGCCGCACGCGGACAACGGCAAGAAGGTGCTCGACTTCGTGCTCTCCGACGAGAGCCAGGCGATGTGGGGCAACGCCTACCTGCGTCCGGTGTTCGCCGACCGGCTCGCGCCCGAGGCCAAGGCCAAGTTCCTGCCCGAATCCGAATACGCGCGCGCCAAGCCGATCGACCTGAAGAAGCTCGCCGCAGCGCAGAAGAGCATCGTCGAGCGCTATCGCGCCGAGGTCAACTGACACGCCGCTCCCGGACCCGCGGGGGCGTGGTCGCCTCCCGTCGTTCGTGACCGCGTGAAGCCCGCGACGCGCCCGCTCGGCATGCGCAGCGACAGCCGGCGGCTGGTCCTGTTGATGCTGCCGGCAGGCGTCTTCTTCTGCGCCTTCTTCCTGCTGCCGATGGGGCGGCTGTTCTTCATCGGCGGCAGCGGCACGCTGGGCTGGGCGGCCTACGCCGCGATCCTCACCAACCCGCTCTACTTCAGCTCGCTGATGTGGACGCTGGGCGTGGCCGCGGCCCCCACCGCCGCGACGCTGGCGATCAGCGCCATCGCGGGCGTCTTCCTGCAGCGCCACCGCTTCCCGGGCAACGCCGCCCTCGTGTCGATGCTGACCCTGCCGCTGGCCTTCCCCGGCGTGGTCATCGGCTTCATGGTCATCATGCTCGCCGGCCGCCAGGGCCTGATCGGCACGGTGACCGGGGCGATCACCGGAGAGAAGGTGGTGTTCGCCTATTCGATGGTCGGCCTGTTCATGGGCTACGTCTACTTCTCGATCCCGCGCACCATCCTGACCGTGATGGCGGCCACCGAGAAGCTCGATCCGAAGCTCGAGGAAGCCGCTCGCTCGCTCGGCGCCTCGCCGTGGCGGGTCGTCCGCGACGTGATCCTGCCGGCCCTCAAGCCGGCCTTCATTTCCTCAGGCGCGATCTGCTTCGCCACCGCCGTCGGCGCGTTCGGCACCGCGTTCACGCTGGCCACCCGCATCAACGTGCTGCCGATGGTCATCTACACCGAGTTCACGCTCTCGGCCAACATCGCCATGGCCGCGGCGCTGAGCTTCGTGCTGGGTGCCATCACCTGGGCCGTGCTGGCGATGGCGAGAACGGTCGCGGGTTCCACCGTCGCGGCTGCGGGCTGACGATGGGCAGGCACCGCTGGCTGTTCGCGCTCAACCTCGGCTTCACGCTGCTGGTCTGCGCCTTCCTCATCGTGCCGGTGCTGCTGTCGATGCTCGCCGGCCTCACCGTGAACTACTTCGTCGGCATCGAGAGCGGCCTGACGCTGCGCTGGGTGGTCGAGGTCTGGCAGGGCTATCGCGACACCATCTTCGCCTCGGTGGGGCTGTCGGTGGCCTGCCTCGCGATCACGCTGCTGATCGGCGTGCCCATGGCCTACGCCCTGGCCAAGCGACAGAACCGCTACACCCGCGCCATCGAGGAGCTGCTGGTCATGCCGGTGGCCGTGCCCGGCCTCGCCACCGCGTTGGCGATGATCGTCACCTACGGCGCGGTCGGGGGGTTCCGGACCTCGTGGAGCTTCATCCTCGTCGGCCACGTGCTGTTCACCTTGCCGTTCATGGTGCGCTCGGTGCTCGCCGTGCTGACGGCCATCGACCTCGACACGCTGGAGGAGGGCGCCGCATCGCTCGGTGCGACGTTCTGGCAGCGCTTCGGGCAGATCGTGCTGCCCAACTGCCGCAACGGCATCCTGGCCGGCTCGCTGATGGTGGTCACGCTGTCGATGGGCGAATTCAACATGACCTGGCTGCTGCACACGCCGTTCACCAAGACCCTGCCGGTGGGGTTGGCCGACGCCTATGCCTCGCTGCGGCTCGAGATCGGCAGCGCCTACACCCTGGTGTTCTTCCTGATGATCATCCCCCTGCTGCTGGCGCTGCAGTTCTTTGCCACGCCGAAGGTGAAGCGGTTCGCCGCAGAGGGCGTTCGATGAGCCAGGCCGGACACCCGCTGGCGATCGAGCTCGAGCGCTGCGCGAAGACCTTCGCCGACGGCACTCGCGCTCTGGAGCCGCTCGACCTTTCGATCGAAGCGGGGGAGACGGTCGTCTTCCTCGGCCCGTCGGGCTGCGGCAAGACGACCACCTTGCGCGTCATCGCCGGCCTGGAGAACCCCGACCCTGGCGGCCGTGTGCTGTTCGACGGCGAGGACGTGACATCGCTGCCCATCGAGCGGCGCAACGTGGGCATGGTGTTCCAGTCCTATGCCCTGTTCCCCAACATGACCGTGGCGCAGAACATCGGCTACGGGTTGAAGGTCGCCAAGCGCGGTGCGAGCGCGATCAGCGCCCGGGTGTCGGAGATGCTCGAGATGATGCGCATCGAGGCGCTCGCCGACCGGCGCATCGACCAGCTCTCCGGTGGCCAGCGACAGCGCGTCGCGCTGGCGCGCGCACTGGCGGTGCGGCCGAGGGCGTTGCTGCTCGACGAGCCCCTGACGGCCCTCGACGCCAAGCTTCGCGACCTCCTGCGTCTCGAGATCGACACGCTGCTGCGCTCGCTGGGCATCACCACGGTCTACGTGACGCACGACCAGTCCGAGGCCATGGCGCTCGGTGACCGCATCGTCGTCATGGACCACGGGCGGGTGGCCCAGGTCGGCACGCCGCGCGAGATCTATCAGCGCCCGGCGAATCGCTTCATCGCCGAGTTCATCGGCACGATGAACCGGCTGAGCGGAAGTGCCGCGAACGGCGTCTTCACCTGCCGCGCCGGCGCCGTCCACTGGCTGCAGGTGCCGCCCGGTGCCACCGAGCTGCTCTTTCGCCCCGAGGACATCAGGCTTGCCGAGCCGGGGCAGCCCGCGGCGTTGACCGGCAGCGTGGCCGCGGCGTTCTTCCTCGGCGACCGTACCCGCCTGTTCATCGACGCCGGTGAAGAACAGCCGCTGGTCGTCGAAACCGAAGCCAGGCGCAGGTTCGAGCACGGTGAGAAGGTACGCCTCGTCATCGACGTCGACGGCCTGCTGGTGCTGTAGCCGAGACGCCGGGACGGGCCCCGCCGCGGCCCGCGCCTGAGCAATCGGTCAGGCGGCAGCAGCGAACAGCAGCGGCCCGCGCGGCGCGATGCGTTCGCCCGGCCGGCCGGGGACGCCTTCGTCGAGCAGACGGCGCAGCGCCGACGCCTCGACGCCGGGCGCCGCTTCGGCACGCTCTGCGATCTCGCCCGCCAAGTCGCGCATCTGCGCAATCGAGCCTCGGATGCGCGCGCGGAACGCCGCGGCGTCGAGCGTGTCGAGGAGGCTGCGGTTGAGCTCGGCGAACCACGGCAGCGAGGCCTGGTCGTGCATCGTCGCCGGGTTGGCTTTCGACTCGGCCGGCGATGCCTCCGACCACGCGCGAAGCAGCGCCTGCACCTCGACGTTGAGCGCCTTGCCGTGGGCCAGGTCGTCGCGCACCGACGAGAACGCCGGCAGGTCGGTGAGGCGCCGGTGAAAGCAGAACTGCGCCAGCACGCCCCAGTAGTAGGTGTAGTCCCAGAGCACCTTCACCGGCAGCACGGTCGGGTCGCCGAACACGCCGTACTGGTTCTCGTACAGCGCCAGCGTGCTCTTGTAGAACGAGCGGAAGATCTGGTCGAACACCGTCGCGTGGCCGCCGAGCGGGCGCCCGGCGCGGTCGCGCATCACGAGGTCGACGATGTAGGTGTTGGCGATGGCGATGAAGTCGCTGCCGGGCGAGTAGAACGGGTCGAGGAACAGGCCCGCTTCGCCGGTGAGCGCCCAGCGGTCGGCCGAGAAGACCTGCTTGCAGCCGTAGGAGTAGTTGCGAAGGAACGCGAAGTCCTGCAGGCGCTCGCGCTTCGCGTCGACGGCGGCGAACACGCTCGGCTGGTGCAGCTCGAGCCAGTCCATCGCCTTGTCGAACGAGTTCATCGTCTCGAGCGGATGGCGCTTCGCGTCGGCGACGATGCCCACCGAGTGCGAGCCCGAGGCGAGCGGGATCAGCCAGACCCAGTAGCCGTCGCCGACGAAGTGGTTGGTCGAGAGCCAGCGGGCACGCGGCTCGCAGCGATCCTGCCAGGCTTCGTCGTCGACCCAGTCGTCGACGGCGATGCGCTCGCCGATGCGAAACCACACCGCGTTGCCGTCGTGCGAGTTGGGCTCGGCGAGTCCGAGCTTTCGCTTCACCAGGCCGGCACGGCCGCAGGCGTCGACGAGCCAGCGCGCGCTCGCCTCGCGGCGCACGCCTCCTTCGGTCCAGGCGATGCGGTGCGGCGCCTGCGCCTGGCCGGAGGTGGCCTGGGTCAGCGACAGCTCGCGGACGACGGCGCCGTCGGCGAACGACACGCCGCGGCGGCGTGCCTCGGCGGCCAGGAAGTTCTCGAAGATGCCGCGGTCGATCTGCCAGCTCGGCACCGCCAGCGGCCGGCTGGCGCCGATCTCGGTGACGTTGCCGATGTCGGATCGCCCTTCGGACGAGAAGAAGCGGAAGCCGAACTTCTTCAGCTGGTGCTGCTCGAAATGCGCCTTCAAGCCGAGCACGTTGGCGAAGTAGTCGGCGCCGATCTCGACCGTCGACTCGCCGACCTTGTGCGCCGCGACCGGCACCGGGTGCGCGCGGCGCTCGAGCACGAGCACGTCGAGTTGCGGGTCGGTCTGCTTGAGATGCAGCGCGAGCGTCAGCCCCGCGAGACCACCGCCGGTGATGACGACGTCGTGATCGTGTTCTTGGGCGTCGGCAGCGGCAGGCATGGTTCGATCATTCTCGACGCGACGCAATATCCCTACGCTTGTGCAGATGCAGCGTCAGCGACGCCGACAGGGGCAGGCCGATGTCGTCGCCGGATTCGGTCGCCAGCGCCTCGAAGAACGGGACGGCCGGCGACATCGCGTTGCCGGCCAGCGAACGGCCTGCCGACGACCGCGCCTGCGGCGGCTGCGACGGGCCGGCGACCAGCGTCCAATCGAACGTCGCGACGGTGCGGGCGCTCGGCGACGGCGCGAGCACCATCGCGCAGGCCAGCAGGCCGCGGCTGTCGGTGACGCTGGACAGCGCGCCGACCGATTCGACGTCGGATGCGACCAGCAGCACCACCCGGTCGTCGGCCTCGCATTGCGTCGCCGCCTCGAGCAGCCCCGCGGCGAAGCTGCGGTCGAAGGCGCTGAGCGACGTGCTCGCCTCGTGGCAGTCGGTGCCGATGGTCCAGTAGCCGGCGGCCGCGTTGTGCACGGAGTTGTGGAACTTCGTCGGCGAGATGAGCTGCGGCGTCGTCGCGAGCGTGCGGCACATGTAGTCGTTGACGGCGAGGTCGCCGTGCGCCGAGGTGAAGACCGACGGCATGGAGGCGGCGCCGAGGCCCGAGCTCCTGAGCGCGGCGTCTGCCACCTCGAGCGCCAGGGCGACGGTGTCGGTGGCGCGCCGCCGCTCGGCGGCCGCGAGCACGGCAGGCGCCGGACGCGGCGCGGGTTGCGCAGCGGGTTCGGCTTCACCGCGAAAGGCGGCTCGCGCGTGTTCCCAGCCCGGCAGCGTCGGCGCCCAGAAGGCGACGCTTTCGACGCTGAAGGCGTTGGTCGGCGGGATGTTCATGCCGTCGTCAGGCCGCTGTCGGGCCGCGACCGAAGACGAGCACGCAGTTGTTGCCGCCGAAGCCGAACGAATTGCTGAGGACGACGCGGACTTCGGCGCGCTCGGCGGCATCGCCGGCGGCGCGGATCTGCGGCCCGAACGCCGGGTCGACGCGAACGGTGTTGGCGGTGCCCGGCAGCACGCCGTGCTCGATGGCCAGCAGGCTCGCCGTCGCCTCGACGATGCCGGCGGCGCCGAGCGTGTGGCCGGTGATGCCCTTGGTCGAGCAGGCGTGCACGCCCGGCGGGAAGCGCCTTGCGACGAGCGCGGCCTCGACCTCGTCGTTCTTCTGGCTGGCCGTGCCGTGCAGGTTGATGTGCTCGACTGCGGCGGCGTCGATGCCGGCCCGTTCGAGCGCGTCGTCGAGCGCGTCTTCGGCGCCGCGGCCTTCCGGGTGCGGCGTCGACATGTGGTGCGCGTCGCTCGACTCGCCGTAGCCGCGCAGCTGCAGTTCGCCGTCGGCGCCGGCGCTGCGCTCGAGGAGGGCGAAGCCGGCGGCCTCGCCGAGGCTGATGCCGTCGCGATCGGCGTCGAACGGGCGACAGGGCTGCGGCGAGACGAGCTGCAGCGCGTTGAAGCCGAACAGGACGCTGCCGCACAGCGTGTCGACGCCACCGACGACGGCCGCATCGACCAGCCCGAGCCGCAGCATGCGCTCGGCGGCGGCGAACGCCTTGGCGCTCGACGAGCACGCCGTCGAGACCAGGACCGAGGGTCCTTGCAGGTCGAGCGCCTCCTGCACGAACATCGGCAGCGACGCCGGCGTGTGCACCTCGGGGTTGTCGTTGCCGGCGGGGAAACGGCCGTTCGCGTCGAGCGACCGATAGGCGTCCTCGGTGGCGCCGATGCTCGAGGTCGA
>JBBSUK010000095.1:0-14613 GCA_038234975.1 Burkholderiales bacterium
GGCCCGCGGTCGTTGCGCGGACCACGGTCGTTGCGCCGCTTGGCAGGGGCGCGCTCGAAGCGGTCACCGCCACGGTCGGGGTTGCGGTCGCCGCGATCGGCGTGGCCGCCGTCGCTGCGCTGTGCCTCGTTCGGATTGGCGAGCCGCTTGATCGCACGAACGTCGTGATCGTCGAGATCGACCCAGACGCCTCGCTTGAGCCCGCGCGGCAGGACGACGGTGCCGTAGCGGATCCGGATCAGCCGGCTGACGGCGAGACCTACCGTCTCGAACAACCGCCTCACCTCGCGGTTGCGACCCTCCGTGATGACGACGCGGTACCAGGTGTTCACCCCTTCGCCGCCGCCGTTCTCGATCGAGCGGAACGCGGCGCGCTGGCCGTCGATCTCGACGCCGTCGAGAAGCTTCGCGCGCTGCTCGTCGGCGAGCGTGCCGAGCACGCGCACCGCGTACTCGCGCTCGACGCCGAAGCGCGGATGCATGAGCTGGTTGGCCAGCCCCCCGGCGTTGGTGAACAGCAGCAGGCCCTCGGTGTTGAGGTCGAGACGGCCGACCGACTGCCACTTGCCGTGCTGCAGCCGGGGCAGGCGTCGAAACACCGTCGGCCGCCCTTCCGGGTCGTCGTGCGAGACGATCTCGCCGGCCGGCTTGTGGTAGGCGAGGATGCGTGCCGGCGGCGGCACGATACGGTACTTGACCGGCTTGCCGTCGACCTCGATGCGGTCGCCGAACGAGATGCGCTGACCGGTATGCGACGGCTCGCCGTTCACGCTCACCCGCCCCTCGGCGATCAGGTCTTCCATGTCGCGGCGCGAGCCCACGCCGGCCTGTGCCAACACCTTGTGCAGCTTCGGCGCGTCGGGGTCGGCCGCAAGGACGCGCTTGTGCGCCTCTTCGGTCGCCGCCTCGTCGGCCGGCGGCTCGGCCGCCGGCTCGCTGGTGCTGTCGAAATCGCCGGAGAGCACGGCGGCGAAGATCTCGCCCGGCTCGACCGTGGGCGCGCGCTCGTGCACGGGCAGCAACGGCCCCTCGAAGTTCGGCGGCAACGCCATCGTCGACGGCCCGCGACGACGGTCGCGCCGGCCACGGCGACGGCCGCGTTCACCCCCACCCTCGTCGGCGCCTGCGGCGCCTTCGCTGCGGCCATCATGCGAGGGTGCCGAGTCGCTACCGGTCGGGCCAACCGGCGGGTTCGTGTCGATGGGGTCGTTCATGCGTGCGGTTCCAGGGCGGGATCGGGGTCGGCCGGGGCGGCGGGCGCCGACCCGGGATGGTCGGCGGCTTCGTTGAAGAGGAGGGGCGACTGGGCGACCAACGCGTCGGCCGACGCCGTGGTGCTGACGACGTCCTGGAGCGGCTCGCCGTCGGCTCCGACCAGCGCCGGCAACTGGTCGAGGCTCGCGAGGCCGAGGTCGTCGAGGAACTGGCGTGTCGTCGCGAGCAGGGCCGGCCGGCCCGGCGCGTCGCGGTAGCCGATCGACTCGACCCAGCCGCGGTCCTCGAGCTGCTTGACGATCTGGGTGCCGACCGCGACGCCACGGATGTCCTCGATGTCGCCCCGCGTCACCGGTTGCCGATAGGCGACGATGGCGAGCGTCTCGAGCACGGCGCGCGAATAGCGCGGTGGTCTGTCGGGATGCAGCCGGGCGAGGTATTCGCCCATCTCCGGGCGCGACTGATAGCGCCAGCCCCCCGCCAGCGCCACCAGCTCGATGCCGCGATCGTCGCACTCGCGCTCGAGCTCGCCGAGGAGCGCACGCAGCGTGTCGGAACCGACCTCGCCGGCGAACAGCGACGAGAGCTCGCGCACCGGCATCGGCTGGCTGGCGCAGATGAGCGCCGCCTCGAGGACGCGCTTCGCATCCAGGGTCTTCATCGTCGAGTCACGATCCTTTGCCGCATCGTCGCGGTGGGTCTGCATCCGGCCGCCGGGCCGTCGCGGAATCGGCCGCCACGGGCTGGCCGAAGGTGCACCTGAAGGTGCGTTTGACAAGAGACTCGGCGGGCGTGCCTGCGCGGGGTCCACCACCGCGGGCGCCGCTCGTCCCGAGCGTCACTGGGTCGTGATTGTAGCCGCGCTGGCGGCCGAACCTTCGACGATCACGCGCCACGCCGGCGCCAGGTCGTCTTGAAGCGGCGACACGAATCGCATCGGCTCGCCCGTTCTCGGGTGTGCGAACGCAAGCTCCGCCGCGTGCAGTGCCTGCCGCTCGATGCCGAGTGCGGGCTTGCCGCCATAGAGCCGGTCGGCCACGAGCGGCATGCCACGCGACGCGAGGTGAACGCGGATCTGGTGCGTGCGGCCCGTGTGCAAGGTGCATCGCAGCGCGCTGTACGAACCATCGCTGGCGACGCATTCCACATCGGTCGTCGCCGGCTTGCCGGACGTCTCGACCGCCATGCGCGTGCGCTGGCGCGGGTCTCGCCCGATCGGTGCCTCGACCCGAAACGCACCGGCCGACGGGCGGCCGTGCGCGATCGCCAGGTAGCGGCGCGACACCTCGCGCGCCGCGATCGCGCGCACCAGCGCCGTCACCGCGACGAGCGTGCGGCCGACCACCATCAGCCCCGAGGTGTCCTTGTCGAGGCGGTGCACGATGCCCGCGCGCGGCAGTGCCGCGCTCGGGGCGTAGCGCGCGAGCAGCGCGTTGAGGAGCGTTCCCGACCAGTTGCCTGCGGCCGGGTGGACGACCATGCCGGCCGCCTTCTCGACGACGAGCACGTCGTCGTCCTCGTGGACGACGACGATGGGCAGCGCCTCCGGCATGTAGGCCCGGCTCTCCGCGCTCGCTCGCAGCACGACCGACACGCGCTGACCCGCCTTGAGCCGCTTGGCGGGTTGCGACGCTGCCTCGCCCTCGACCGTCACGTTGCCGGTGGTGATCGCCGTCTGCAGGAAGGTGCGCGAGAACTCGGGCGCGACGCCGGTCAGGAAGCGGTCGAGGCGAAGCCCGTGCCCGGCGGCGTCGACGACCGCATCGCGCGCGTCGGCGGCGTCGTCGCCGTCGGACTCGGCGCCGTCGTCGGGGTCGGGCCGCTGGGCCCTTAACATCGCGTCTGTCATGAACCCTTTCGCCTTGGGACCCTCGTCCCGGCGTGCAGTGTCGGCGATCGTCGCCGCGGCCGCCGTTCTCTCCGCATGCGGAGGTCTGTCCAAGGACGAGACCCTGCGCATGTCGCCGGAGCGCCTCTACGCCGAGGCCAAGGAGGAATCGGCCGCGGGCAACTACGAGAAGGCCGCCAAGCTGTACGAGCGGCTCGAGGGCCGCGCCGCCGGGACGCTGCTCGCCCAGCAGGCGCAGATCGAGCGCGCGTTCCTGCTGTGGAAGGGCGGCGAGAAGGCGCAGGCGCTCACCGCGCTCGAGCGTTTCCTCAAGCTCCACCCCACGTCGCCGGCCTACGACTACGCGCTCTACCTGCAGGGACTCGTCAACTTCAACGACAACCTCGGCCTGTTCGGCACCCTCGCCGCGCAGGACCTGTCGGAGCGCGACCAGCAGGCCGCTCGCGACGCCTACCAGTCGTTCAAGCAGCTGGTCGACCAGTTCCCGCAGTCGGTCTACGCGGCCGATTCGCAGGAGCGCATGAACTACATCGTCAACTCGCTCGCGTTGTACGAGGTCCATGTCGCGCGCTACTACTTCCGCCGCGGCGCCTATGTCGCCGCCGCGAACCGGGCGCAGGCGACGGTGCAGGAATTCCAGCAGTCGCCGGCCACCGAGGAGGCGCTCTACATCCTGTCGCAGAGCTACGACAAGCTCGGCCTGACGCAACTCCGCGACGACGCCGATCGCGTGCTGAAGCAGAACTTCCCCAACTCGCCCTACTACGCAGGCGGCGTCGGCGCGCGACAGGCGCGCTGGTGGCAGCTCTGGTGAGCGGTCGGATCAGCCGTCGAGAACGGCCTCGTCGCGCGCTCCAGGACTGAGCGCGGGCCCGCCGCGCAACTGCCTGAGCCAGCTCAGCGCATCCTCCTCGTTCAGAAGCCGGTGCATCGGCGGCAAGGCGGCGAACAGGCGCCGGCCATAGCCCATCGTGGCCATGCGAGGGTCGCAGACGACCAGCAGGCCCCGATCGCTCTCGCTGCGAATCAACCGCCCGGCGCCCTGCTTGAGCGAGATCGCCGCCTCGGCGACGAAATAGTCGGCGAAGGCATTGCGCCCGGCACGCTCGAGTCGGCGCACGCGGGCCTCGACAAGCGGATCGTTCGGCGGCGGAAACGGCAGCTTGTCGATGACGACGCACTGCAACGCATCGCCGACGACGTCGATCCCTTCCCAGAAGCTGTACGAGCCGACGAGCACGCAAGCACGACCGGCGACGAATCGCTCCAGCAGCTGGCGCTTCGACCCCTCTCCCTGCACGAGCACGTCGATCGCGTCGCCGGAGCCGGCGAAGCGGTCGCGCAGGCGCGGTCCGATCTGCTGCAATGAGCGCAGCGTCGTCGTCAGCACGAAGGTCCGGCCGCCGAGCGTCGACGCGAGCCGCCCCGCGAGATCGGCGACGGCCAGCGGATGCGCCGGCTCGCCCGGCTTCGCAAAGCTGCGCGGCGCCCACACGCGGGCGTGCTGCGCGTAATCGAACGGGCTGCCGACGCGCAGCCGCGTCGCGTCGTCGAGGCCCGCCGAGTCGCAGAACCAGGCGAGCTGCGCGTCGTCGCCGAGGGTCGCCGAGGTGAAGATCCAGGCCTTGCCCGTCGACGCGCGGCGCTGCTCGGTGAGGCCTTCGCGGATGTCGAGCGGCGACTCGACCAGCCGCGCCTGCATCGGCGAGAGGTCGATCCAGCGGATCCGTGCGTCGTCGCACGGACCGGCAAACTGCGTCGCCAGCTCCGCGATCCGGGCAGCGCGCTCGGCGAGGCGAACGAAGTCGGGGGCGATCTCGCTGACGGTGTCGAGGGCGGCGCGCGCCGCCTCGCAGGCACGCCCGACCTCGGCCATCGCGGCGACGAACTCGGCGTCGTCCGCGCGTTCGCTCCAACGCAGCTTCAGGCCGGCGCGAACCTCGCCGATGGAGCCGGCCGCGGCCAGCCGCAGCTCGCGTGCCGCGCGGTCGCAGCTCGTCGCGAGTTCGGCCCACGGCGCAAGGCCGCGCGCCTGCTGCAGGCCGCAGGCGAGCATGTCGCGGGCGAAGTCGATCGTCTGCGCGCTGCCGAGCGCCGTGCCGAGGAACTGGATGCCGGCCTCCGCAAGCTGGTGCGCCTCGTCGAAGATGGCGACCTCGACGCTCGGCAGCAACTCGGCGATGCCGCCGTCGCGCAGCGCCATGTCGGCGAAGAAGAGGTGGTGGTTGACGACGACCAGATCGGCGGCCATGGCCTCGCGCCGCGCCTTCTGCACGTGGCAGGGCTTGAAGTCGGGGCACTCGGCGCCCAGGCAGTTCTCGCGTGTCGACGTCACGAAGGGAACGACGGAGCTGCGCTCGTCGAGACCTTCGAGCTCGGCGAGGTCGCCGCTGGCAGTGGTCTGCGCCCAGGCTTCGACCTTGGCGAGGGCGCGCACGGCGAAACGGTCGGGCAGCGTCTCCTGGCTGCGCGCCAGGCGCATGCGGTGCGTGCACAGGTAGCTCGCCCGGCCCTTGAGCAAGGCGACGGTGACCGGAATGCCGAGCGCTGCGCGCAGCCGCGGCAGGTCGCGCAGGAAGAGCTGGTCCTGCAGCGCCTTGGTCGCGGTGCTGAGCATCGTGCGGGCGCCCGAGAGCAGCGCCGGCACGAGATAGGCGTATGTCTTGCCGACACCGGTTCCCGCCTCGACGACGAGCGAGCCGTGGCCGTCGATCGTGCGCGTCACGGCGCGCGCCATCTCGATCTGCTCGCGGCGCTCGACATGCATCGGGTCGGCGGCTGCGAGCGCGCCGTGCCCGGACAGCGCGGTCTCGACGGCGCGCTCGAGCGGCGAGACGTCGGGTGTCACGTCACGCCGGCTGCGGCGGTTCGAGCTCGGCCTCGATGCGCGCCATCTGGTCGCGCAACTGCAGCCGCTGCTTCTTCAGCCGGCGCAGCGAAAGCTCGTCGCCATTCGCCGAGCCGGTCGCGACGTCGATGAGGTTGTCGAGGTCGGCGTGGGCGATGCGAAGCTCGATCAGGCGGCGCGGCAGGGAGTGCAGGTTGTCGTCCATGGGCCTGGCACGGCTTGGGCAGGAGGCGCGACTAATGCGCGCTTTCGGTGCTCTCGCACGGGGGTGGGGGCGGCGTTGCGATTATAGTTTTCGGCCATGGCGACCAACGGCTTAGGCTACCGTCTGTCCGCGACGACGGGCCTGCATCGGGGCGATCGCGCGTACCAGCAGGACCAGGTCCAGATCATCCCCCACGCTCGCGTCCCGGGCTGCGTGATGGGAGTCCTCGCCGACGGCATGGGCGGCAAGAGCGGGGGGCGCAAGGCCTCCGACCAGGTTCTCCTCACGGCGCAACAGCTCTTCGAGCGCTATTCGCCGACGCGCGACGATCCCGGCGAAGCGCTCAAGCAGCTCGTGCTCGAGGCGCACCTGATGATCAAGCTCACGGCGATCACCTCGGAAGAGGAGCCGCACAGCACGATCGCCGCCTTCCTCATCAGCCCGACGCGCGAATGCGAGGTCGTGCACGCGGGCGATTCGCGCATCTACCACTTCAGGGCGGCCGAGATGGTGAGCCGCTCGATCGACCACTCCTACGTGCAACGCCTCGTAGACGAGCATCAGATCACCGAGGAAGAGGCGAACAACCATCCGCAGTCGAACCTGCTGACGGGTTGCCTGGGCACCTTCCAGGACCCGCCGCTGGCGCAGAAACGGATCGACCGGCTCGAGGTCGGCGACAGCATCCTGTCGTGCAGCGATGGCCTGTGGCACTACTTCACGCCGCGCGAGCTGGGTGCCATCGTGCACGCGCTGCCGCCTCGCGAGGCGACCGAGATGCTCGTCGGCAAGGCGCGCCAGCGCGCCCGCGGCTCGGGCGACAACCTGTCGCTCGCGCTGGTGCGCGTCGAGTCGCTCGGCTGATCAGCGGCTTGCCGCCTGCGCGGCGCTCGCGCCCGAAGCAGGAGGCGGCACCGGCAGCGACGACGCCGGCGGCTTCGCCGACAGGCGCCGCAGGGTGGCGTCGAGCGACTGCTCCCGGTGCATCCCGACCTCGTGCTGCTTGTCCGCATAGGCCTTCCGGCTCGCCGCTTCGCGTGCCGCGCGTTGCGCGGCCGGCTCGGCCGGTGAGCGGGGGCCGCGCGGGGGCGGCGGCGTCGGCGCGGGGCGCGGCTTCGGTCTGTCGATCGCCGGAGTCGGGGCTGCCGACGCTGCCGGCTCGCGACCTCGGCGCGCGTCGTCCTCGACCTTGTCCGCGATCTCCTTGCGACGGGCTTCGGCGCGTTCGTGGCGCCGCCGCTCGTCGAGCGCGAGCTGTCGGGTGCGCAGCCCGTCGAGCGTCCGGCGACGATCGCGTTTCGCGTCGTCGACGCACGAGGTGACGACGAAGCGTGCATCGCACGACTTGACACGCTCCGCGTACGTCGATTCCGCCGCGACGCGCGCCGCGGCGATCTCCGACCGCTCGTCGGCGCGCGCCGGCATCGCCCACGCCAGCGCGAGTGCAGGCAGCGTGCAGGCGAGCCACGCCGCCGACGTCCGTCTCGAGATCCGGGTCATGCCTTGCATCATCGCAGCCCCGTGTCGACGATCCGCTTCGCTTCGGCGAGGTACGCCGCCGACCCCATCTCGGCCAGCCGCGACACCGTGCGCGGGAACTCGTGCACCAGCGGGCCCTCGGTGTACAACGCTTGCGGGGCGACGGCGGCCGACACGATGAGCTTCACGCGTCGGTCGTAGAGCACGTCGACCAGCCAGGTGAAGCGGCGCGCCTCGGACGCCAGCCGGGGCGACATCTGCGGCACGCCCGACAGCAGCACGGTGTGGAACTGCGTCGCCAGCTCGAGGTAGTCGTTCTGCGAACGCGGCCCGCCGCAAAGCACCCTGAAGTCGAACCAGACGATGCCACCGGCGAGCCGTCGGGCGCGGATCTCGCGGTTCTCGATGCGCAGCACCGGGTCCTCGTCCTTCACCTCGGCGATCGCGTCGAACGCCTGCGTCATCTCCGCCTCCGCCGACTCGCCGAGCGGCGTGTGGTACGTCGCGACCGAGAGCAAGGTGACCTGCCGGTAGTCGACGCCAGCGTCGACGTTGACGACCTCGAGTCGCTCCTCGAGCAGCGCGATCGCCGGCAGGATGCGGTCGCGATGCAGGCCATCGGGATAGAGACCCGAGGGCGGGAAGTTCGACGTCGTGACGAGGCTGACGCGGTGGGCGAACAGCGCCTCGAGCAGTCGGTGCAGGATCATCGCGTCGGTGACGTCAGCGACGTGGAACTCGTCGAGGCAGACCAACCTGAAGCGCCTCGCCATCGCCTCGCCGAGGTGCTCGAGCGGGTCGGCCGTGCCGTGCCTCTCGGCGAGCTCGCGGTGCACCTCGCGCATGAACTCGTGGAAGTGCAGCCGGGTCTTGCGCTGCAACGGCACGGCGTTGAAGAAGCAGTCCATCAGGAAGCTCTTGCCGCGCCCGACGCCACCCCAGAGGTAGACACCGCGCGGCAACGGCGGCCGCGACAGCAGCTTGGTCAGCGCGTTCGAGCGTCGCGCCTTGTAGTCCGCCCACTCGGACTCGCAGCGCTCGAGCGCGTCGATTGCGCGCAGCTGCGCCGGATCGGACCGATAGCCTCGCGAGGCGAGCGCGTCTTCGTACAGCGAGCGAACGCCCATCGCTCAGCTGCCACCTGCTCCGACGTGCGGCCCGGGATGCGTCAGAAGTTCAGCGCCCGCTTGTCGACGGCGAGCGCCGCTTCCTTGGTCGCCTCCGCCAGGCTCGGGTGTGCATGGCAGATGCGGCCGAGGTCTTCGGCGGAGGCCTTGAACTCCATCGCCACGACCGCTTCGGCGATCAGCTCCGACACCATCGGGCCGATCATGTGGACGCCGAGGATCTCGTCGCTCTTCGCGTCGGCGATCACCTTGACGAGGCCGGTCGTGTCGCCGAGCGCGCGGGCGCGGCCGTTGGCCATGAACGGGAACGTGCCGGCCTTGAAGGCGCGGCCTGCCGCCTCGAGCTGCTGCTCATTGCGGCCCACCCAGGCGATCTCCGGGTGCGTGTAGATGACCCATGGCACGGTGTTGAAGTCGACGTGCGGCTTCTGTCCGGCGATCCGCTCGGCCACCGCGACGCCCTCCTCCTCAGCCTTGTGCGCCAGCATCGGCCCGCGCACGACATCGCCGATCGCCCACACGTTCTCGAGGCTGGTTCGGCAATCGTCGTCGACGCTGACGAACCCGCGCTCGTCGACCGCGAGGCCGACGGCGGACGCGCCGAGCCCGTCGGTGTTGGGCATGCGACCGATCGAGACGATGAGCCTGTCGCAGGCGAGCGTCTGCGCTGCGCCGGACGCGTCGGTGTACGCAACGCTCACGCCTTCGCCCGAAACCGCATCGACCTGATTGATCTTCACCCCGAGCACGACCTTCAGGCCCTGTCGCGCGAACGCCTTCTGCGCTTCGGCGGCGACCTGCTGGTCGATCCCGCCGAGGAAGGCCGGCAGTGCCTCCAGGATCGTCACTTCCGCGCCGAGCCGCCGCCAGACCGAGCCCATCTCCAGGCCGATGACCCCCGAGCCGACGATGCCGAGGGACTTCGGCAGCGCACCCATCGCCAGCGCGCCGTCGTTCGACAGAACCTTCTTCTCGTCGAACGCGACGCCAGGCAATGGTCGCGCGTTCGACCCTGTCGCGACGACGACGTGCTTGCCGACGATCGTTTCGGGCTTGGCCGACGCGACCGTGATCTCCCATCCGCCGTCGACCTTGCGCGAGAACGAGCCTCGGCCGTGCAGGAAGGTGACCTTGTTCTTCTTGAACAGGTACAGGATGCCGTCGTTGTTCTGCTTGACGACCGTGGCCTTGCGCGCCTGCATCTTCGCCAGGTCGAGCGTGAGCTCGCCGATGCCGATGCCGTGCGCGGCGAACGCATGCCCGGCCTGGTCGTAATTCTCCGACGACTGAAGCAGCGCCTTGCTCGGAATGCAGCCGACGTTGGTGCAGGTGCCGCCCGGCGCGGGGCCGCCCTTGTCGTTCTTCCACTCGTCGATGCACGCGGTGCTGAAGCCGAGCTGCGCCGCCCGGATCGCCGCGATGTAGCCGCCGGGCCCGCCGCCGATGACGACGACGTCGAAAGTCTGGACGGTCATGGTCAGATGTCGAAGAGCAGGCGCGAGGTATCCTCGAGCGCGTCCTTCATCGCCACCAGTCCGAGCACCGCCTCACGTCCGTCGATGATGCGGTGGTCGTAGCTCATCGCCAGGTAGTTCATCGGCCGGATGACGATCTGCCCGTTCTCGACCACGGCGCGCTCCTTGGTCGCGTGCACGCCGAGGATCGCGCTTTGCGGCGGGTTGATGATCGGCGTCGACAGCATCGAGCCGAACACGCCGCCGTTGGAGATCGAGAACGTGCCACCGGTGAGGTCGTCGAGCGAGAGCTTGGCGTCGGCCGCCTTCTGGCCGAACTCGGCGATCTTCTTCTCGATCTCGGCGAACGACATCTGGTCGGCGTTGCGCAGGATCGGCACCACGAGACCGCGCGGCGAACCGACGGCGATGCCGATGTCGAAGTAACCGTGGTAGACGATGTCGTTGCCGTCGATCGAGGCGTTGATCACCGGGTACTTCTTGAGCGCAGCGACAGCGGCCTTGACGAAAAAGCTCATGAAGCCGAGACGCGTGCCGTGCTCCTTCTCGAACCGCTCCTGGAAGCGCTTCCTCATCTCCATCACGGGCGCCATGTTCACCTCGTTGAAGGTGGTCAGGATGGCGTTGCTCGACTGCGACTGGAGCAGCCGTTCGGCGACGCGTGCGCGCAGCCGCGTCATCGCGACTCGCTGCTCGGGCCGGTCGCCGAGCTTCATCGTGGTCGGCGCCGGCACCGCCGGCAGCGCCCGCTGGGTCACCCGCGCCGCCACCGCCGCGCCGCCCCGCGACACCGGTGGCGGGGCCGGCGGCGGCTCCGGAGGCGGGGCGGGCGGCCGAGTCGGCTGTCCGGCGGCCTGCGCTTCGAGCGCCTGCACCACATCATCCTTGGTGACCCGTCCGTCCTTGCCGGTGCCCTGCACCGATCCGGAGGCCAGGCCGTGCTCGGCCATCAGCTTGGCGGCCGCCGGCATGGCGATGTCGCTCTTGGTCTCGGCGAGCGCCGCAACGTCCGAAGCAATGCCCGGGGTCGCCCCGGGCGCGGGTTCACCGGCCGGAATCTCCTTGATCTGCAGGGCACCCGAAGTGACCTCCTCGCCTTCGGTGTCGATCCTGGCGATCACCTCGTCGCCGACGCAGCTGTCGCCCTCGTGCTTGACGATCTGCGCGAGCACGCCGGCCGACGGCGCCGGCACCTCGAGGACGACCTTGTCGGTCTCGATCTCGATCAGGATCTCATCCTGCTCGACGGCCTCGCCGGGCTTTTTCTTCCACTGCAGCAGGGTGGCTTCGGCAACCGATTCCGACAATTGCGGAACCTTGACTTCGATGACGGACATGGTGGTTCTACTTGGTCAGGACGAAGCCCTTGAGCTTGCCGAATGCGTTGTCGAGCAGCGTCTTCTGCTGCTCCTGGTGGAGGTGGGCGTAGCCGACCGCGGGCGACGCTGAAGCCGGCCGACCGGCATAGGCAAGGCGCTGGCCGTCGGCCAGGTTCTCGTGGATGTAGTGCTGCACGAAGAACCAGGCGCCCTGGTTCTGCGGCTCGTCCTGGCACCACACGATCTCGGTCAGGTTCGGGTACTTGCGAAGCTCGGCCGCGAACGCCTTGTGCGGGAACGGATAGAGCTGCTCGACGCGGATCAGCGCCGTGTCGGCCGCGTTCTTGCGCTCGGCGCGGGCCCGGACGAGGTCGTAGTGCACCTTGCCCGAGCAGGCGACGAGCCGCTTGACCTTCTCGGCGTTGAGCTCGGGCGTCGAGTCGCCGAGCACGGTCCTGAACTCGCCCTTGGTGAACTCGGTCAGCGGCGACGTCGCGTCCTTTGCGCGCAACAGCGACTTCGGCGTCATCACGATCAGCGGCTTCCTGAACATGCGCACCATCTGCCGCCGCAGCACGTGAAAGATCTGCGACGCGCTCGTTGGCTGCACGACCTGCATGTTGTTGTCGGCCGCCAGCTGCATGAAGCGCTCGAGCCGAGCGGACGAGTGCTCGGGGCCCTGGCCTTCGTAGCCGTGCGGCAGCAGCAGCGTGAGTCCGTTCGAGCGGCCCCACTTCACCTCGCCGGACGCGATGAACTGGTCGATGACGACCTGGGCGCCGTTGACGAAGTCGCCGAACTGGGCCTCCCAGAGCACGAGCGTGTTCGGATCGGCACTCGCGTAGCCGTACTCGAATCCGAGCACCGCCTCTTCGGAGAGCAGCGAATCGATGACGACGAACGGTGCCTGCCCTTCGGCGACGTGCTGCAGCGGCGTGTAGCTGCCTTCGTCCCACTTCTCGCGGTCCTGGTCGTGCAGCACGGCGTGGCGGTGCGTGAAGGTGCCACGCGCCGAATCCTCGCCCGAGAGGCGGACCGGATAGCCGCTCGCCACCAGCGACGCGTACGCCAGATGCTCACCCATGCCCCAGTCGACCCGTGAGTCGCCCCGGCCCATCGCGGCACGGTCGGCGAGCACCGTGGCGACGAGCGAGTGCACCTTGAAGCCGGGCGGGACCGTGGTGAGCCGCTCGGCGAGGCGCTTGATCTCGGCCATCGGCAGCGCGGTGTCGGCCGCGTCGGTCCACTTCTTGCCGAGAAACGGCGCCCAGTCGACGGCGTACTTGCTCTTGTAGTTGGTGAGCACCGGGTCGTAGCTGCTCTTGCCGGCCTCGAGTGCGGCGCGCGTCGACTTGACGAGCTCGTCGGGGCCGTTGGCTTCCAGCACGCCCTGCGCGACGAGCTTGTCGCCATAGAGCTTGCGCGTGCCCGGATGCGCCGCGATCTTGCGGTACATGATCGGCTGCGTCATCGCCGGCGTGTCCTGCTCGTTGTGGCCGAGCTTGCGGAAGCAGACGATGTCGACGACGACATCCTTGTTGAACTCCTGCCGGTAGTCGAGCGCGAGCTGCGAGCATAGGACCACCGCTTCCGGGTCGTCGCCGTTGACGTGCAGCACGGGCGCTTCGATCATCTTCACGACGTCGGAGCAGTACAGCGTCGAGCGCGAGTCCCGCGGATCGCTCGTCGTGAAGCCGATCTGGTTGTTGATGACGACGTGCACCGTGCCGCCTGTGTAGTAGCCGCGCGTCTGCGCCAGCGCCAGCGTCTCCATCACGACGCCCTGGCCGGCGAAGGCGGCGTCGCCGTGCACCAGCACCGGCAGCACCGTGTCTCCCTCATGGTCGCCACGGCGGTCGAGGCGGGCCTTCACCGAACCCTCGACGACCGGGTTGACGATCTCGAGGTGCGACGGGTTGAAGGCCAGGCTCAGGTGGACCGGCCCGCCGTCGGTCGTGATGTCGCTCGAGAAGCCCTGGTGGTACTTCACATCGCCCGACGGCAGGCTCTCGGGCGCGGTGTGGTCGAACTCGGCGAACAGGTCCTTCGGCATCTTGCCGAGGGTGTTGACGAGCACGTTGAGCCGGCCCCGATGAGCCATGCCGATGACGATCTCCTGGACGCCCCGCTGACCGCCCCGCTGAACGAACTCATCCATCGAGGCGATGAAGCTCTCGCTGCCTTCGAGCGAAAAGCGCTTCTGCCCGACGTACTTGGTGTGCAGGTAGCGCTCGAGGCCCTCTGCAGCCGTCAGCCGCTCCAGGATGTGGACCTTTTCTTCCTTGCTGAAACTCGGATTGGTCCGGATCGTCTCCAGCTTCTGCTGCCACCAGCGCTTCTCGGTCGGCTCGGTGATGTGCATGTACTCGGCGCCGATGGTCCCGCAATAGGTCTCGCGCAAGGCCTGCAGGATCTCCCGCAGCGTCATGTTCTCGGCGGTCGAGAAGTAGGTGTTGGTGGCGCTGAAGACGATGTCCATGTCCGCTTCGGACAGGTCGTAGAACGCCGGCTCGAGCTCCGGAATCTTCAGTCGCTCCTGCCGCTTCAGCGGGTCGAGGTCGGCCCAGCGCGATCCGAGAACGCGATACGCGGCAATCAGCGACTGGACATGGACCTGCTTGCGCGCCACAGCGAGGTCGCCGCTCGTCGCGCGATTGCCGAAGGCGTTGGCCTTGGCGCGCTGCGCGAAAGACTCGACGACCGGCGCATGGGCCATGTCGCGCGAGCTCGATCCATCGGTAGCCGGGACGTTCTGGAGGGCGTCGAAGTACGAACGCCAATGGGCGGGTACCGAGCCGGGGTTGTCGAGGTAGGCCTCGTACAACTCCTCGACGTAGGGCGCGTTGCCCCCGAACAGGTACGAGTTCGCCCTGTATTCCTGCATCATTTCGCTCACCTTTCACGACCGGTTTCCGGCAGTTCAGTGGGTTCAACAACCTTCCACGATGTCGGCTACGCCTCCTCGTGGATCGCGACCCGCCCGGATGGCGCCTCAGGCGGGAAGGACCTTCTCAGTCTCTCGTCACTGTAACACCCGGCAAGAGTGCTCCCAGGCTGAAAGCCGCCCAATCGTGACCGGTATCCGATGCCGGCGAC
>JBBSUK010000096.1:0-14582 GCA_038234975.1 Burkholderiales bacterium
CGTCGAGATCCCGCCCTACTACTTCAACCCGATCGCGGGTGCGCATTACCTGAAGGTCGACCTGACATGACGACGCCTGTGCCGGCCTCATCGTTCGAGCTCCACGCCGGCGCGCTGCGTGCCGCCTTCCGGCCCGACCTCGGCGGCGTGCTCGCCGGCCTCTGGCACGACCACGTCGCCGTGCTCCGATCGACCGAGCCGGCGGCGCTCGTCGAGTCGCGCGGCGCCGCGATGTATCCGCTGGTGCCGTATTCGAACCGGCTCGGCTACCGGCGCCTGCGCTGGCGCGGCCACGACTACACCACGCGTGCCAACGTCGCCGACTCGCCGCATTCGATGCACGGGCTGGGCTGGCAGCGGCCCTGGCGGATCGCGGCGTCGAGCGCGGTCGACCTCGTCCTCGCGCTCGACCACGAAGGCGACGACGACTGGCCGTTCGCCTTCGCCGCCGAGCAGGGCTACTCGATCGCCCCCGACCGGCTCACCTGCCGGCTCGCCGTCACCAACACCGACGCGCGCGAGCAGCCGGTCGGCCTCGGCTGGCATCCCTACATCGTCAGGCGGCCGCGCCGCCGCCAGCACGGCGAGGTCGACGGGCGATGGGAGAGCGACGCGACCAAGCTGCCCACGCGCAAGGTCGCGCAGCACGGCATCGACGCCGACGTCGCCCACCTCGACTTCGACAACGCCTTCGACGGCTGGACCGGCGCGGCGCGCATCCGCGACGAGCGCTATTCGATCCGCATCACGTCGACACTGGCCCGGCTGGTGGTCTACACGCCGCAGGCGCGCGACTATTTCTGCGTCGAGCCGGTGAGCCACGTTCCCAACGCGATCCACATGGCCGATCCGCTGGTGCACGGCCTGGTCGAACTCGCGCCGGGCCAGACGCTGCGCGCCGAGATGGAGCTCGCGATCGCGCCGGTCTGAATCCGTAGGCCGGACCGCCCCGCAGAATCACGCGATGCGAGATCACGACATCGCCGACTTCGTCGTCATCGGCGCCGGCATCGCCGGCGCTTCGATGGCGTCGTGGCTGGCCGAGCGCGGCCGCGTCGTCGTCCTCGAACGCGAGTCGCAACCGGGCTACCACTCGACAGGGCGTTCCGCCGCGCTCTTCATGGAGAGCTACGGCACGCCGCAGGTTCGCGCGCTCACGATGGCGAGCCGCGGGTTCCTCGAACACCCGCCTGCAGGCTTCGCCGAAGCGCCGATCCTGGCGCCGCGCGGCGTGCTGATGGTCGGCGCCGAAGGTCAGGAAGGCGACCTCGACGCGCATCTGCAGGTGATGGCGTCGGTCACCGACCGCGCCCGTCGCGTCGACGTCGCCCAGGCATGCGCGATGGTGCCCGTGCTGCGTCGAAACCGGATCGTCGGTGCCCTCCTCGAGCCCGACGCACTCGACATCGACGTGCACGCGCTGCACCAGGGTTACCTGCGCCGGACGCGCCGGCAAGGCGGCGAGGTCGTCTGCGATGCCGGCGTCACCGGCGTGGCGCGGCAGGGCAGCGTCTGGCAGGTCGAGGCCGGCGGTCGGTCCTGGCAGGCGCCCGTCGTCGTCGACGCGGCCGGCGCGTGGGCCGACGTGGTCGCTCGCATGGCCGGCGTGGCGCCGATCGGCCTGGTGCCCAAGCGGCGCGCCGCGTTCGTGTTCGCGCCGCCGCCCGGCGTGTCGGTGTCGCCGTGGCCGGCGGTGGTCGGCGTCGACGAGAGCTGGTACCTCAAGCCCGATGCCGGCATGCTGCTCGGCTCTCCGGCCAATGCCGACCCGGTCGAGCCGCAGGACGTGCAGCCCGAGGAGATGGACATCGCCCTGGCGATCGACCGCATCGAGCGCATGACCACGCTTCAGGTCCGCCGCCCGACCCGCACCTGGGCGGGCCTGCGCTCGTTCGTCGCCGACGGCGATCTCGTCGGCGGCTTCGATCCCGAGGCACGCGGCTTCTTCTGGCTCGCCGCGCAGGGCGGCTACGGCATCCAGACCTCGGCGGCGATGGGCGAAGCCTGCGCCGCGCTGGCAGCCGGCGACGCGCTGCCGGCATCGATCGCGCGCGTCGGCCTAGACGAGGCGATGCTGTCGCCGGCGCGGCTGCGCCGGTGACCCTGCGCCGCGACCTTTCACGACCCTTGCGGAGACCCTCCATGCGCGTGTTCACGGGCGCCCTCGCCACCGAGACCAACACCTTCGCGCCGATGCCGACCGGGCTCGCCTCGTTTCGCGACCGCGGCTACCACGCGGCCGGCCGGCACCCCGACGCGATGAGCTTCTTCGCAGCGCCGCTCTGGGCAGCGCGACAACGCGCGAAGACGCTCGGCTGGGACGTCGTGGAGGGCATGGTCGCCGCCGCCCAGCCAGGCGGCACGACGACACGTACCGCCTACGAGACGCTGCGCGACGAGCTGCTGGACGACCTGCGCGCCGCCCTTCCGGTCGACATGGTCGTGCTCGGCCTGCACGGCGCTATGGTCGCCGACGGCTACGACGACTGCGAGGGCGACCTGCTGACGCGCGTGAGGGCCATGGTCGGCGCGGATGTCGTCGTCGGCGCCGAGCTCGATCCGCACAACCACCTGACACCGGCGATGCTCGACAACGCCGACCTCCTGATCGCCTTCAAGGAGTATCCGCACACCGATGTCCTCGAGCGCGCCTACGAGTTGGTCGACCTGTGCGCGGCGCAGGTCGGGGGTCGCATCCGGCCCGTGGCGGCGGCCGTCGACTGCGAGATGCTGGTGACGATGCACACGTCGCGGCAGCCGGCGCGGGGCTTCGTCGACCGCATCCAGTCGCTCGAGGGAAAGGACGGCATCCTCTCGATCTCGGTCTCGCACGGCTTCGCCTGGGGCGACACCGAGCACATGGGCACGCAGGTGCTCGTCTACGCCGACGGCGACGCGGCCCGAGCGCAGGCATTGGCGCGAACGCTCGCCGACGAACTGATCGCGATGCGCGAGCAGCTTCGCGTCGTCCAGCCGTCGATCGACGCCGCGCTCGACGAGGCGCTGGCGTTCGAGAACGGCCCGGTCGTGCTCGCCGACGGCTCCGACAACCCCGGCGGCGGCGCCGCGGGCGACTCCACCTTCATCCTGCGCCGCATGCTCGAGCGCGGCATCGGCGACGCCTGCATCGGCCCGCTCTGGGACCCGGTGGCGGCGCGGATCGCGCTGGAGGCGGGCGCCGGCGCCACGCTGCCGCTGCGCATCGGCGGCAAGGTCGGGCCGCTCTCCGGCGACCCGGTCGATGCGGTGTGCCACGTGCGCGCGGTGCTCGACGAGATGATCATGACCGGGCTGGCGGGAACGCCGCTGTCGATGGGCGCATCGGCGCTGGTCGAGATCGCGGTGCCCGGCTGCGACAGCAGCATCGAGATCGTCCTCATCACGGTGCGCAACCAGGCGATGGGCACCGACCTCTTCACCCAGCTCGGCTGCCGGCTCGAAGGCAAGCGGGTCATCGTCGTGAAGTCGTCGCAGCATTTCTACGCGTCGTTCTCGAAGGTCGCCCGGCATGTCGTCTACGTCGCGGCGCCGGGCGCGGTCACGGCGGACCTGAACACCTTGCCCTATCGCAAGATCCGCCGGCCGAAGTGGCCCCTGGCCTGAGTGGCCCGCACAATGGACTCGATCCGCATGTTCACGATTGAAGGAGCCGCCCGATGAATCGACCTCTGTTCGCCCTGGCCGCCGCCGTGCTCGGCGGCGCGCTCTCCCTCTCGGTCGGCAACGCTTCTGCTCAGACGAAGACGCTGCGTTTCGTCGCCCACGCCGACCTGAAGATCATCGACCCGACCTTCACCACCGCCTACATCTCGCGCAACTTCGGCTACATGGTCTACGACACGCTGTTTGCGCAGGACGCCACCGGCGCGCCGAAGCCGCAGATGGTCGAGAAGTGGACGACCTCGAAGGACGGCAAGCAGTGGAGCTTCACGCTTCGGCCGGGGCTGAAGTTCAGCGACGGCAAGCCGGTGACGGCGGCCGATTGCGTCGCCTCGATCCAGCGCTGGAGCGCCCGCGACTCGATCGGCAGGGCGATGACCAAGGCCGGTGGGCAGTGGAAGGTGGTCGACGCCGACACCTTCACGCTGACGCTCGATCAACCGTTCGGCCTGGTCCTCGACGGCCTCGCCAAGCCCTCCGGGTTCCCGCCGGTGATCCTGCCCGAGCGCCTGGCGAAGGCGCCCGCCACTTCGCCGCTGACCGAGGTCGTCGGCTCCGGCCCCTTCATCTTCAAGCGCGATGAATGGGTGCCCGGAAGCAAGGCGGTGTTCGTCAAGAGCCCGACCTACGTCGGCCGGAAGGAACCGCCGAGCGGCCTGTCGGGCAACAAGACGGCGCACATCGATCGCGTCGAGTGGCTCTACCTGCCCGACTCGAACAGCGCCACCGCGGCGCTGAAGAACGGCGAGGTCGACATGCTCGAGCAGGTGCCGCCGGACTACATCACGCCGCTGCGCAGCGACCCCAACGTGCGCATCGGCGGCGGTGGCTCGTACCAGGGCTTCGTGGTCTTCAACGAGCTCTTCCCGCCGTTCAACAACGCCAAGGCGCGCCAGGCGGTGCTGCACGCGATCAACCAGGAGAAGTACGTCGCGGCGATGGGCTACCCGCTCGACATGCGGATGACGTACTGCGCCACGTGGTTCATCTGCGGCGGTCCGAACCAGACCGACGCCGGCGCGGAGCCGTTCCGACGCCCCGACGTCGCCCGGGCCAAGGTGCTGCTCGCCGAGAGCGGCTACAAGGGCGAGAAGGTCGTCGTCCTCGTCCCCACCGACATCACCTACCTCAACGCGGCTGCGCTGGTGACGGTGCAGACGCTCAAGTCGATCGGCATGAACGTAGACGCGCAGACCAGCGACTGGGCGACGATCACCGGCCGGCGCGCCAAGAAGGAAGCCCCGGAGTCGGGCGGCTGGAACGTGTACGTCACGGTGGCCGGCGAGTTCGACGTCAACTCGCCGATGGCCAACGCCTACCTCAGCGCGGCGTGCGGCAACTCGCTGCCGGGCTGGCCGTGCGACCAGAAGCTCGACGAGCTGCGCACCGAGTGGGTCAGCGCGACCGTGCCGGCCCGTCGCAAGGACGCCCTCGAGCAGTTCCAGCGGCGTGCCTTCGAGGCGGTCCCGTACGCCTACTTCGGCCAGTATTCGCCGGCCTATGCGGCGCGCAAGAGCGTCAAGAACCTCGACCGCTACTGGAGCATCCCGACGCTCTGGGCCCTCGACAAGTAGCGTCGGCCCGCGCGCGGCGCCATGGGCGTGCTCCTGCGCCGCATCGCCGCCACGCTGCCCGTCATGGGCGTCGTGGCGCTGCTCGTCTTCCTGCTCATCCATCTCGCGCCGGGCGATCCGGCGGCGCTGATCGCCGGCGACCTGGCGAGCACCGACGACATCGTTCGGCTGCGCACCGCGCTCGGACTCGACCAGCCGCTGTGGCGGCAGTTCTGGCTGTGGCTCGCGCGCCTGGCCCACGGCGACCTCGGCACCTCGATCTTCACGCAGGTGCCGGTGACGGCGCTGCTGGCGCAACGCGTCGAGGCGACGCTGTCGATCGCGCTGCTGACGATGGCGCTCTCCATCGTCGTCGCGATTCCGCTCGGCACCCTCGCCGCGCATCGCGCCGGCACATGGGTCGACCGGCTGGTGATGCTGTTCGCCGTGCTCGCCTTCTCGGTGCCGGTCTTCCTCATCGGCTACCTGCTCATCTGGGGCTTCGCGATCCAGCTGCAGTGGCTGCCGGTGCAGGGCTACGTGCCGCTGCGCGACGGTGTCGGCGGATGGCTCGCGCACCTCGTGCTGCCGTGCATCAACCTCGCCCTCGTCTACATCGCGCTGCTCACGCGCATGACGCGCGCCACCGTCCTCGAGGTGCTCCAGGAGGACTACATCCGCACCGCCCGCGCCAAGGGCCTGGGCGTCATCGCCGTGCTCGGGCACGCGCTGCGCAACGCCGCGGTGCCGATCGCCACGACGGTCGGCGTCGGCATCGCACTGCTGATCGGCGGCGTCGTCGTCACCGAGACGGTGTTCGCGATCCCCGGCATCGGCCGGCTGGTGATCGAGTCGGTGCAGCGCCACGACTACCCCGTCATCCAGAGCGTGCTGCTGCTCTCCGCTGGCGTGTACGTGCTCGTCAACCTGCTGATCGACCTGAGCTACCGGTGGTTCGATCCGCGCATCCGCGATGCCTGAGCATCGCTGGCGCTGGCTGCGCAAGCATCCGACCCTCGTGATCGGCGCGCTGCTGCTGGTCGCCATGGTGCTGATCGCGGTGCTCGCGCCTTGGCTCGCGACCCACGAGCCGGGCGACATCGACCCGCTGGCGCGGCTGCAGGCGACGTCGGCCGAGCATCGCTTCGGCACCGACGCGCTCGGCCGCGACGTCTACAGCCGCGTCGTCTGGGGGGCGCGCGTCTCGATCGTCGTCGGCGTCACGGTGGCGGCACTGTCGACGGTGATCGGCATCGTGCTCGGCCTGATCGCCGGGTTCGTGCGTCCGCTCGAGGGCATCGTCATGCGCGTCATGGACGGGCTGATGGCGATCCCGGGGATCCTGCTGGCGATCGCGGCGATGGCGGTCACGCGCGCCAGCCTGGTCACCGTGATCGTCGCCATCACGATTCCCGAGGTGCCGCGCGTCGTGCGGCTGGTGCGCTCGCTCGCGCTGACACTGCGCGAGCAGCTTTACGTCGAGGCGGCGCGCGCCGTCGGCACCCGGCTGCCGGCGATCCTGTGGCGGCACGTGCTGCCGAACATGATGGCGCCGCTGATCGTGCAGGCCACCTTCGTCGCCGCCTCCGCGGTGCTGATCGAGGCGGCGCTGTCGTTCCTCGGCGTCGGCGTGCCGGGACAGACGCCGAGCTGGGGCAACATGATGGCCGAGGGCCGCAACTTCGTCGCCGTCGCCTTCCACATCATCCTGTACCCGGGCATCGTGCTCGCGCTGACCGTGCTCGCGATCAACCTCGTCGGCGACGGCCTGCGCGACGCGCTCGATCCGCGCCTCGCGCGCCAGCTCTGATGCGCAGCTCCGACATGCCGGCCGCCGCCGACACCGCACCGCTGCTCGAGCTCGAGAGCCTGCGCGTCGAATTCGAGACGCTCGACGGCGCCGTGCGCGCGGTCGACGGCGTGTCGTGGCGGCTCGAGGCGGGCCGCACGCTCGGCATCGTCGGCGAGTCGGGTTGCGGCAAGAGCGTCACCGCCCTGTCGATCTTGCGCCTGCTGGCCTCGCCGCCGGCCCGGTTCGCCGGCGCGGTCCGCTACCGCGGCGACGACCTGTTGCTGAAAGACGAGAAGGCGATGCGCCGGATCCGCGGCGATCGCATCTCGATGATCTTCCAGGAGCCGATGACCTCGCTCAACCCGGTGCTGACGATCGGCCGGCAGATCGCCGAGACGGTGGTGGTGCACCAGTCGGTCGGCATGCGCGAGGCGCTGGTCCGATCGGCCGAGATGCTGCGTCTGGTGCAGATCGCCGAGCCCGAGCGGCGCCTGGCGGAATATCCGCACCAGCTCTCGGGCGGCATGCGCCAGCGCGTGATGATCGCCCTGGCCCTCGCCTGCAACCCGGAGGTGCTGATCGCCGACGAGCCGACCACTGCCCTCGACGTGACGATCCAGGCGCAGATCCTCGAACTGCTGCGCGAGCTGCAACGCCGCCTCGGCATGGGCATCGTCCTCATCACGCACGACCTCGGCGTCGTCGCCGAGACGTGCGACCGGGTCGTCGTGATGTACGCCGGACGCAAGGTCGAGGAAGCGACCACGGTCGACCTCTTCGAGCGGCCGCTGCACCCGTACACGCGGGCGCTGATGGCTTCGATGCCGTCGCTCAACACGAACGCCGCGCGCCTGTCGGAGATTCCTGGCCTGGTCCCTGCGCCGGGCGACCTCGGACGCGGCTGCGCCTTCGCGCCGCGCTGCCCGCTGGCGATGGACCGCTGCCGTGCCGAGTCGCCGGCGCTCGAGGAGCACGGTGCCGGCCACGTTGTCGCGTGCTTTGCGGCCGAGCAGGCGGTCTCGGCATGACGGTGACCGAGACGCCGCTGGTCGAGGCGCCGCTGCTCGTGGTGCAGGGGCTCGTCAAGCACTACGCCGCGCCGCGCCGCTGGCTGCGTCCGCCGTCGCCTGCGGTGCGCGCGGTCGACGGCGTCTCGTTCTCGGTCGGGCGCGGCGAGACGCTGGCGCTGGTCGGCGAATCGGGCTGCGGCAAGACGACGACCGCCAAGTCGGTCCTGCGCCTGATCGAGCCGACCGCCGGGTCCGTGCGGTTCGACGGCGAGGAGCTCGTCGGCCTCGAGGCCGGGAAGATGCGCGAGCGCCGTCGCGACCTGCAGTTCATCTTCCAGGATCCGTACGCGTCCTTGAATCCGCGGCTGCGCGCCGCCGAGATCGTCTCGGAGCCGCTGCGCAACTTCCCGACGGAGGACTCGCGCGCTGCGCCGCAGCGCCGTGCCCGCGCCGCCTGGCTGTTCTCGAAGGTGGGGCTGCGTCCCGAGGCGCTCGACCGGTATCCGCACGAGTTCTCGGGCGGCCAGCGGCAGCGCCTCGGGATCGCCCGCGCGCTGGCGCTGCGGCCGAGGCTGATCGTCTGCGACGAGCCGGTGTCGGCGCTCGACGTGTCGGTTCAGGCGCAGGTGATCAACCTGCTCACCGACCTGCAGGCCGAGTTCGGGATCGCCTACCTGTTCGTGGCCCACGACCTCGCGGTCGTCCGCCACATCAGCCACCGCGTCGCCGTCATGTACCTCGGCCGCATCGTCGAGATCGCCGATCGGGCGACGCTGTTCTCGGCGCCACGTCACCCCTACACCGAGGCGCTGCTCGCGGCCGCGCCACACCCCGACCCGCGTCGCCGACCCGAACGCGCGCCGCTCGCCGGCGATCCGCCCAGCCCGGCGCGACCGCCCGCCGGGTGCCACTTCCACACCCGATGCCCGCTGGCCCAGCCACTCTGCCGCGAGCAATCGCCGCCGCTGACGCCGCGCGACACGGCGGGCGCCGGCGAGCACCGCGTGGCCTGTCACTTCCGCTGAGACGTTGCCCGCAAGGAGCCCACCATGGCCGATGCCGTTGAACCGTTCGACCTGCTCATCCTCGGCGGCACCGTCATCGACGGCACCCGCGCGCCGCGCCGCGATGCCGACGTCGGCATCGTCGGTGACCGCATCGCCGCCGTCGGCGACCTCGCGGGCCGCGCTGCCCGCGAGACGATCGACGCCGCCGGCCGCATCGTCGCGCCCGGCTTCATCGATTCGCACACGCACGACGACCAGGCGCTGCTGTCGCAGCCCGACATGAGTTTCAAGGTGTCGCAGGGCGTCACGACCGTGATCGCCGGCAACTGCGGCATCAGCATCGCGCCGCTGCGGCCCGACTCGCCGCTGCCGTCGCCGCTCGACCTCGTCGACTCCGACGGACGCTCCCGCTTCGCGAGCTTCGCCGACTACTTCGCCCGGCTCGAACGCGATCCACCCGCCGTCAACGTGGCCGCGCTCGTCGGCCACTCGACACTGCGGGTGCGCACGATGTCGTCCCTCGACCGCGTCGCCGACGCGTCGGAGATCGCGGCGATGCAGGCGCTGCTCGCCGAGGCGCTCGACGCCGGCGCGATCGGCCTGTCGACCGGAACCTTCTACTCGCCCGCGGTGCACGCGACCACCGAGGAGATCATCGAAGTCGGCCGTCCGGTCGGCGAGCGCGGCGGCATCTACGTGACCCACATGCGCGACGAGGCCGACCGGGTGATGGAGGCGCTCGACGAGACGTTCCGCATCGGTCGCGAGCTCGATATCCCGGTCGTGGTGTCGCACCACAAGGTGCAGAACGTACCGAACTTCGGCCGCTCGGCGATGACGCTGCCGCACATCCGCGAGGCGATGCGCTGCCAGTGCGTCGGCCTCGACTGCTACCCCTACAACGCCGGCTCGACGATGATCCGCACCGACCGCGGCATGCTCGATGGTCGCGTGCTGATCGCCTCGAGCCAGCCGCACCCGGAATGCGCCGGGCGGGACCTCGACGACATCGCCCGCGAATGGGGCGTCGCGAAGGACGAGGCAGCGCGGCGGCTGCAGCCGGGCAGCGCCATCTACTTCCTGATAGACGAGGGCGACGTCCAGCGCATCCTCGGCTTCGACGAGACGATGATCGGCTCGGACGGCATCCCCGACGGCGACAAGCCGCACCCGCGGCTGTGGGGCACCTTCCCGCGCGTGCTCGGTCACTACAGCCGCGACCTGTCGCTGTTCCCGCTCGAGACGGCCGTGTGGAAGATGACCGGCCTGACCGCGCGCACCTTCGGCCTCGTCGGGCGCGGCACCCTCGCCGTCGGTCAGGCCGCGGACGTCGTCGTCTTCGACGCGGCGACGATCCGCGACGCCGCCAGCTACGAAGCGCCGAAGACCCCCGCCGAGGGAATCGACGCCGTGATCGTCAACGGCGTCGTCACCTGGCGTGGCGGCCGGCACCGAGGCGCCCGCGAGGGCCGGGTGCTGCGCCGCGACCCGACGTTCGTGCGCCGGTCGACTCCGGCCGGCGCATAGGCTCGGTATACTCCTGGGTTGTGTTGAAAATCGCGATGCCGCGCCCTTCATCCGACGCGGTGTTTCGCAGCGTCGCTGACGACGCCGACGAACCGCTGCCCCGGCAGTGGACGCGGGCCGAGGCCGACGCGCTCGTGCGCAACGACCCGCCCCTGTCGCCGTGGAAGGTCGTGGCCTCCCAGGTCGGTGTGGGCGTCGTCGCTGCCGTGATCGCCGTCTTCATCGGCGGTGAAACGGCGGCCTGGTCGGCGCTCTACGGCGCGGCGGTGGTGGCGGTGCCGGGTGCGCTGATGGCGCGCGCGGCGACGAGCCGGCTCGCAGCCCTGTCTCCGGTGGCGAGCATGGCCAGCCTGCTGGGCTGGGGGTTCATGAAAGTCGTCGTCTCGATCGTCATGCTCGCGGTGGCGGCACGCGTCGTCCCCGGCCTGGTCTGGCCGGTGATGCTCGCGACCTTGTTCGTGTGTCTCCAGACCTACTGGCTCGCGCTGCTCGTGCGTGGCCGCCCGCAGTGAACCTGAGCGAGATCGGTAACAGAACGACGCCATGGCAGCCGAAGCGCACTCGCCCACCCCGGGCGAATACATCGTCCACCACCTGACCCACCTGGGGACAGGCAAGCCGAAGGGCCTGGTCGACTTTTCCGTCATCAATATCGATTCGGTCTTCTTCACGACCGTGATCGGTGCGCTCGGCTGCTTCATCCTGTGGTGGGCCGCGCGCAAGGCCACGTCGGGCCCGCCGGGGCGATTCCAGGCTGCCGTCGAGTTCCTCTACGAGGTCGTCGACAACGAGGCCAAGGGCATCGTCCACAACGCGAAAAGCCGCTCGCTGGTCGCGCCGCTGGCGCTCGTGGTGTTCGTCTGGACCTTCTTGCTCAACGCGATGGACCTCCTGCCGGTCGATCTGCTGCCGATCCTCTGGGGCTGGGTCTACGGCGCGGCGGGCCACGACCCCGAGCACGCCTACCTCCGCGTCGTGCCGACGGCGGACCTCTCGATCACCATGGCGCTGTCGGTCGGCGTGCTGCTGATCAGCATCTTCTACAACATGAAGATCAAGGGCGTCGGCGGCTGGGGGCACGAGCTTCTCGTCGCGCCGTTCGGCACCGTCAAGCTCACCGCCAATCCGCTCACCTGGCTCGGCTTCGCGGTGATGGCCATCGTCAACGTCGCGATGCAGCTGCTCGAGTTCGTGTCGAAGACGGTCTCGCACGGCATGCGGTTGTTCGGCAACATGTACGCCGGCGAGCTGATCTTCCTGCTGATCGCCCTGCTGGGCGGCGCGTTCACGCTCTCGGTCAGCGGCTTCGCGCTGGCCGCGCTGCACATCTTCGCCGGAACCCTCTGGGCGATCTTCCACATCCTGATCATCACGCTGCAGGCGTACGTGTTCATGATGCTCACCCTCGTCTACATCGGCCAGGCGCACGAAGCGCACTGACCGGCTCTTCTTTCCCCTCCTTTCCTTCTCGACCTTTCCTCTCTGGAGCCTTAGAAAATGGAACTCATCGGTTTCGTCGCGATCTCCGCCGGCATCATCATCGGCCTCGGTGCACTCGGTGCGTGCGTCGGCGTCGGCATCATGGCCAGCAAGTACCTCGAATCGGCCGCGCGCCAGCCCGAACTCATGGGCGTGCTGCAGACCAAGGTGTTCCTGCTGCTCGGCCTGATCGACGCGTCGTTCATCATCGGCCTGGGCATCGCGCTCTGGTACACGACGGCCAACCCGTTCCTCGCGCAGCTCGCCCAGCTGCCGAAGTGATCGTCGCACCGGTCCTTTCCGCGGGCCGGTCCGCCGATTCGTCGGTGGGTCGCCTGCATCCAAGCGAGGTTTCCCCGTGAGCATCACCGCCACGTTCTGGATCCAGATGATCGTCCTCGTCATCCTGGTCCTGTTCACGATGAAGTACATCTGGCCGCCGCTTGCGACAGCGCTCGACGAGCGCGCCGCCAGGATCCGCGAGGGTCTGTCGGCCGCCGACAAGGCGAAGTCGGAGCTGGTCGCCGCCAACAAGCGGGTCGAGCAGGAGCTGTCGTCGGCCCGGACCGACGCCCAGCAGCGCCTGGCCGACGCCGAGCGGCTGGCTCAGCAGATGATCGAGGAGGCGAAGGGCCGCGCCAGCGACGAGGGCGCCAAGATCGTGGCCGCCGCCAAGGTCGAGGCCGAGCAGGAATCGACCAAGGCCCGCGAGCAATTGCGCGAGCAGGTCGCCGCGCTTGCCGTGCAGGGAGCCGAGCAGATCCTGCGCCGCGAGGTGAACCCGCAAGTCCACGCCGATCTCCTGTCCCGCCTGAAGGCGGAGCTCTGAGCCGCGCAACGACATGGCAGAGCTCGCCACCATTGCCCGTCCCTACGCCGAAGCGCTGCTGAAGGCGGTGGGCACGGCCGATCTGCCCGCCGTCGCGGCCGACATGCGGGCGCTCTCGGGCATTGCCGCCGACCCGACGATGCGCCAGTTCGCCGACAACCCGAAGGTCACCGGCGAGCAGGTCGTCGAAGTCATCGGCTCGGTGACGAAGCCGCCGATCGGCGACGCCGTCCGCAACCTGTTGCGCGCCGTCGTCGAGAACGGTCGCCTGTCGGCATTGCCGGCGATCGCGTCGCAGTTCCAGGCGCTCGTCGACCAGCAGAGCGGCACGTCTCAGGCCGAGATCCACAGCGCCTTCCCGCTCACCGACGCGCAGCTGGCCGACGTGAAGCAGGCGATGGAGAAGCGCTTCGGCCGCAAGCTCGACGCCAGCGTCGTCGTCGACCCTTCGCTGATCGGCGGCGTTCGCGTCGTCGTCGGCGACGAGGTCCTCGACACCTCGATCCGCGCCCGTCTCCAGCAGATGAAGGCGGCCCTCGTCGCCTGACGGCGAGCCGTCCACCGCACACACCGCATTCGATTCCGGAGTTCGTTCCATGCAACTCAATCCCGCCGAAATCTCCGAGCTCATCAAGAGCCGGATCCAGGGCCTGGCCGTCTCGGCCGACATCCGCAACGAGGGCACCGTCGTCTCGGTGACCGACGGCATCTGCCGCATCCACGGCCTGTCGCAGGCGATGCAGGGCGAGATGCTCGAGTTCCCGGCCGCGCCCGACGGCTCGGCCACCTACGGCCTGGCGCTCAACCTCGAGCGCGACTCGGTCGGCTCGGTGATCCTGGGCGAGTACGAGCACATCTCCGAGGGCGACACCGTCAAGTGCACGGGCCGCATCCTCGAGGTGCCGATCGGCCCCGAGCTGAAGGGCCGTGTCGTCAACGCGCTCGGCGCGCCGATCGACGGCAAGGGCCCGATCGACACCAAGCTGTCGGCGCCGATCGAGAAGATCGCTCCGGGCGTGATCGCGCGCAAGTCGGTCGACCAACCGATGCAGACGGGCCTCAAGTCAATCGACTCGATGGTGCCGATCGGCCGCGGCCAGCGCGAGCTGATCATCGGCGACCGCCAGACCGGCAAGACGGCGGTGGCGATCGACGCGATCATCAACCAGAAGGGTCAGGACATGACCTGCATCTACGTCGCCATCGGCCAGAAGGCGTCGTCGATCAAGAACGTGGTACGCGCGCTCGAGCAGGCGGGGGCGATGGAATACACGATCGTCGTCGCCGCGTCGGCCGCCGAAAGCGCGGCGATGCAGTACGTCGCGGCCTACTCCGGCTGCACGATGGGCGAGTACTTCCGCGACCGCGGCCAGGATGCGCTCATCGTCTACGACGACCTGTCGAAGCAGGCCGTCGCGTATCGCCAGGTGTCGCTGCTGCTGCGCCGCCCGCCGGGCCGCGAAGCCTATCCGGGCGACGTGTTCTATCTCCACTCGCGCCTCCTCGAGCGCGCCGCGCGCGTCAACGAGAAGTACGTCGAGGACTTCACCAAGGGCGAGGTCAAGGGCAGGACCGGTTCGCTGACGGCGCTGCCGATCATCGAGACCCAGGCTGGCGACGTTTCGGCATTCGTGCCGACCAATGTCATCTCGATTACCGATGGCCAGATCTTCCTCGAGACCGACCTGTTCAACGCCGGCATTCGCCCGGCAGTGAACGCCGGCA
>JBBSUK010000097.1:0-14559 GCA_038234975.1 Burkholderiales bacterium
CTCGCTCCACCCGCCGCCGAGCACGCGGTAGAGCGCGACGGCGTTCTGCAGCTGCTGCGCCTCGGTCTGCACCAGCGCCTGCTGCGCGACGAACAGCGAGCGCTGCGCGTCGAGCGAGTCGAGGTAGCTCGCGGCGCCGGCCTTGTAGCGCAGGTCGGCGAGGCGAAACGTGCTGGCGAGCGCCTCGACCTGGGCACGCTGGGCGCGCAGCTGCTCGCCGTACGTCGCGCGGCCGGCGAGCGCGTCGGCGACTTCGCGAAACGCCGACTGGATCGCCTTCTCGTACTGCGCCTGCGCGATCGCGAAGCTCGCCCGGGCGACACCGAGGTTGGCGCGGTTGCGGCCGTAGTCGAAGATCGGCTGCACGAGCGAGCCGGTGCCGGTGAAGGCCCAGGTGCCGCTCTTGAACAGCCCCGACAGCTCGAGGCTCGCGCTGCCGAAGCTGCCGGTGAGCGAGATGCGCGGAAAGAACGCGGCGCGCGCGGCGCCGATGTTGGCGTTGGCGGCGAGGAGCTGCTCCTCGGCGGCACGGATGTCCGGGCGACGTTCGAGCAGCTCCGACGGCAGACCGGCCGGCAGGTCGATGCCCGCCAGCACGCCGCCGAGCAGCGGCGGCGGCGGCAGGTCGGCCGGCAGCGGCTCGCCGACGAGCAGCTGCAACGCGTTCTCGTCCTGTGCTCGCAGGCGCAGCGTTTGCGCCAGCGCCACGTTCGCACCTTCGAGCAGCGAGACGCTCTGCTGGTAGTCGAGCGCCGACGACGCGCCGTTGTCGAAGCGCAGCTTGGTCAGGCGCGTCGATTCCTCGCGCGTCGCCAGCGTCTGCCGCGTGACGCGCACGAGCGCATCGTCGGCGAGCGCCTGGATGTAGGTCGACGCCACCGAGGCGACGAGGCTGATCTGCACCGCCTTGCGCGTTTCCTCGGTCGCCAGGTACTGGGCGAGCGCGACCTCCGACAGATCGTGGATGCGACCGAACAGGTCGAGTTCGTTCGACGTGACGGCAAGGCCGACGGCGTAGGTCGTCGCGCGCCCGGCGCCGCTGACGACGCCGCGCGAGACCGCCGCGCCGACGCCGAGCGACGGCAGCTGGTCGGCGCGCCGCACGTCGTAGGCGGCGCGCGTCTGCTCGATGTTGAGGATGGCGACGCGCAGGTCGCGGTTGTTGGCGAGCGCGAGGTCGATCAGCCGGCGCAGGCGGGCGTCGGCATAGAAACGCTGCCAGTCGACGGTGGTCTCGTCGGCCCCGGTCGCGGTCGGTGCGGGCTCGATCGGGTAGCTCGACGGAACCGGCGGCGCGGGCCGTTGGTAGCTCGGGATCAGCGAGCCGCACGCCGACAGCAGCGCGACGGCGGCGACCCCCGCCATGGCCGCCGCCACCCGCCGGCGAGCGCGCTCAGCCACGTCGGTCTGCGCCGCTCGGCGCTTCCGACACGGGCGGCGGTTCGGGCGCCGGCCGTGGAGCGAGCGCGGCGCTTTCGCCGCGCACCCCGCCGCCCTTGAACCAGCGCTTGACGACGACGAAGAACACCGGCACGAAGAACACCGCGAGCACCGTCGCCGTGATCATCCCGCCCATCACGCCGGTGCCGATCGCGCGCTGGCTGGCCGAGCCGGCGCCGCTGGCGACCACCAGCGGCAGCACGCCGAGGATGAACGCGATCGAGGTCATCAGGATCGGCCGGAAGCGCAGGTGCACCGCTTCGAGCGTCGCCTCGATCACGCCCTTGCCCCCGGCGACGAGGTCCTTCGCGAATTCGATGATGAGGATCGCGTTCTTCGCCGACAAGCCGATCACGGTGATGAGGCCGACCTTGAAGAAGACGTCGTTGGGCATGTCGCGCAAGGTCGCACCGAGCACCGCGCCGAGCGCGCCGAGCGGCACCGCGAGCAGCACCGCCAGCGGGATCGACCAGCTCTCGTAGAGTGCCGAGAGGCAGAGGAAGACGGCGAGCAGCGAGAAGACGAGCAGGATCGTCGCCGTCGAACCCGAGATGCGCTCCTCTCGCGACTGGCCGGTCCACTCGTAGCCGAAGCCCGCGGGCAACTTCGCTGCGAGGCGCTCCATCTCGTCCATCGCCTCGCCGGTCGAGCGGCCCGCTGCGGCGTCGCCGGCGATGCGCATCGTCGGGTAGCCGTTGAAGCGCACCGTCTGAATCGGCCCGGTGATCCACTGCGTCGTCGCGACCGCCGAGAGCGGGATCGTCTGGCCCTTGCCGTTGACGACGGACAGGCGCAGCAGGTCATCGGCGCTCATGCGGGCGGGTGCGTCGGCCTGGACGATGACGCGCTGCAGGCGGCCGTTGTTCGGGAAGTCGTTGACGAAGGTCGAGCCGAGCGCCGTCGAGAGCACGCCGTTGATCTGGTCGAACGAGACGCCCAGTGCCGCCGCGCGGGCGCGGTCGATGTCGATCTGCAGCTGCGGCGCGTCCTCGAGGCCGTCGGGTCGCAGGCCCGACAGCAGCTTGCTCTGCGCCGCCTCGCCGAGAAGCTGGTTGCGCGCGTTCAGCAGCGCCGCGTGGCCGTTGCCGCCGCGGTCCTGCAGGCGAAAGGCGAAGCCGCTCGCGTTGCCGAGCTCGGGGATCGCCGGCGGGACGACGGCGAAGGCGAAGGCGTCGCGGATCTTCGAGAACGCGCCGAAGGCACGGCCGGCGACGCCCTGCGCCGAATGCTCGGCGCCCTTGCGCTCGCCCCAGGGCTTGAGCGTGACGAAGGCGAGCGCCGCGTTCTGACCGCTGCCGGCGAACGAGAAGCCGAGCACGCTGACCATGCTCGCGACCTCGGGCTGCTTCAGGAAGAACTGCTCGGCCTGCTCCATGACGGCGAGCGTGCGGCCCTGCGTGGCGCCTGGCGGCAGCTGGACGTTGGCGATCAGGTAGCCCTGGTCCTCGGTCGGCAGGAACGACGACGCCATGCGGACGAACATCCACCCCGCGACACCGGCGACGACGAGGTAGATCACGACGAAGCGCCCGGTGCGGCGCAGCATCTTCGCGACCAGACCCTCGTAGCCGTGCGTCGTCGCCTTGAAGCCGCGGTTGAACCAGCCGAACGGGCCCTTCTTCTCGTGCTTGGAACCCTTTGCGATGGGTTTGAGAATGGTCGCGCACAGCGCCGGCGTGAGCGACATGGCGAGGAAGACCGAGAACAGCATCGAGCTCACCATCACCAGCGAGAACTGGCGGTAGATGTTGCCGACCGAGCCGGAGAAGAACGCCATCGGCAGGAACACCGACACCAGCGTGACGCTGATGCCGACCAGCGCCGCGGTGATCTGGCTCATCGCCTTCTTCGTCGCATCACGCGGCGACAGGCCCTCCTCGCTCATGATGCGCTCGACGTTCTCGATGACGACGATTGCGTCGTCGACCAGGATGCCGACGGCGAGCACCATCGCGAACATCGTCAGCACGTTGATCGAGTAGCCGAAGGCGTACATCACGGCGAAGGCGCCGAGCAGCGCCACCGGCACGACGATGGTCGGGATCAGCGTGTAGCGCAGGCTTTGCAGGAACAGGTACATCACCAGGAAAACGAGGATCACCGCCTCGACCAGCGTCACGACCACCTGCCGGATCGAGATTTGCACGAAGCGCGAGCTGTCGTACGGGATGTCGAAGCGCACGCCCTGCGGGAAGTAGGCAGACAGCGACTCCATCTTGGCGCGGATCGCGTCGGCCGTCGCGAGCGCATTTCCGGTCGCCGAAAGCTGTACGCCGATGCCGGTCGAAGGCTTGCCGTTGAGCCGCGCCGAGGTCGCGTAGCTCTGTCCGCCGAGCTCGACGCGGGCGACGTCCTTGAGCTTGACCGACGATCCGTCGGCGTTGGCGCGCAGCACGATGTCGCCGAACTGCTCGGTCGTGGTCAGCTGTCCCTTGACGACCACGGTGGCGCTGATCGGCGTGCCGCGGACGATCGGCAGGTCGCCGATCGTTCCCGACGACACCTGCGCGTTCTGCGCCCGGATGGCGGCGACGACGTCGTTGGTCGACAGCCCGTAGCCGACGAGCTTGGCCGGGTCGATCCAGATCCGCATCGACCGCTCGGTGCCGAACAGCTGCGCCTGGCCGACGCCGGGAACGCGCTGCAGCTCGGGCAGGACGTTGCGCGACGCGTAGTCGCCGAGGGCGATCGGGTCGTACGCGGGATTGGTCGACGAGAGGATCGTGAAGAGCAGGAAGTTCGAGCGCGCCTTGTCGACGCGAACGCCCTGCTGCGTCACGGCCGAGGGCAGCCGCGGCGAAGCACGGGCGAGCCGGTTCTGCACGTCGACCTGCGCCAGGTCGGGGCTGGTGCCCGACTCGAACGTCAGCGTCATCTGGCCGACGCCGTTTGCCTGCGTCACCGACTCGGTGTAGATGAGGCCGGGCGAGCCGTTCATCTCCTGCTCGATGACGCTCATGACGCTGTCCTCGAGCGTCTGCGCCGAGGCGCCTGGGTACGTCGCGGTGAGGACGATCGACGGCGGCGCGACGCTCGGGTACTGCGCGATCGGCAGCTGCTTGATCGCGACCCCGCCGAGGACGAGGATGAAGAAGGCGATGACCCACGCGAAGATGGGCCGGTCGATGAAGAACTGCGCCATCCGCGTCGTCTATCGAGGCGCCGAAGCTCCCGAGGCCGCCGACGACGCCCCGCCCGGCTGCACCAGCACCGGCCGCACCGTCGCCTTGCCGCGCACCTTCTGGAAGCCGTCGACCATGACCATCTCGCCCGGCGTCAGGCCGTCGAGGATGACCCAGTCGGAGCCCTTGCCGGAGCCGACCTTGACGGGCTTGGTGGTGATCTTGCCGTCGGTGCCGACGACCATCACCGTGTCGCCGCCCGTGCCGCGTTGCACCGACTGCTGCGGCAGCAGGATGCCGTTGGGTGTCTCGGCCTGCTCGATGCGAACGCGCACGTACATGCCGGGCAGCAGCAGCCCGTTCGGGTTCGGCACCTCGGCACGCAGCGTCACCTGGCCCGACGTCGGGTCGACCGTCAGGTCGGTGAAGAGCATCTTGCCGGTCTGCGCGTAGAGGCTGCCGTCTTCGAGCACGACCTTGACCGTGCCGCCGTCAGCGCCACCGGCGCGGCGCAAGCGCCCCGTCTCGAAGGCTCGACGCATGTTCAGCACCTCGGTCGTCGACTGGGTGAAGTTGACGTAGACCGGGCGGATCTGCTGGATGGTGGCGAGCAGCGTCGCGTCGCCCTGGCCGACGAGCGCGCCTTCGGTCACCTGGGCGCGGCCGATGCGGCCGGAGATCGGCGCCGTGACGGTCGCGTAGCCGAGGTTGATCTGCGCCGTCTTCAGCGTCGCCCGCCCGGCCGCGACGTCGGCCTCGGCGGTCTTCTGCGCGGCGACGGCGTTGACGTAGTCCTGCTTGCTGATCGCGTTCGCCTCGAGCAGTGGCTTGTAGCGATCGGCCTGCGCCGTCGCCTGCGCGAGGTTGGCCTGGGCGCGGGCCAGCGTCGCCTGCGCGGCCGACTGCGCAGCGTCGAGCGACTGCGGGTCGATGCGAAAGAGCGGCTGGCCGGCGCGCACCTCGCTGCCCTCGACGAACACACGGCGCAGCACGATGCCCGGAACCCGCGCGCGAACCTGCGCGACCCGCGACGCCTCGATGCGGCCGGGCAGCTCGTTGACGAGGCCGACGTTGCGCATCGCCGCGACGACCACGCCGACCTCGACCGGCGGCGGGCCGCCGGCAGCCGACGCAGCGGAGGCGCCACCGGCAGCAGCCTTGCCGCCGTCACCGTCCCTGCCGCAGGCGGTGAGGGCAAGCGCCGAGCCGAAGACGACCGCGACGACGAGTGTCGAAGCAAGAACGCCGGCACGACGCGGCGAGGCAGGGTCGGGCATCGGTCAGCGCGGCACGTCGTGGTTGGCCGGGACGAACTCCCAGGCACGCCCTTCGACGCGGATGTGGCCGAGGCCCGGGAACGGCAGGTGCGCGGCGCCGATCCACCAGCCGCCCTTGGCGGCCGCGGCGAAGGCCCTGGCACGCTCACCGGCGGCGGCCTTGCTGTCGGTGTCGAAGGCGATCGTCACCTCCGGCTTCGGAAACTGCACCGCGGCGACGTGGACCAGGTCGCCCCACAGCACGAGCTTCTGCCCCTTCGACTCGATCGTGTACGTCGTGTGGCCCGGCGTGTGGCCGGCGGCGGCGTTGGCTCGAATGCCGGGGAAGAGTTCGGTGTCGCCGCGAAAGGTCTTGAGCTTGCCGGCGTCGACATAGGGCTTGAGCGACGCCATCGCGCCCTTGAAGAACCCCTTCGCAGCCTCGGGCGCCTTGGCCATCTCGGAGTCACTCAGCCAGTAGTCGGCGTCGCGCTGGTCGGCATGGACGGTGGCGTTCGGGAACGCGAGCTTGCCGTCGGCCATGAGGCCACCGACGTGGTCCGGGTGCATGTGCGTGATGAGCACGGCGTCGATCTGTTCGGGCCTGTAGCCAGCGGCGGCAAGGTTTTGCGGCAGCTTGCCCAGCGTCGGCCCGAACAGGGCGGCCGCGCCGGTGTCGACGAGGATCAGCTTGTCGCCCGTGTTGACGAGGAAGGTGTTGACCGAGGTCGCGACCTTGTCGCCGAGGAAGCGCTTGCCGAGCAACGCGCCGACCTCGGCCGGCTTGATGCCGAGCAGCAGCGTCTTCGGCTCCAGATCGACGACGCCGTCGGACAGCACCGTGACCTCGAAGTCGCCAAGCATCGTCCGGTACCAGCCGGGTGCGGCGGTCTTCTGCTGCGGCGCGGCGGCTTCGGCGGAGACGAACGCGACACCGCCCGCAAGCAACAGCGCAGCAGACCACAACGAGCGGCGGAGCAGCATGGCGAGGCCTCCCTTTGGCGAAGCCGGCGAGGATAGCGGAGCGGCGTGTTCCGGGCAGGGCGCGGTCAACGGCCGGCGGTGTCGCGCCGGAGCGCCGCGTCGGCCTGACCGCGCGCTGCGGCCTCGAACTTGAACACCGCCACGCTCGCCAGCAGGTTCGGCCAGACGCGCACGGCGCGAGCGCCGCGGATGCCGAAGGCGTCGAGGATGCGCAGGCCGTCGCGGCGCGCGAGCACCTCGAAATCGGTGTACGTGCCGACGCGGATGTTCGGCGTGTCGTACCACTGGTACGGCAGCGCCCGCGTCACCGGCATGCGGCCGGCGACGACGCGCAGCCGGTTCGGCCAATGCGCGAAGTTCGGAAAGCTGACGATGCCGATGCGGCCGACCCGCGCCGTCTCGCGCAGCATCTTCTCGGTGTTCTTCAGGTGCTGCAGCGTCTCGAGCTGAAGGACGACGTCGAAGCTGCGGTCGTCGAACAGGGCAAGGCCCTCCTCGAGGTTGAGCTGGATGACGTTGACGCCGCGCTCGTGGCAGGCGAGCACGTTCGCGTCGTCGATCTCGACGCCGTAGCCGCTGCAGCCCTTCTGGTCACGCAGCATCGCCAGCAGCTCGCCCGAGCCGCAGCCGAGGTCGAGCACACGCGAGCCGGCAGGCACCAGGTCGGCGATCAGTTCGAGATCTTTCCGCTCGCTCACGCGACCTCTCCCGCGAGCCGCTCGAAGCACGCCCGCAGCACGCCGTGGTAGCGCGGGTCGTCGAGCAGGAACGCGTCGTGTCCATGCGGCGCGTCGATCTCGGCATAGCTCACGTCGAGCCGGTTGTCGACGAGCGCCTTGACGATCTCGCGCGACCGTGCCGGCGCGAACCGCCAGTCGGTCGAGAAGCTCACGAGCTGGAAGCGGCAGCTGGCGCGAGCAAACGTCGCCGCGAGGTCGCCACCGAAGGCGCGTGCCGGGTCGAAGTAGTCGAGCGCGCGGGTGATGAGCAGGTAGGTGTTGGCGTCGAAGTACTCGCTGAACTTGTCGCCCTGGTGGCGCAGGTAGCTCTCGATCTGGAATTCGACGTCCTGCGTCGAGTAGCCGAACGCCGCCTGCTGCAGGCTGCGCCCGAACTTCGTCTCCATCGCGTCGTCGGAGAGGTAGGTGATGTGGCCGATCATCCGCGCCACCCGAAGGCCGCGCCGTGGCAGCGTGCCGTGATCGGCATAGTGGCCACCGTGGAACTCCGGGTCGGTGACGATGGCGCGCCGCGCCACCTCGTTGAAGGCGATGTTCTGCGCCGACAGGTTCGGCGCCGTCGCCACCGCCACGCAGGCGCGCAGCCGTTCGGGGCAGCGCAGCGACCAGTCGAGCGCCTGCATGCCGCCGAGGCTGCCGCCGAGGACCGCCGCGAGCCGGTCGATGCCGAGCGCGTCGACGAGGCGCACCTGTGCGTCGACCCAGTCCTCGACGGTCACGACCGGGAAGTCGCTGCCGTAGGTGCGGCCGTTCGCCGCCGGGTCGGGGTTCGGGCTCGTCGGCCCGGTCGAGCCGAAGCACGAGCCGATGTTGTTGACGCCGACGACGAAGAAGCGCTCGGTGTCGAGCGGCTTGCCGGGGCCGATGAGGTTGTCCCACCAGCCTTCGCTCTTCGCCACGCCGGCGTGCGTGCCGGCGACGTGGTGCGAGGCGTTGAGCGCATGGCAGACGAGCACCGCGTTGCTCTTCGCCGCATTGAGCGTGCCGTAGGTCTCGTAGGTGAGCGCGTAGTCGCGAAGCGCCGCGCCGCTGGCCAGCGGCAGCGGCTGCGCGAAGTGCATCGATTGCGGCGTGACGTCGCCGAGGGTGGGCATGGCGGAACCAAAAAAACCCGGCGCTGCGGAGCAGGCACCGGGTCTCGGTTCCCTCTTTAGCCGCATTTGTAAAGCGCCCGCAAGCCGGATAAATCAGCGCTGGCGGCAGTATAGGCCGCACGGACGAGAATCGGCATGCTGCGATGGCTCACGATTCGACCCTCCAAGCGCTCCTCGACGACATCGAGCGCACGCTGCGGCCGCGGCTCGGCGCCGAAGGCAAGGTGGCGTCGTACATCCCGGCGCTCGCCCGCGTCGACCCGCATCGGTTCGGCATCGCGCTCGTCACGCACGACGGCGAGGAGGCCTTCGCGGGCGACGCCGACCTTCCCTTCTCGATCCAGAGCGTGTCCAAGCTCTTCACGCTGACGATGGCGCTGCAGCGTTACGGCGAGGCGTTGTGGGATCGCATCCACCGCGAGCCCTCGGGCAACCCGTTCAACTCGCTCGTGCAGCTCGAGAGCGAAGCGGGCGTCCCGCGCAACCCGTTCATCAACGCCGGCGCGATCGCCGTCGCCGATCGCCTGCTCGACGAACCGGATGCCAAGGCGAAGCTGCTGGCGATGCTGTCGGGCCTGTGCGGCGAGCCGGTCTCGTTCGACGACGAGGTCGCCGAGTCGGAGGCGGCGACCGGCTTTCGCAACATCGCCCTCGCCAACTTCATGAAGAGCTTCGGTCGCCTCGACCGTCCGGTCGCCGCCGTGCTCGACCTCTACTTCCACCAGTGCTCGGTCGCGATGAGCTGCCGGCAACTCGCCCGCGCCGCGAACTTCCTGTGCCGCGACGGCGCGCATCCGCTCGCCGACCGGCCGGCCGTGGTGAGCGAGCGGCAGGCGCGACGCATCAACGCGCTCATGCTGACCTGCGGCACCTACGACGCCGCCGGCGAGTTCGCCTACCGCATCGGCCTGCCTTGCAAGAGCGGCGTCGGCGGCGGCATCGTCGCCGTGGTGCCCGACCGGCTCACCGTCGCGGTCTGGTCGCCGGCGGTCGACGCGAGCGGCAACTCGGTGCTCGGCACTGCCGCGCTCGAGCTGTTAGCGGCCCGCACCGGTCTGTCGATCTTCTGAGGCATTCGCCACGCACCCAGACGTCGCGGGAACCGCACGGCGTCTACCATCGCCGGGCTTCGCAGCAGGGGGATGCCTCGATGTTCAAGTGGGTGAACCGGCTCGACGAACTCGTTCCCGTCCGCTACGCGGTGTGGGTGCTGTGCATGGTGGCGCTGGCGGGCTTCACGCTGGCCTGGGCGCGCTTCGGCATGACCGGCTGGATCGCGATCGTCTTCCTGCTCCTGGTGCTCGTCGGCGTGCGCGACGTGGTCCAGCAGCGCCACTCGGTGCTGCGCAACTACCCGCTGATCGGCCACCTGCGCTTCTTCTTCGAGTTCATCCGGCCGGAGATCCGCCAGTACTTCATCGAGGGCGACAACGAGGCCAACCCGTTCTCGCGCCAGCAGCGCTCGCTCGTCTATCAGCGCGCCAAGGGCGACTCCGACAAGCGGCCCTTCGGCACGCAGATCAACGTGGGCGCGATCGGCTACGAGTGGATCAACCACTCGATCGCGCCGACCGAGATCGAGTCGCACGACTTCCGGGTCGTCATCGGCGAGGGGCGCGCGCAGCCCTACAGCGCGAGCATCTACAACATCTCGGCGATGAGCTTCGGCGCGCTCTCGGCCAACGCCATCCTCGCACTCAACGCCGGCGCCAGGAAGGGCGGCTTCGCACACGACACCGGCGAGGGCTCGATCAGCCGCTACCACCGCGTGCACGGCGGCGACCTGATCTGGGAGATCGGCTCGGGCTACTTCGGCTGCTGCAACCCCGATGGCTCGTTCTCCGAAGAGCGCTTCGCCGCCAACGCCCGCGACCCGCAGGTCAAGCTGATCGAGCTCAAGCTCTCGCAGGGCGCCAAGCCCGGCCACGGCGGCGTGCTGCCCGGCCCGAAGGTGACGATCGAGATCGCCGAGGCGCGCGGCGTGGTGCCGTGGGTCGACTGCATCTCGCCGGCGGCACATAGCGCCTTCTCGACGCCGTTGGAGATGATGCGGTTCATCGAGCGGCTGCGCGAGCTGTCTGGCGGCAAGCCGACCGGCATCAAGCTGTGCATCGGCCACCCGTGGGAGTGGTTCGGGATCGCCAAGGCGATGCACGAGACCGGCATCGTTCCCGACTTCATCGTCGTCGACGGTGCCGAGGGCGGCACCGGCGCCGCACCGCTCGAGTTCACCGACCATGTCGGCGCGCCGGTGCAGGAAGGATTGCTGCTCGTTCACAACACGCTCGTCGGCCTGAACCTGCGCGACCGGATCCGCGTCGGCGCAGCAGGCAAGGTGATCAGCGCCTTCGACATCGCCCGCATGCTCGCGCTCGGCGCCGACTGGTGCAACGCCGGCCGTGGCTTCATGTTCGCGCTCGGCTGCATCCAGGCGCAGACCTGCCACACCGGGAACTGCCCGACCGGCGTGACCACGCAGGACGCCGAGCGCCAGAAGGGGCTCGATCCGACGAGCAAGGGCGACCGCGTCTTCCGCTTCCACCAGAACACGCTGATGGCGCTGAAGGAGCTGGTGCAGGCGGCCGGCCTGATGAGCCCTGCCGAGCTCACCGCGTCGCACATCGTGCGGCGCCATTCCGAGCAGGGCGTGAAGCTGCTCGCCAACCTGCTGCCCTTCATCAAGCCGGGCGAGCTGCTCGGCGACGAGCTGCCGCTCCAGGTGTTCAGGACCTACTGGCCGATGTCGACCAGCGCGAGCTTCACCGCCAGACCGGAGGGCCATACGACAGCCACCTCGCCGGAGGCGGTCGCGCCGCCCCAGGCACCGTCGCCCAAGAAGCTGACCGAGCCGGTGCGGTCCACGGCCGCCACGCCCTGACCCGCCGCGCGGCGATCAGCCCGCCGACGGCACGGTGTCGACGAAGCTCTGCCTCGCGTTGAGCTTGTCGGCGAGGCGGCCGAGGTTGCGGTGCCGTTCGCGCCAGCCCATTTCCGGGAAGCGCAAGGCGAGATAGCCGAGTGCGCAGCCGACCGCGATGTCGGCCAGCGTCATGTGGACACCGGTGCACCAAGGCTTGTCGGCGACATCGGTCGAGATCGCCTCGAGCGCGGCGTCGATCTTCTTCATCTGCCGGTCGATCCAGGCCTGCGAGCGTTGCTCGGCGGTGCGACCGGCCCAGGTCGCCTCCAGGCGGGCGAGGATGGCGGCGTCGCAGATGCCGTCGGCCAGCGCCTCCCAGGTGCGAACTTCGGTGCGCACCCGGTTCTCCTCCGGGATCATCCGCGCCAGCGGCGAGCGCGCGTCGAGGTACTCGACGATGACGCGTGAATCGAACACCGCCTCGCCGCCTTCCAGCACCAGGCACGGCACCTTGCCGAGCGGGTTGGAAGCGAGGATGGCGTCGCTGTTCCACACGTCTTCGGGCTCGAAGCGGTAGTCGATCTTCTTCTCGGCCAGGACGATGCGCACCTTGCGCACGTACGGGCTCCCCAGCGAGCCGATCAGTTTCATGTGTTCCCTCTCGGCCCGATGCGCGGCGAGCCGTCTTCCTCGATTCATTCTAGGGTCGGCCCGATAATGGCGAGCGCATGAATCCGTCGCCGCTCGTCGCCCTCTCGCCGCTCGACGGGCGCTATGCGGGCAAGGTCGAAACGCTGCGGCCGTGGCTCTCGGAATATGGCCTCGTCCGCTGTCGGGTCCGGGTCGAAGTCGAATGGCTGCTCGCGCTCGCCGACGCTGCGTTGCCCGACATGCCGCCGATCGACGCCGGTGCGCGCGAGCTGCTGAAGCGGATCGCCGACGAATTCTCCGAAGCCGACGCGGAAGCCGTCAAGGCGATCGAGCGCACGACCAACCACGACGTCAAGGCGGTCGAGTACTGGCTCGGCGAGAAGACGGCGTCGAGCCCAGGGCTCGCGAAGCTGCGCGGCTTCCTGCACTTCGCGTGCACCAGCGAAGACATCAACCACACCCGCCACGCGCTGATGCTCGGCGCGGCGCGGCGCGACGTGTTGCTGCCCGCGCTCGACCGCCTCGTCGAGACGATGGCGACGCTGGCCCGCCGCCACGCCGCGCAGCCGATGCTCGCCCGCACGCACGGCCAGACGGCGACGCCGACGACGCTCGGCAAGGAGATCGGCAACGTCGCCGTGCGGCTGCGGCGGGCGCGCGACGGCATCGCCCGCGTCGTGCTGCTGGCGAAGATGAACGGAGCCGTCGGCAACTACAACGCGCACCTCGCGGCTTACCCCGAGGTCGACTGGGAGGCGCTCGCCAGGCGAGTCGTCGAGGAGCGGCTCGGCCTGACGTTGAACCCGCACACGACGCAGATCGAGCCGCACGACGCCATCGCCGAGCTGTTCGACGCGTGCAAGCGCTGCGACACGGTGCTCGTCGACTGGTGCCGTGACGCCTGGGCCTACATCAGCGTCGGCTATTTCACGCAGCAGTCGGTGGCGGGCGAGGTCGGCTCGAGCACGATGCCGCACAAGGTCAACCCGATCGACTTCGAGAATGCCGAGGGCAACCTCGGCATCGCCAATGCGCTGTTCGCGCACATGGCGGAGAAGCTGCCGATCTCGCGTCTCCAGCGCGACCTCACCGACAGCACCGTGCTGCGCAACATGGGCGTCGCCATCGGCCACATGCTGCTCGCCTGCGAATCGCTCGCACGCGGCATGGGCAAGCTCGGCGTGAATGCCGCCGCGATCGACGCCGACCTCGACACGGCGTGGGAGGTGCTCGCCGAGCCGGTGCAGACCGTCATGCGGCGACACGGCATCGACAACCCGTACGAGCAGCTGAAGTCGCTGACGCGGGGGCGGGCGATCGACCGCGAGTCGCTGCATGCCTTCGTCCGCGGCCTGGCGATCCCGGCCGAAGCGCGCGACCGGCTGCTCGCGATGACGCCGCGCAGCTACGTCGGCAAGGCCGAGGCGCTCGCGCATTCGGCCGCCGACGTGGCGCTGGCGGGCCTCGGCGGCGAAGCGAGCGAAGGCGCTCGATGACGTTCGTCGAGATGCTCGCCCGCGCCGAGCGCGCGCACCGCTCGCTCCTCTGCGTCGGCCTCGACCCCGATCCCGCACGCTTCCCCGGCGCGATGCGTGGCGACCCCACCCGCATCTTCGACTTCTGCGCCGCGATCGTCGACGCGACCCGCGACCTCGTGCTCGCCTTCAAGCCGCAGATCGCCTACTTCGCCGCGCACGGCGCCGAGGCGCAGCTCGAACGGCTGATCGCCCACATCCACGCGATGGCGCCCGGCGTCCCCGTGATCCTCGACGCCAAGCGAGGCGACGTCGGCTCGACCGCCGAGCAGTACGCCGCCGAGGTGTTCGATCGCTATCGCGCCGACGCGGTGACGCTCTCGCCCTTCCTCGGCTTCGACTCGATCGAGCCCTACCTGCGCCACGAGGGCAAGGGCGCGATCGTCCTGTGCCGCACCTCCAATCCGGGCGGCGGGATGCTGCAAGACCTCGACGTCGGCGCCGGCGAGAAGCTCTACGAACGGATCGCGCGGATGGCGTCGTCGGAATGGAACGTGAACGGGCAGGTCGGCCTCGTCGTCGGCGCGACGCGGCCATCGGAGATCGCCCGCGTCCGCGAACTCGCGCCGACGCTGCCGCTGCTCATCCCCGGCATTGGCGCACAGGGCGGCGACGCACGCGCGACGGTGCTGGGCGGCTGGCGCGGCGACGAAACGGCGACCACCGGCCCAATCATCGTCAGCTCGTCGCGGGCGGTGCTCTATCCGGCCGATACGGGCGACGACGAGGGCTTCGCCGCGGCGTCGAGGCGTGCCGCGCAGGCCGCCCGCGTCGAACTCGACGCCGCGCGGAACGCCGCGCTCGCGACAGCCTGACGACGGCGTCGCCCGCGACGGTCCGAGCGGCAGCGACCGCGGCCGCTCCCCCGTGCGCGCCA
>JBBSUK010000098.1:0-14375 GCA_038234975.1 Burkholderiales bacterium
AGAGGCGTTCCAGCCAGCCCGTGGCGTGGCCGTCGGCCCCGTGCGGCGCGTGCACCACCCGGTGCATGACGCCGAGCGTCTGCAGCAGCGCCAGCGCGAGACACAGGGACAGGACGAGCGAGCGACCCCGACCGCCGATGCGCCGCGGCGCGTCGTGAGTTGAACGTGGGACTGGCGAACGGGTACGCATCGAACGGCCGCGCAGTCTAGCTGGAAGCAGCCGAAGAGCCGTGGTCGTGGTGCGAGCGCACACCGATGGATACCGACCGCGGCGGCTGCACCGGTCACAATCCGCGCCGCCGCATCCAGCACGCCTCGCGCCCGCGAGGCACTTCTCGTGAACAGCATCTTTTCCACCGTCGGCATCGAATCGTGGAAGCCGGTCCTGACGGCGCTGGCGCTGCCGCCGGTGCCGCTGCTGCTGCTCGCCCTGTTCGGCGCCCGGCTCATCCTGCCGCGACGCGGCCTCGGCTGGTTCCTGGTGGTGCTGAGCATCGCCGGCATCTGGCTGTCGGCATGTACCGGCGCCGGCCTGTTCCTGCAGCGCTGGCTGCTGCCACCGATGTCGGCCATGAGCTTCGACCAGGTGCGCGAGCTGAAGTCGGAGGTGCAGGCGAAGCAGCCGATCGCGATCGTCGTGCTCGGCGCCGGCATCGAGCCTTACGCGCCGGAGTACGGCGTCAGCAGCCTGCAGTACCCGTCGCTCGAGCGACTGCGCTACGGCCTGTGGCTGGCGCGCGAGACCGGCGCGCCGGTGGCGTTCAGCGGCGGCGTCGGCTGGGGCCAGCCCGACGCGACGCCGGAAGCGCGCGTTGCCGCGAAGGTCGCGGCCGACGACTACCGCCAGCCGATCCGCTGGATCGAGGACGACTCGCACGACACCCGCGAGAACGCCGGCCGCACCATCGCGCTGCTCAAGCCTGCGGGCGTCACGCACATCGTGCTCGTCACGCACGGCTATCACATGCCGCGTGCGCTGCGCGCCTTCCAGGAGGCGGCCGCCGGCACGGACATCCGCATCGAGCCGGCGCCGATCGGCCTGGCGCGCCACCTTGAATCGCCGACGCTCGAATGGCTGCCGAGCGCACGCGGCTTCACGCTGACGCGTCAGGTGCTGCGCGAGGTGTTCGGCAAGTTCGCCGGCGCCTGACAGTCGCCGGCGCAGCCTCGTTGTCGGCGCCGCGATGGCGTGGCCCGCGCGTCTGGACCTGCGCTTCGATCGGCGCGGCGATCGAACCGTCGTCTTCGGCCGGCACGACGGGCCGCTGCGGGTGCTGCGCAGCCTGCACCCGGAGCCGGCGGTCTGCCAGAGCGTCATCGTGCACCCGCCGGGCGGCATCGTCGGCGGCGACACCCTCTCGATCGCGGTCGACGTCGCGACCGGCGCGCACGCGCAGCTGACCATGCCGGGCGCGCTCGCTGGTACCGCAGCGCCGGCGAGCCCGCTGGGCAGCAGGTGGCGCTGCACGTCGCCGACGGCGCCCGCCTCGAATGGTTGCCACTCGAATCGATCGCCCACGACGCTTGCCTGGCGAGCAGTTCGACGCGCGTCGAACTCGACGACGGCGGCGAAGGGCCCGACCGCGTTCTCGACGCCGGTCGACCGCCCGCGACGGTCGTGGTCGAGAACACCGGCGACCGGCCGATCCAGGTCGGGTCGCACTACCACTTCGCCGAGACCCACGCGGCGTTGCGCTTCGACCACGCCGCGGCGCGCGGCATGCGGCTCGACATCGCGTCGGGCACCGCGGTGCGCTTCGAGCGGGGGCAGCATCGGACCGTGACGCCCGCGACGTGCTGCTCGTCTACGCTGCAGGCTGGGCCGAGAACATGGCGCAGGCGGCGATGCGCGCCGTTCCGCTCGGCCAGAGCGACGGCCAGCGCCTCGTCGCCGGCCTGCAGCCGGAGATCGTCGCCGCGGTCGATACGGCATTGGCGACACCGTTAGAGGCGATGCAGGTGTTCACGCCGATCCTCTCGGCGCAGCACGAGACGCAATACTCGCGGCTCTTTCGCTCGTGACAAGACCATGAAACCACCCGGGCACCGACGCTCTCTGACCCTGGCGCTCGCGGCGATGACCGTCCTCGCGCCGGCTCCGGCGTTCGCGCAGACGCCGCCGGGTAGTGCCGAGATCGCGGCCTACCGCGGCTTTCACGCCGCGGCCGCGACCGGCGACCTCGGGCCGCTGCGGCGCCTGCGCGACCGCGACATCGACGCCTGGCGGCCGCTGCTGCAGGCGCGTGACGGCAACGGCAGGACGCCGCTGCACGTCGCCACCTTCATGCGCCAGCGCGCGGCCCTCGAGCTGCTGCTCGCCGGCGGCGCCGACACGTCGGCGCTCGACGCCGACCGATACGACGCGGTGACGATCGCCGCCGTCGCCGACGACGAGGAGACGCTCGCCATGCTGCTGACCAGCGGCGCGAGTTCGAAGCTCGTGACGAGCCGCTGGGACGGCACGGCGCTGATCGCCGCCGCGCACCTCGGTCACGCCGGCGTCGTGCGTCGGCTGATCGCCGCAGGCGCTCCGCTCGACCACGTCAACAACCTCGGCTGGACGGCGCTGATCGAGGCGATCGTCCTCGGCGACGGCGGGCCGCGGCATCAGGCCACCGTTCGCGCCCTGCTCGACGCGCACGCCAGCACGATCCTCGCCGACCGTTCCGGCCGCACGCCGCTCGCGCTCGCGCGCGCTCGGGGCTACGACGCGATCGTCGCCATGCTCGAATCCGCTGGCGCCCGCTGACATCCGCCGACAATGCCGCGACCGATGCTCCATTCGATCCCCCACCGCACCAAACGCCTGCCGCCGCTTCGCGTCGGCATCGGCGGCCCGGTCGGCGCGGGCAAGACGACGCTGGTCGAGATGCTCTGCAAGTCGATGCGCGACCGTTTCGACCTCGTCGTCGTCACCAACGACATCTACACCAAGGAAGACCAGCGGCTGCTCACCGTCGCCGGCGCGCTCGACGCCGATCGCATCGTCGGCGCCGACAACCTCGCCGCCACCTTCAGCCCCGAGCTGAGCGACCTGACGATCTATGTGATCGACGTCGCCGCGGGCGAGAAGATCCCGAGGAAAGGCCGCCCCAGCATCACCAAGAGCGACCTCTTCGTCATCAACAAGACCGACCTCGCGCCGCACGTCGGCGCCAGCCTCGACGTGATGCGCGCCGACACCGAGCGGATGAGGAAAGGCAGGCCGTTCGTGATGACGAACCTGAAGACGCGCGACGGGCTCGCAGAGGTGGTGGCGTTCATCGAGCGGAGGGCCTGTTGCACGTGACGCCGTCGACGTCCGACGGGGCAGGCTGAGTCGTCACCGCGCCGGTGCGATCGGCTCCGACCCGTGGAAATCGCCCTCGTCCAGGGTGATCGCCTCGCCGTGCGGCGTTCGCCCGGCGGCGTGGGTCCAGGCGTGCGCGTAGCGAGACAGGTCTTCGGGGCGCGCCGCACCCTTGGCGACGACGATCGACTCGAGCGCAGCGAGCCAATGCCGGTAGTAGGTGGCGCCGCGGTCCGGGTCGCCTCCGGCCTGCGCCGACGCGATCGCGCGAGCCAGCGCATCGGCCCACTCGGTCCACGTGAACAGCCCCGCGCGATTCAGCTCGACCGCCATGGCGAAGGCCTGCGCTTCCCACGGCTCGGCGAACGCGGGGCGATCTCCGGCCAGCCGCGTCGCCGCGTCGTCCGCGGCATCGCTCACGGCGCGGCCTCGAGGTAGGGCTCCCAGGCGTCGATCGACACCACGTGGCCGGCGCGTGCGGTGTCCGCGCCGTCGCCGTTCCCGTCGAGCGTCACGCTGTAGAGCCAGCGCGGATCCTCGCCGCGGCCGAGCGCGTGCGCATCGGCGAAGACATGCGCGCCGTGGATGCGCTCGATGCAACCCGTCCTGCCTCTGGCGTAGGCCGGAAGGCGGGTGTGGTGCGGCACCTCGCCACCGTACGTTCGCACCCGCTGGCCGACCGCGAAGCGCGGTGGTGACGGCGCCGCGCGCAACGTCGGCGAACCACGGGCGAGCGCGGCGCCCACGTCGACGGCCTTGAGCACGCGCGCGACCCCTCGCGTCGGATGCAGGGCGCGGCCGGCGTCGACCTCGTCGCGCCGGACCAGCCCGCGCTCGACGAGGAGCTTCTCCAGTGCCTGCAACCAGATGCGGAAGTACGAGAGCGACGCGTAGTCGGTCAGCGTCTCGCGGGCGCTGCGGCTCATGTCGATGTTCCACTCGCCGGTCGCACCTGCGGCGAGCGTCAGGGCGAGGGCGCGTTTCTCCCACGCGGCGTGGAAGGGCTGCTCGTCGGCAACATCGGTCAACGCGCCGTGACCCCGCTGGCCGCCGAGGTCGGCATGGCTGAGATACCGGCTCACCTCGCCTCGCTCGCCGGCGAAGGGCAAAGCGGCAGGCCCGTGCCGATCATCGAGTCGCGCGTGACCAGCGCCGCGAGGCCGGCCTCGTCGAGGTGCCCGCTTCCGGCGGGCCGCATCGGCACGACCAGGTAGCGAACCTCGGCCGTCGAGTCGACGATGCGAATGCGTGTCGCGTCGGGCAGTTGCACGCCGAACTCGGCCAGCACGCCGCGCGGATCGGCGACGGCGCGCGACCGATACGGCGCGCTCTTGTACCAGACCGGCGGCAGGCCGAGCACCGGCCACGGGTAGCAGCTGCACAGCGTGCAGACGACGAGATGGTGCACCTCGGGCGTGTTCTCGAGCGCGACCATGTGCTCGCCCTGCCGACCGGAAAAGCCGAGCGAGGCGATCGCCGCGGTGGCGTCTTCCTTCAACCAGCGACGAAATGCCGGATCGACCCAGGACCTGGCCACCACGGCAGCGCCGTTGCGCGGGCCGATCTTCGTCTCGTAGGTGTCGATGAGAACGTCGAGCGCCGCCGGGTCGACGAGGCCCTTCTCGACCAGCACGGATTCAAGCGCGCGAACCCGAACGTCCATCTCGCCGAGCTCGCTAGCCTCGTGGTCGTGCTCGTGGTCACCGGACATCGCCCGATGGTAGGCTGCCCGGGAGTGGCCCCTTTTTTCGCCGCCGTATCGCCCGAACCATGCGCATCCTCGATGCCGTCGCAACCGCCGCCGCACTGCCGTTCGAGGCCCTGATCGCAGCGCTGCGCGACGCGTTCGCCGCCGGCTGCGAAGTGCCGACCCGGCACGTGCACACGATGGAGACGCCCGACGGGGCGCCGCTGACGTCGCTGCTGATGCCGGCGTGGACGACGGGCGACCGTTACGGCGTCAAGATCGTCAACATCGCACCGGGCAACGCGGCTCGCGGGCTTCCTGCGCTGCACGCGAGCTACCTGCTGCACGACGCGACGACCGGCGAGCCGCTCGCCCTGATCGACGGCTCGGTGCTCACGGCGCGCCGCACCGCGGCCGCATCGGCGCTGGCGGCATCGTGGCTGGCCCGCGACGACGCGCGAACGCTGCTCGTCGTCGGCGCCGGTGCCGTCGCCAGGCTGCTGCCGCAGGCCTTCGGAGCCGTGCGGCGGATCGAGCACGTCCGGGTGTGGGCGAGGCGGCGCGAGGCGGCCGACGCACTGGTCGCCGACTGGCACGCGCTCGGCCACGACGCCGAAGTCGCGACCGACCTCGAAGCAGCCGTCGCCGCCGCTCACATCGTGAGCTGCGCCACCCTCGCCGGCGAGCCGGTCGTCCAAGGCCGGTGGCTCCGCCCCGGCAGCCACCTCGACCTGATCGGCAGCTTCACGCCGCAGATGCGCGAGGCCGACGACGCCTGTTTCGCAGGCGCATCGCTGTGGATCGACACCGACGAGGCGCTTGCCAAGAGCGGCGACCTGCTTGGGCCGCTGTCGCGCGGCGTCTTCACCGCGGCTGACGTCCGGGGCACGCTGTCGTCGCTCGCGCGAGGCGCTGTCCTCGGGCGCACGAGCGCCGACGAGCGCACCGTCTTCAAATCGGTCGGAACGGCGCTCGAGGACCTCGCCGCAGGGGTGCTCGCCTGCTCGGCCCCGCGCTGAGGCCGGTCAGGACGCGCCGATCACGCCGCACGCCATCCGCGCGCCGCCGCCGCCGAGCGGCGCCGGATGATCGGCGTGGTTGTCGCCACCGACGTGGACCATGAGCGCGCGGTTGCGGACGTCGGCGAGCTTGAGCCGCGGCGCGAGCACCGGGTTGGTCGCCGACCCGTCGGGCGCGACGACGAGCGCCGGCAGGTCGCCGAGGTGGCCGTCGCCCCACGAGTAACCGTGCTTCTTCGTCCCAGCCGGATCGAGGTGGCCACCCGCGGCCATCGCCGGCGCCGGCTTGCCGTTGTTGTCGCCCGGCGCGCACGACGCGTTCTCGTGCACGTGAAAGCCGTGCAGGCCCGGCGCGACGCCTTTCAGGTCGGGATGAAAGACCAGGCCGTAGCGGGTCTCCTCGATGCGCACCGTGCCGAGCGATGCGCCGACTCCGGTGGCGTCGACGGCGTCGAGCCTGACGGTCGTCTCGGCCGCCGATGCGGCGCCCGTACAGAGCGCGAGCACGGCGAGGCAGAGCATGGTTCGCATGGAAAAATCCTTTTTCGGTGGTTGAAGGGGGCGGATCAGAACCGGTCGATCGGAGCTTCGAGCAGGCAGCCGAACTCTCGCGCGAAGTCGACCGACACGCGCGCGTGCACCGCACCCTGGCGATCGAAGAAGCGCTGCGTGCCGTCGAGGCCGAAGACGCCTTCGTGCCAGACGTTCGGGTGGATGTAGAGGCCGAGGCTGCCGGCGAAACGGAAGCACACGAAGCGCTCGGGTGTCACGTCGTCGCCCGGCAAGGCGAGCGGCACGAAGAACGGTCGCGCCCCGAGCGGGAAGAAGAGCTGGCCGCCGTCGGGGTGGTAGTTGGCGTGCCAGAGCATCATGCGCCGAGGCGGCTCGGCATGGTCGGTGCGCGCGCGTTCCGGCGGCTCGGCGTAGGCGAGGATGTAGTGGCCGCCGACGGCGTCGTTGCGGCCGTAGAGGATGTCGCCCTGCCATTCGCTCACGAACACGCCTTCGGTCGTGCCGGCCTGGTCGCCGGTGTCGGCGTCGATCGGGCGCGTACCCTGCGCCGGCCAGCGGACGATCTCGACCGCGCACGCCTCGGGATCGTCGACGAGACGGCCGTAGCCGGCGAGCGACGCGTTCGTCGCCTCGACCACCGGCATCTTCACGCGGCGCAGGCCCGCCGGGAGGTCGGGGCGGAGGTAGTCGATCGGCGCTGAAACGGCCAGGTCCATGCGATTCGCCTCGGGTTGCGCGACGGCGTGCATGGTAGGCCCGGTTGACGCGTGACGCGTCACGCGAAGTCGCGCTCCGCGAGCCAGCTCCGGCACGCGGCCAGCGCCTGTGCGAGCTGCTCCGGCTGCCCGGCGTAGTAGTGCGACGCGCCCTCGATCACGACCATCGTCTTGTCAGCGCTCGCCGCGGCGGCATGAACGAGTGCGGTGTGCGGCTGCGGCACGGCGTCGTCGGCGCCGTTCTCGATCGCCAGGAGTGGCACCGTCACCGCGCGCGCGGAGCGTTCACCGTCGGCCTGGCTGTCGTCGATCGACCATTGCGACAGCCAGGCGCGCAGCGTCGAGTAGCGCGCCATGCCGGCGGGCGCGCTGTTGGCCAGGCGAGGCTCGCCGAGGTAGCTCGTGCCCGGGGTGCGGCCGTTCGGGTCGATCGTCGCGTCGAGAAAGCGCGGCTCGGCCATCGTGCGGTGGGTGACGAAGCCGCGCTCGCCCTGGCCGTCACCGCGCGACCGCATCGTGGCCAGCGCATCCTTCACCCATGCCGTGCGGCGACGAACGCGCGCGAGCTGGGCGGCGCGAAAGCGGGCGAGGTAGTCCGCGGTGTAGGGCGGCTGATTCGGATTGCCGGTGTCGTAGAGGTCGAGCTCGAGGTCGCGACGGTCGGGGTCGTCCTCGTCGACGACGGACGGGTCGATCGAGTCGGCGAGCAACCTGGCGCGCGAGACGTGCGCTGCCTGCACGATCAACGCGTCGGCCGGCGCCAGCCCGGGGGCGGCGATGTCGAGCGGGTCGCCGGCGGGCGTCGCGGTGATGGTCGCTCGTTCGGCCTGCGCCTGGTAGAAAAGCGCCAGCGACCCGCCGCCCGACCAGCCGCACAGCACCACGCGCTCGTAGCGCCAGTGTTCGCGCGCGTGGCGCATCCAGGCGCCGAGGTCGAGGAGCACCTTCTCGAAGATCAGCGGCGTGTCGTTGCGCGCGTAGCGGCTCGCCGCGCAGAGCACGTCGACGCCCTGCCGGGCCATCGCGCGCGGCACCGGCAGCAGTTGCAGCGTGCTCGCCGGATGCATGTAGACGAGCAGCGTGCGGGCGTTCGTCGCGGCGGCGCGAAAGCGGATGCCCTCGAGGTTGACCATCTCCTGGGCACCGGCGAACCCGTAGATCTCGCGCAGCGCCGAGGCGCCTTCGCGGTACGCGATGTGCACCCACTCCGCTTCGATCGGATCGCCGTTCACGTTCACCCTCGTGTGAGCTGCACCCATGATGGCATGCGCCACGTCGGTCCTGCAGCGATCGCAGGCGGCGCATAGGATCGACGATCCCATCCCCCCGAGGACAGACGATGAGCAGCACCAAGATGACCGCCGGCGACACCTTTCCCGACCTGTCCTGGAGCGCCGTGTCGGGCGAGCGCGTGCAGCCGGCGAAGCAAGCAGGCTGGCGCATGCTGATCGTCTACCGCGGCAAGCACTGTCCGCTGTGCAAGACCTACCTCGACACGCTGCAGGGCATGTCGGGCGACTTCGAGCAGGCCGGCGTTGCCGTGTCGGTGGTGTCGGCCGACCCGGCGGAAAAGGCGAAGGCCGAGGTCGCGGAATGCGGCTGGACGTTCCCGGTCGGCTACGACCTCTCCATCGACGACATGCGCGCACTCGGCCTCTACATCTCCGACCCGCGTTCGCCGCAGGAGACCGACCGGCCCTTTGCCGAGCCCGGCGTGTTCGTCATCAATCCGAAAGGCCAGGCGCAGATCATCGACGTCTCCAACGCGCCGTTCGCGCGCCCCGATCTGAAGGGCCTTCTGAAGGGTCTGCAGTTCGTCATGAGCAAGGACTACCCGATCCGCGGCCGCGCGTGAACGCAGCGCGGCGCCCTGCTGCCCTGCCGTCGCTGCTGCTGATCGGCGGTGGCATCGGCGGCATGTCGGCCGCCCTGGCGCTGGCGCGCCTCGGCCTGTCGGTCGACCTGCTCGAGCAAAGTGCCGCGATCGGCGAGATCGGCGCCGGGCTGCAGCTCGGCCCGAATGCCTTCGCCGCCCTCGATGCGCTCGGCGTCGGCGAGAACATCCGCCGCGCCGCCGTCTTCACCGACGACCTGTTCCTGATGGACGCGGTCGACTGCAGCGAAGTCGCTCGGGTACCGCTCGGAGCCGCGTTCCGCGAGCGGTTCGGAAATCCCTACGCCGTTAGCCACCGCGCCGATCTCCACGAGTCGATCCATGCCGAGGTGCGCAAGCACCCGCTGATCCGGTTCCACGCGTCGGCCCGGGTCACCGACGTCGACATCGGCGAGCGGCGCGTGACCGTCGCGACCGCCGACGGCCGCCGCTTCGAGGCCGACGGCATCGTCGGCTGCGACGGCACGAAGTCGATCGTGCGCCGGCGGCTGATCGGCGACGAGGCTCGCGTCTCGGGCCACGTCGTCTACCGCGCCGTCGTTCCCCTCGCCGACATGCCGGCCGACCTGCGCATCAACGCGCCGGTCGTCTGGGCCGGGCCGAACTGCCACCTCGTCCACTACCCCCTGCGCGATGGCGAGCAATACAACCTCGTCGTGACCTTCCACAGCCGCGATGCCGAGGAGTGGGGCGTCACCGACGGCAACCAGGACGAGGTGCTGTCGTACTTCACCGGCATCCACGATCGGCCCCGCCAGCTGCTCGGCCTGCCGACGTCGTGGCGGCGCTGGAGCACCGCCGATCGCGACCCGGTCGACCGCTGGAGTGCGGGCCCTGCGACCCTGCTCGGCGACGCGGCGCATCCGATGCTGCAGTACCTCGCGCAAGGTGCCTGCATGGCGATCGAGGATGCGGTGACCCTCGGCGAGGCCCTGCGCACGACCGGCTTCGATCTGCCGGAGGCATTCCGCCTCTACGAACGAGCGCGAGTCGCTCGCACGGCGCGCGTCGTGTTGTCGGTGCGCGAGATGGGCCGCCTGTACCACGCCGCCGGCGTGGAGCGGCTGGTTCGCAACGGCCTGTGGAAAGGTCGCACGCCGGAGCGCTTCTACGACGCGCTGGAATGGCTGTACGCGTGGCGGCCGGAGCGCTGCCTGGACGATGCGGCGAGCGACGCGTCGCTCGCGGACCCGCGACACCACAGGACCGTCTGAGCACCTGGCGTCACAGTCACCTCACTTCCTCGCCGCGTGCGTCGGCGGCGCGGGCGGCCCGTCGACGTCGCTCCCGGCTGTTCGCCAGATGGGTGCGCATCGCGGCGCGGGCCGCGTCGGCATCCTGGCTGTCGACCGCATCGAGGATCGAGCCGTGCTCGGCGTTGACGCGTCGGAGGTAGCGCTGACGTTGACCTTTCGAGGCGGCCGACGGATCGAGGCGGGCGCGCGGAATCGTTCAGCGTCTCGAGCGGCGGACCCCGAACCCGTCCATCAGACCGCCTCGGTGGCGAGCTTGAGGCCCGGCGCCAGGCGGCGGTCGCGGATGCGGGCGGCGATCGGGTCGCATTTGTGGTGATGGCCGCGCCATCGAACATCGCACCATGGCCACACTCGAGTCGCTGACCGCGCACCGCTTCGAGCGTCTCGTGCTGACGGGCGCCGCCGGCAACCCGGGACGGGAGCTGCGACCGCGCCTGAAGCGCCGCACCAGCGTGCTCGCCGCCTTCGCCGTCGACGCCCGGACCGGTGCACTCGCGCCCATCGGCCGCGTGCCGACCGAAACGCAACCCCGCGGCTTCGCCATCGACGCGTCGGGCCGCTGGCTGCTCGCCGGCGGCGAACAGTCGCACCGCATGAGCGTCTACGCCATCGACATCGTGACAGGGGAGCTCCGCAAGCACGGCGAACATGCCGTCGGCCGAAGCCCGATCTGGATCGAGAACGTCGCCCTCGGCGACCGGTAGCCGCACGCGATCGCCGGCGGCCACGGCGGTACCGACGGAGGCGGCATCATTCGCGCACCCCGAAGGGCGTCTGGATCGGTCGCGATTTACAGGGTGTCGGCACTGGCATGACGCGGCGCGTGGCGTCGTCCTCGGGCCAGCCGCGGCTGGCGCTGCAGCGAAGAAGCGACCGGACCACGCGCCGATGGAACGGTGCGATCAGTCGGAGATAGCCCCGGCCCATCGGGTTGTGGCATTTCACGACCGTCGACAGGACCACCCTCGGCTCTCGCGCGGATGCGCCGGGCTCCCGGTAGAGGACAGACACCCGGAAATCCAGATGCTTGTCGTCCTCTCCGAGGATCACCTCATGCTGGCGAGCTTCGTAGAGCCTGAAGATGCCGACCCGATCGCCTCGCCCGTCGGACGCCCGCAGGCTCCGGCCCGTCTTGAGCCCGACGACCGACACCAGTGCGTCTCGTGCCGACATGAGCAAGATCACCCATCGAGGCCGCCACGAGAAGACGAAGCTCGCCAGTGCTTCGGGATCCCGGGTGGTGCCCGGTGGAACGTCGATCGCGAACGCATCGGCGAGGTCCGGTCGGTCGTAGACCTCCGTGATGCGCGAGCCGAGCGGCATCGAAACGGCCTGGGCTTCGACGAACGACATGGAAACGGCTGGCAGCAACACCGGTGGCTCAAGGCGGAGGAGCCGCAATGTCGATCTTCCGGATGGTGCCCTGGCCGGCGGCCACGAGTCGGCGCTGACCGCCATGCTCGAGATGCACGTCGCACCTGCAGACGGCCTGCTTCTTCCCCGAGTCGACCACGACGGCCTCGGCGGTCAGTCGGCCGTCCCCGGCGGCGGGGCGCAGGTAGTTGACCTTGATCTCGACCGTGACCGCGCCGGTTCCGAGCACGGATGCGCCAGCGAAGGTCATGGCGTTGTCGACGAGGTAGGCGAGCACACCTCCGTGGACGAATCCGTGCTGCTGCCTCAAGGCCGCGTTGACGTCGAGCTCCAGCGTGGTCCGACCTCGATCGAACACCGATACGCGCGTGCCCAGCAGCGCGCTGAACGGTTGGCTCGCCAGGACCTCGCGCGCCAGTTGCATGGGGGTTTCATCCATGGTTGTGGATCATACCCTCCACAACGGGACCCGCCGTTCATCCGCAGCTGTGACAATGGACGCCATGCCGCGTCCTACCTTGCACGAAGAGCGCCACATCCTGTCCGCCGCGTCGACGCTCGTGGCCGAGAAAGGCCCGGGGGCGGCGACGATGGCCGCGATCAGCGCCGCGTCGGGCGCCGCCAACGGCTCGCTCTACCACCGCTTCGGTTCGCGCGATCGGCTGCTCGGGCGGCTGTGGTTGAACAAGGCCGCGGAATTTCAGGACCGCTTCGAGCGAGCGCTGGACATCGCGGATGCACGGGAGGCCGGGCTGGAAGCGGCGCTGTCGCTGCCGCGCGGCGTCAGACAGGATCCGGAGGGCGCACGCATCATGTTGCTGTATCGCCGCGAGGACTTCCTCAGCGACGGCTGGCCGCACGAGATGAGCCTCGAGGCCGAGCGATTGGCCGCCCAGTTCCAGCAGCTTCTGGACCGCTCGGCCGAGCGCCTCTTCGGCGTCCGCACGGCGGCCGCGAAGCGCGTCACGGCTTTCGCGCTTCTGGACCTGCCGTTCTCGTCGGTGCGTCGGTACGTCGCAGCCGGCAAGCCTCCCTCGGTGGAGTTGGAGCGCCTCATCACGACTGCCTATCACGCCATCGTCGACGCCGGAATCTGAGCGCACTCGAAGCGTCGCGCCGGCCCAGCTTTGGGAAACGACAGGGCTTTCGAGCATTGTCCGAGCCGGTTGGGTCAGCGAGACTTCGGCATGGTGCTACCACCTCTCATTTGATTGCATGGAGCCTGGAGGCTCCAGAACGACCTGGATCATTGAGCTCCCTGGCTTTGCGCTTGTGCTTGACCGAAGTGACAGAGAAAGAACCTGAACGATGAAACGCTTCAATCGCCGACAGGCCCTGACCCTGGTCCTCTTGCCAGCTGCGCTGCTGTTGGGCCCCGTGACGCCGGCCCAGGCACAGTCATTCCCGACCAAGCCGGTGCACATGCTGGTCGGTTTTTCACCCGGTGGGTCGACCGACAAGCTGGCGCGCGTGCTGGCACAGCGCATGGGCGAACTGCTTGGCCAGACTGTGGTGGTGGAGAACCGGCCCGGCGCGGCCGGCAATGTCGCCGCAGAAGCCGTGGCCAATGCGCCTGCCGATGGATACACCATTTTTCTGGCCACGCTCAGCAGCCAGGCCATCAACCCGCACCTCTACCCCAAGCTGCGGTTCGACCCCATCAAGAGCTTTGAACCGGTGGGGCTGGTCGCCAAGTACCCGCTGCTGCTGGTCGTGGCCCCGCAGCTTCCGATCACGAGCGTCGCCGAACTGGTGAGCTACGCGCGCGCCAACCCGAACAAGACGTACTTCGCGTCGTCCGGCAACGGCTCACCGGCACACCTGGCCGGCGAAATCTTCCGTGCCGCCACAGGGACAGCAATCACGCACGTGCCATACAAGGGCGGCGGCCCGGCAATGCTGGCGTTGATGTCCAACGAGGTGCAGTTCGGCTTCGAGACCATTCCCAGCGCCATCGGATTCGCCCGTGGTGGCAAGCTGCGTGGCATCGCCGTGACATCGGGCAGTCGTTCGTCTGCCGCACCCGAACTGCCGACGATGCAAGAGGCCGGGATCAAGGGCTTTCCGGTGACGTCCTGGGCCGGCCTGCTGGCCCCTTCCGGCACACCGCGCGACGTGCTCGCCAAGCTGACGAAAGCGACGCAGGACGCACTCGCCAGCCCGTCTGTCAAGAGCGCGCTGGCGTTCGACGGCGCTGAGCCCGGCAACGGCAACCCCGCAGACTTTGCTCGCTTCATGGACGACGAGCTCAAGGCCTGGGGCCAAGTGGTTCGCGCGGCCAATGTGAAGGTCGACTGATTTCAAGCCGGCCCTGCCGCTCGTCGACACGAAGCTGCAAGGGCTGGGGGCCGTCGAGGCCGCGGAGAAGTGGCTGCGACGCGGCGCCTAGTGCCCCGCCGACCACCGTCACGACCAGGGTACTGAACCAGCCCATAGACCGCTTCTCCATGTCCGCCCACATGAGGTGTCGACACGGCTAAACGACCAAGGGGCCAGACATCGCTGTCTGACCCCTGATTTACCTATGGTGGGCCCTGAGTGACTCGAACACTCGACCTACGGATTAAGAGTCCGCTGCTCTACCAACTGAGCTAAGAGCCCGGGGATCCCGGTGATGAAACGTGGTG
>JBBSUK010000099.1:0-14328 GCA_038234975.1 Burkholderiales bacterium
CCCGCGCCAGCGCGCTGCTGCTGCGGCGCGAAGCGGCGATCCGGCGGTCGCTCGCCGAGTTCGGCGGCTTCGACCCGTGGCTGGCCGACGCGGGCGACGAGGTCGACGCCCCCGTCGCCGCGACCCTCGCGCCGTGGCTCGCCGGCTTCCTCTCGGCGCTCGAGCGGTTCCCCCTGCCCGAAGGGCCCGCCGACGAGCGGCTGGGCGAGGCGATGGCGCAGTTCGAGAGCTACCTCGATCCCTCGGTCACGAGCGACGCCGGGCCGCGTCCGACGACGGTCGATGCCGCCGTCGCCGAGGTCGTGCACGACGTGTTCGTCGTCTACGACGCATCGGAGCGCGAGCGCTACCGCGTCGCGCCGGTGCAGCGCGATGGCGCGAAAGTCGGGCGCAACGATCCCTGCCCCTGCGGCAGCGGAAAGAAGTACAAGAACTGCCACGGCGCGGCCTGAGCGCCCGTCGTCGCGACGCGACCGGATGCGCCTGCAGCTGCTCTCCGACCTGCATCTCGAGACCGAAGCGGTCGAGATCGAGCGCGCCGAGAGCGCCGAGCTGCTCGTCCTCGCCGGCGACATCGACGCGACGTGGCAAGGGCTCGACCGCTTTTCCGCGTGGCCGGTGCCGGTGGTCTACGTCGCCGGCAACCACGAGTTCGACGGCCGCGACCTCGAGCTCGCCGTGCCGGCGCTGCGCGGCCGTTGCGCCGAGCGCGGCATCACGATGCTCGAGCGCGACCGGCTCGTCGTCGTCGACGCGAGCGGCCGCCGCATCCGCATCCTCGGCACGACGCGCTGGAGCGACTTCGACGTGTTCGGCGAGTCGGGCCGCGCCAAGGCGATGCGCGCCGGCGCGTACTTCGCGAAGCTGATGCGCGCCACGGTCGGCGCGGCGCCGTTCGACGCGGAGGCGACGCGCGTCGAGGCGCTCGCCTGCCGGGCCTGGCTCGAAACCGAGTTGATGCGCACGGGAGACTGGGACCGCACCGTCGTCGTCACCCACTTCGCACCCAGCCTGCGCAGCGCCGATCCGCGCTACGGTGCGCAGGCCGCGACGGCGAGCTTCTGCAACGCCGACGAGGACCTCGTCGCGCGCGCCGACCTCTGGCTGCACGGCCACCTGCACTGCAGGCACGACTACGCGCTGAGCAGGATCGACGGCGGCACCGCGCGTGTCGTCAGCAACGCACGCGGCCATGCCTGGCGCGGCGAGACCGAAGGCCACGACCCGCGGCTGGTGATCGAGGTCTGACGCCTCCCTAGAATCGCGCCCTTTTCGGGAGACGCCGTGGACTGGTGCGCCGTCGACTTCGGCACCTCGAACTCGGCGATCGCCGTTCCCGAAGGCGGGTCGACGGTGCTCGTCGAGCTCGAGCCCGGCTACACGACGATGCCGACGGCGGTCTTCTACGCCGCCGACAGCCCCGTGCACGAGCCGCCGCGCGTGGAGTTCGGCCGGGCGGCCGTCAGCGCCTACGTCGACGGCATCGACGGCCGGCTGATGCGCTCGATGAAGAGCATCCTCGGCAGCACGCTCGTCGACCGCTCGACCGACATCGGCGGCGGTCGCTCGGTCGGCTACCTCGACGTCGTCTCGACCTACCTGCGACACCTTCGGCAACGTGCCGAAGCGCGTACGGGCAAGCCGATCGTGCGCGCCGTGCTCGGCCGTCCGGTCTATTTCGTCGACGATGACCCGGCGCGCGACGCGGCGGCCGAAGCGGCGCTGCGCGAAGCCGCGGGCCGCGCCGGTTTTCGCGAGATCGCCTTCCAGTACGAGCCGATCGCCGCCGCGTTCGACCACGAGCGTTCGGTGGCGGGCGAGGAGAAGGTGCTCGTCGCCGACATCGGCGGCGGCACGTCCGATTTCTCGGTCGTTCGTGTCGGCGCGCAACGGGCCCGGCGCGTCGACCGCAAGGCCGACATCCTCGCCAACCACGGCGTGCACATCGCCGGCACCGATTTCGACCGCCGCGTCGAGCTCGCCGCGATCCTGCCGCTCGCCGGCTTCGGCGAGCGCGGACCGGCACTGTCCGGCGGGGCTCCCCGCGAGGTGCCGAGCGGCGTCTACTTCGACCTCGCCACGTGGCACCTGGTCAACACGCTCTACGGGCCGGCTCGCGTCGCCGAGGTGCGCGCGCTGCGGCCGTTCTACGCCGATCCGCGGCTGCATCGCCGGCTGCTGCGGATCCTCGAGCATCGCCTCGGCCACGACCTGCTCGGCCGTGCCGAGGCCGCCAAGATCGCGGCCGCCGAAGGCGCTGCGGTGTCGATCGCGCTCGATGCCGTCGAGTCGGGGCTCGCGGCCACGCTCGACGAGGCGACGGTGCGCCGCGCGCTCGGCGGCGACCTCGATCGCATCGTCGCCGCCGCGCACCGCGCCGTCGCCGACGCGGGCCTGCGCGCAGACGACATCGACGCGCTCTACTTCACCGGTGGTTCGATGGGGTTGCGCGCATTGGCCGAGCGCCTCTGCGCCGCCTTCCCCGCCGCCCGCGCCGTTCGCGGCGACCGCTTCGCGAGCGTCGTCAGCGGCCTCGCGCTGGTCGCGCAGCGGCGCTATGCGTGAGCTGGCGGCTCAGCTGCCCGACAGCACCGCCGCCATCGCCTCGGCCGTCGCTTCGACGTTGCCGGTGTTGAGCCCGGCGACGCAGATGCGCCCCGAGCGAACGAGGTAGACGGCGAACTCCTCGCGCAACCGGTCGACCTGCGACGGCGACAGGCCGGTGTAGCTGAACATGCCGCGCTGGTCGAGGAAGCAGGCGAAGTCGCGGCCCGGCAGCTTCACCGCAAGGACGCGGTGAAGGGCCTCGCGCATCGCCCGGATGCGCGTGCGCATCGCGTCGAGCTCGCGCTCCCAGGTTGCGCGCAGGGCGGTGTCGGAGAGCACCGTCGCGACGATCTGGCCGCCGTGGATCGGGGGGCTGGAGTAGTTGCGGCGAACGGCGAACTTGAGCTGGCCGAGCACCCGCGACGCCTCATCCGCATCGGCGCACGCGACCGACAGCGCGCCACAGCGCTCGCCGTACAGGCTCATGCTCTTGGAGAACGAGTTGGCGACGACGAAGCGCATCGGCCTGCCGTCGCGGCCCCGTGCCGACGCCAACGTCCGCACGGCGTACGCGTCGGCCTCGATGCCGTCGCCGAAGCCCTGGTAGGCAAGGTCGAGGTAGGGCAGCAGGTCGCGCTCGGCGAGCAGCGGGACGAGCCGGTCCCACTGCGCGCGCGTGAGATCGACACCGGTCGGGTTGTGGCAGCAGGCGTGGAGCAGGACCACGCTTCGGGCCGGCAGCCCGGCGAGCGCGTCGCACATCGCGTCGAAGGCAAGCGAGCCGGTCGCGGAGTCGTAGTACGGATAAGTCGAGACGTCGATCCCGGCGCCCTCGAACATCGAACGGTGGTTCTCCCAGCTCGGGTCGCTCACCCACACGCCACTTCCGGGCAGCCAGCGGGCGATGAAGTCGGCGCCGACCTTGAGGCCGCCGCTCGAGCCCACCGACTGGAGTGTCGCGACGCGGCCGGATGCGAGGGCTTCGTGGCCGTCGCCGAACAGCAGCTTGCCGACCTCGGCACGCATGTCGGCGGCGCCTTCGATCGGCAGGTAGGGCTTGGGTTCGTCGCTCGAGCAGACCCGTGCTTCGGCCCGGCGCACCGAGTCGAGCACGGGAATGCGGCCCTCGTCGTCGAAGTAGATGCCGATCGACAGGTTGATCTTGCCGGGGCGCGGGTCTTTCTGGAAGTCCTCGTTCAGCGACAGGATCGGGTCGCCGGCAAACGGCTCGACGTTGTCGAACATCGCCTCAGCCCGCCAGCGCCGCCTCGATGTCGGGCCGCATCGACTCGGGCGTCTCCTGCGGCCCGTAGCGCTTGATCACCTGGCCGTCCCTGCCGATCAGGAACTTGGTGAAGTTCCACTTGATCGAGGTCGTCCCGAGGATGCCCGGCGCTTCCTTCGTGAGCCACTTCCAGAGCGGATGCGCGTCACTGCCGTTGACGTCGACCTTGTGCATCATCGGGAACGACACGCCGTAGTTGACGCTGCAGAACGAGGCGATCTCGTCGTTCGTTCCCGGATCCTGGTGGCCGAACTGGTTGCTCGGGAAGCCGACGATCACGAGCCCCTGGTCGCGAAGGTCCTTCCACAGCGACTCGAGGCCCGCGAACTGCGGCGTGAAACCGCACTCGCTCGCCGTGTTGACGACGAGCACGACCTTGCCGCGCTGGCTCGCGAAGTCGGCCGGCTTGCCGTCGATCGAGGTCGCCTTGAAATCGAAGATGCTCTTGGCGTTCGCCATGCTGCGCTGCTTTCGGTTCAGCCCGGTTCGGCTGGGCCGATCCTACCGCCGGGCGCCGTTGCGGCGAGCACGGCGCTGGCGACGATGAGCGCGCCGCCCAACGCGAGCGACGGCGACATCGTGCCGGCGCCGAGCGCCACCGCGGATGCGGCCGCGAACACCACCTCCATCAGCATGACGACGGCGGTGCGCTGTGCAGGCAGGCGCGCCGCGCCGTACTGCAGCGCGAGGTTGCCGAACAGAAAGGCGGTCGCCAGCGCGGCCAGCATCGCCGCCGTGTCGAATGCGAAGGGCGGCAGGGGGGACACGATGCCGGCGTCGCCATAGCAGAGGATCGCCGTCAGCGCCGCCGACACGAGCGCGCCGCCGGCGAACATGGCCAGCGCCCGGCCTTCCTCGGGGCGGTGCGCTTCGCGACGCAGGATGACGTTGTTGAACGCGAACGAGAAGCCGCCGACGACGCCCAGGCACTCGGCGAGCGTGCGCGGCAGCGGCCAGCCGCCGCCGTCGGGCCACAGGACGATGGCAGCGCCGGCGAGGGCGAGCGCCACCCGCGCCAGTGCGGCCATCGTCAGCGTTTCGCCGAGCAGCGCCCGGGCGAGCAGCACCGCCCAGATCGGCATGAGGTAGAACAGCAGCACGACGCGGACCACGTCGCCGATCGTCACGCCCCAGTTGAACGACGCGTTGGTCACGCCGGCGGCGACGAACAGCGGCCACAGCGAGGGCGTCGTCACGAGCTGGCGCACGGCGCGCGGCCGCACCGCCACGATCACCAGCGCGCCGACGGCGAGGACGATCGCCGTTGCCCACAGCGGATGCACGCCGTGCGCCTGCAGCCAGCGAAACGGCCACCACGACGTGCCCCAGACCAGCGCGTTGGCGACGAGGGCGAGCGACGCGAGCAGCGTCGTTCGCCGGCCATCGTCGTCGGCGCGGCGCGCGACGGCGCTCAATGCTTGTCGAGCCGCGCGATCGTCAGCAGGTGGGCGATCTCGTCGGGGAAGCGCTCGCAGTTGCGACGGTGCCAGCGGCGGATCAGCTCCATCGTCGCCGTGACGAGGACGCCCAGCACGGCGATCGCGGTGAAGGCGCCGAGGCCGAACCGCGTCATCCCGGTGTAGAACGCGCCCAGGCCGAGGATGCACGCCTGCTCGTTGAAGTTCTGCACCGCGATCGAGCGGCCGGCGCCCATCAGGTTGGCGCCGCGGTGCTGCAGCAGCGCGTTCATCGGCACCACCAGGTAGCCGCCGATCGCGCCGAGGACGATGAGAAAGGGTGCTGCGACCCATACGTTGCGGATCGCGTCGAGGCCGATCACGAGCACGCCCATCGCGATGCCGAGCGGAATCACGCGGGTAGCCTGGTCGAGCCGCATCCGCATCGAGGCGGCGATGGCGCCCGCCGCCGTGCCGATCGCGACCACGCCGACCAGCGAAGACGCCTGTTGCGTCGAGTAGCCGAGCGCCGCTGCCGCCCAGGCGAAGACGATCACGCGCAGGTTGCCCGAGACGCCCCAGAACAGCGTCGTCGTCGCCAGCGAGATCTGGCCGAGCTTGTCGTTCCACAGGCGCGCGTTGCAGTCGGAGAAGTCGCGCACGAGGACGACGACGTTGCGCGCGAACGGTTGCAGCGGCGCTTCGGTGCGCGGGATGCCCAGGTTGAAGCCGCCGGCGACGATGTAGAGCAGGGCGATCGCCGAGATGGCGGCCTCGGGCGCCGTGCTGATGCCGGTGTCGAAGATGGGGAAGTCGAACGACAGGAGTTGCTGCGAGACGACGTGGCCGAGGAGCTGGCCGCCGAGCAGCACGCCGAGGATGATCGAGATGATCGTCAGGCCTTCGATCCAGCCGTTGGCGGCGACGAGTTGCGAGTTCGGCAGCAGCTCGGTGAGGATGCCGTACTTGGCAGGCGAGTAGGCCGCTGCCCCGAGGCCGACGATCGCGTAGGCGAGCAGGGGATGACCGCCGAACAGCATCATCATGCAGCCGACGAACTTGATCGTGTTCGAGATCAGCATGACCGTGCCCTTGGGCACCGCGTCGGCGAAGGCGCCCACCACCGGCGCGAGAACGACGTAGAACAGCGCGAACATCGGCGTGAGCGCCGGGATGTGCCAGTTCGGCGCCCCGCTGGTCCTCAGCAGCTCGATCGCCGCGACAAGCAATGCGTTGTCCGCGAGCGAGCTGAAGAACTGCGCCGACATGATCGTGTAGAAGCCTTTTTTCATTCGCTTCGCGTCGTCGGCAGTGAGGGGGCGGATCCGCGGCGCTTGGCCCGCGGTCGGCCTTCGTCTCCGGCGCGGGTTATAGCATCCGCACTGGCAGAATTTGCCGATGCCCAGGCCCATCGAAGCGATCGTTCACACCGGTGCACTCGCGGCGAACCTCGCGCGTGCACGCGCCGCGGCGCCCGACGCCAGGGTGTTCGCGGTGGTCAAGGCCAACGCCTACGGGCACGGCATCGGCGAGGCGTATGCGGGGCTGCGCGGCGCCGACGGCTTCGCGCTGCTCGATGTCGCGGAGGCCGAGGTGCTGCGCGGCCTTGGCTGGCGCGGCCCGATCCTGCTGCTCGAGGGGTGCTTCGGCCCGCGCGACCTCGACGCCTGCTCGCGGCTCGACCTATGGCACGCCGTGCATCGCGAGGCGCAGATCGACTGGCTCGCCGCGCACAAGACGAAGACGCCGCACCGCGTCTTCCTCAAGCTCAACAGCGGCATGAACCGGCTCGGCTTCGGCGCCGACGCGTATCAGGCCGCCTGGCTGCGCCTCGATGCGCTGCCGCAGGTGGCGCAGGTGACGCCGATGACGCATTTCGCCAATGCCGATTCCGCTGCCGACGCCTCGTTCCGGGCAGCGCTCGACGCGTTCGATGCGGCGACGGCCGAGACGCCGGGCGAGCGCTCGATCGCCAACAGCGCGGCGGTGCTGTGTCGGCGCGAGATCGCCTCGGCCACCGGGTGGTTGCGCCCCGGCATCCTGCTCTACGGCTCCTCGCCGGACCACCCGGCACACGACATCGCGCACTGGGGCCTGCAGCCGGCAATGACGCTGCGCACCGAGCTCATCGGCGTGCAGTCGCTCGCCGCCGGCGCGAGCGTCGGCTACGGCTCGACCTACAGCGCCGCCGTGCCCACGCGCATCGGCGTCGCTGCTTGCGGCTATGCCGATGGCTACCCGCGACACGCGCCGGGCGGCTTCGAGCGGGGCACGCCGGTGCTCGTCGACGGCGTGCGCACGCGAACCGTCGGTCGGGTGTCGATGGACATGATCACGATCGACCTGACGACCCTGCCCGAAGCAAGGCCCGGCAGCGAGGTCGTGCTGTGGGGTCGAGCCGCCAACGGCGTCGTGCTGTCGATCGACGAGGTCGCGCACGCCGCCGGCACCGTCGGCTACGAGCTGATGTGCGCGCGCGCGGCGCGGGTGCCGCTGCGGCTCGAGACGGAATGAGCCTTCGCGACCTCGGCGGCGAGGCGCGCACCCGGCTGCGCCGGCACGCCTGGCTGCTGACGCTGTGGTGCCTCGTTGTCGGGGTCGCGGCGAGCTGGCTGCTGCTGCGCGTGTTCGACCTGCGCAATCCGGTGCCGCGCTATTCGATCGCGGCGATCGCGATGTACATGCTCGGCCTCGTCGTCGGCGCCCGCGTCTGGCTGGCGCACTTCAGCGCCTCGGTGGCGCGCGAGCCACGCCTGCTCGCGCGCGCCACGGCCGACGAGCAGGCGCAGCACGACCTCGAGGTCGCGGCGATCCGCGCAGAGAAGCGCGACGGCACGCGCGGCAGCCGCTGGGACTGGCTCGATGCGCTCGACATCGTCGACCTCGGCGAGGCATCGCTCCTGCTCGTCGTTCCCGCGCTCGTGGTCGCGGTGCTCGCGCTCGTCTTCGCGCTCGGCGGCGCGCCGGTGCTGCTGATGGACGGCATCGCCGGCCTGCTCGCCGAGGTCGCGGTGCAGTTCGTGTTCGGCGCGTTGATCGCGCGGCGTGTCCTGCGTCCGCGCAGCCACGACGAGGCGCTGCTGTCGATCGTCGGCCAGACGTGGGCGATCGGCATCCTCCTGGTCGCCGCCAGCGCCGCATTCGGCTGGACCCTGCGCTTCCTGCACCCGGGCGCGGTGTCGATCGTCGACCTGGCGCGATGAGCGCTCTCACGCCTCCGGTCGTCGGCGAGAGCGAGGTCGAATGGACGGCGGTGCGCGCGCAGGGCGCCGGCGGCCAGAACGTGAACAAGGTGTCGAGCGCGGTCCACCTGCGCTTCGACGTTGCCGCGTCTTCGCTGCCGGAGGCCGTCAAGGCGCGGCTGCTCGTGGCCGGTGACCGGCGCATCACCGATGCGGGCGTCGTCGTCATCAAGGCCGAACGCCACCGCAGCCAGCCGCAGAACCGGCGCGACGCGCTCGAGCGGCTCAACGAGATGGTCGCCGCCGCCGCCGAGGTGCCGCGGGTGCGCCGGCCGACCCGACCGACCCTGGGATCGAAGCGACGGCGGCTGGAGGCCAAAGGCCAGCGCGCCGAGGTCAAGGCGGGCCGAGGCAAGGTCGTCGACTGACGCCGTCGGGGGCGCGGACCGCGCCGGCTCGATACCGCTGGCGGCCGATCGACCGCGGTTCGCGCCGTGGCCCGACAGCCCGTCGCACCGCCGTCGCGCCGGACCGCCGTCGCCGACGGTCCGGTCGCGCGTGCGTCGCTGCCGCACAAGCTGCCGCTCGGCTTCCACGGCAACTTCACGGCTGCCTGATCACGGCCTTCTGAACGCCGCCAGCGCACGCGCATCAGCTTTTCCGCCGCTGCCGCGTAGACGGCGTTGACGACGAGGTCGGTGAACGCCAGCGCGGTGCCGATGGCGAGGCACTGCGGCACGAGCGGCGCGTTCGGCGTCACGAACTGGGGAACGCAGGCGGCCCGACAATCGGGCCATGGCGAAGGAGAAGACGCTTTACGCGTGCAACGAGTGCGGCGGCACGGCGCCGCGCTGGGCCGGCAAGTGCCCGCACTGCGAGGCTTGGAACACGCTGGTCGAGGTGGCCGCGGACGCGTCGTCGAGACACCGCTACGCCACGCCCGTGGCGGCGCGCGGCCTGACGCCGACCGAGGCCGTCGCGACGCTCTCCGAGATCGAGGCCCGCGACACCGAGCGCACGCCGACCGGCATCGACGAGCTCGACCGCGCGCTCGGCGGCGGCATCGTCGAGGGCGGCGTGATCCTGATCGGCGGCGACCCGGGCATCGGCAAGTCGACGCTGCTGCTGCAGGCGCTCGACGCGCTGTCGCGCAACGTGCCGGTGCTCTACGTCACCGGCGAGGAGAGCGGCGCGCAGGTGGCGATGCGGTCGCGCCGGCTCGGCCTGGCCGGCAGCGGCGTTCGCGTCATGGCCGAGATCGGGCTCGAGAAGATCCTCGGCGCCCTGGCGAGCGAGAAACCCGCGGTCTGCGTCGTCGATTCGATCCAGACCGTCTACAGCGATGCGCTCACCTCCGCTCCCGGCTCGGTGGCGCAGGTGCGCGAGTGCGCGGCCCAGCTCACGCGCGCCGCCAAGGCGAGCGGCGTGACGATGGTGCTGGTCGGCCACGTCACGAAGGACGGCGCGCTCGCCGGACCTCGCGTGATGGAGCACATCGTCGACACCGTGCTGTACTTCGAGGGCGACACGCACTCGAGCTTTCGCCTGGTGCGTGCGATCAAGAACCGCTTCGGCGCGGTCAACGAGATCGGCGTCTTCGCGATGACGGAGAAGGGGCTCAAGGGCGTCGCCAATCCGAGCGCAATCTTTCTCTCGACGGGCGGGCAGGCGCCGGTGGCCGGCTCGTGCGTGCTGGTCACGCTCGAAGGCACGCGGCCGCTGCTGGTCGAGGTGCAGGCGCTCGTCGACGCCGGGGGGCCCAGCCCGAGGCGGCTTTCGGTGGGCCTGGAGCGAGACCGGCTGGCGATGATGCTGGCGGTGCTGCACCGCCATGCCGGCATCTCGGCGGCCGACCAGGACGTCTTCGTCAACGCCGTCGGTGGCGTTCGCATCAGCGAGCCGGCGGCCGACCTGGCGGTGATGCTCGCCATCCAGTCGAGCCTGCGCGGCAAGCCCTTGCCACGCGGCTTCGTCGCCTTCGGCGAGGTCGGCCTTGCCGGCGAGGTGCGGCCGGCGCCGCGCGGCCAGGAGCGGCTGCGCGAGGCTGCCAAGCTCGGCTTCTCGGTGGCGGTGGTGCCCAAGGCGAACGCGCCGCGCGGCGCTTCACGCGCGTTCGAAGGACTGACCGTACACGCGGTCGAGCGCATCGAGCAGGCGATCGACCTCGTCCGCACGCTGTGAAGCCGATCGTCGCCTGGGCGCTCGCCGCGCTGCTCGTCGCAGCGGGCTGGCGCTTCTTCGGTTGGCAGGGCGCGCTGCTCGCCGTCACCGTCGTCGTGACGGGGCTGCTGCTGCAGTTCAACCGCGCGGTGCGGGCGATGAAGAACGCCGCAGAACGCCCGGTCGGCCACGTCGACAGCGCGGTGATGATGAATGCCGGGCTGAAGCAGGGCATGACGATGCTCGAGGTCGTGGCGATGACGCGCAGCCTCGGCCGCAGCGACGACCCGTCGGGCGAGGACGACTGGACCTGGCGCGACACGGGCGGCGTCGCCGTGCACCTGCATTTCGCCAACGCGCGCCTCGACCGCTGGACGCTCGACCGATCGGGCGAGCCCTCCGTTCCCTAGAATCGTCGGCCCGAAGAGCAGGAGCACGCATGGCGACGCCCTCGATGGCAGACCGCGATGGAAAGATCTGGATGGACGGCCAGCTCGTCGACTGGCGCGACGCGAAGATCCACGTCCTCACGCACACCCTGCACTACGGCTGCGGCGCGTTCGAGGGCGTGCGTGCCTACGACACGCCGAACGGCACGGCGATATTCCGCCTCCAGGAGCACACGCAGCGGCTCTTCAACAGCGCCAAGATCCTGCGCATGAAGATTCCGTTCTCGTTCGGCGAGCTCTTCGAGGCGCAGCGCACGGTGGTGCGCGAGAACGCGCTGAAGTCGTGCTACCTGCGCCCGCTCACCTGGCTCGGCTCGGAGAAGATGGGCGTCTCGCCGAAGGGCAACACGGTGCACGTGATGGTGGCGGCATGGCCATGGGGTGCCTACCTCGGAGAGGAGGGCCTCAAGCGCGGCATCCGCGTCAAGACGTCGAGCTACACGCGGCACCACGTCAACATCACGATGACGCAGGCCAAGACGGTGTCGAACTACACCAACTCGATCCTCGCCAACCTCGAGGCGACCGAAGACGGTTACGACGAGGCGCTGCTCCTCGACGCCAGCGGCTTCGTCAGCGAGGGTGCGGGCGAGAACCTCTTCATCATCCGCAAGGGCGTCGTCTACACACCCGACCTGTCGGCCGGCGCGCTCGACGGCATCACCCGCAACACGGTCCAGGCGATCTGCGACGACCTCGGCGTGAAGGTCGTCGAGAAGCGCATCACCCGCGACGAGGTCTACATCTGCGACGAGGCTTTCTTCACCGGCACCGCCGCCGAGGTGACGCCGATCCGCGAGCTCGACCGGGTGACGCTCGGCGCCGGCAGCCGCGGCCCGATCACGGAGAAGATCCAGGCCGCGTTCTTCGACATCGTCAACGGCCGCAACCCGAAGTACGCCGAATGGCTGACGAAGGTCTGAAGGCAGACGCCCGCATGGCCACCGGCGATCCGAATACCGCCTCGCGCATCGAGCTCCTCGCGTCGGAGCTCGAGGGCCCGGGCGTCGTGTTCTGCCCGAATCCGAAGATGCCGCTGTGGAGCAACCACCCGCGCGTGTTCATCGACGTGGCGACCACCGGCATCGGCAAGTGCCCGTACTGCGGCACCGAGTACGCGCTGAAGGCCGGCGAGCGCGTTCGCGCCGGGCACTGAGCGAGACACCGAGCGCTTGAGCGGGCCCATGCGCTCGCTCGTCGTCGCGCCGCAGTGGATCGGCGACGCGGTGATGTGCGAGCCGCTGCTGGCGGCGCTGGCGTCGCGCGGCGAGCGCATCACCGTCGCGGCGCTGCCGGCGGTCGCACCGGTGTTCGGGGCGATGCCCGAGGTGGCCGAGATCGTCGAGCTGCCGTTCGCGCACGGGCGGCTCGACTGGGCCGAGCGGCGGCGGGTCGCCGCCGGCATGCGAGGGCGCTTCGACGTCGCCTATGTGCTGCCCAACTCGATCAAGGCCGCGCTCGTGCCGTGGCTGGCAGGCGTGCCGCGGCGTGTGGGCTACGACGGCGAGCATCGGCTCGTGCTGCTCAACGAGCGGCTTCGCAATCCGCCGGGCCGGCCGCCGATGGTCGCGTTCTACGGCGCGCTGGCGGGATCGTCGTTCGACCCGACCGCGACGCCGCGGTTGCGCATCGCGACGGGCGCGCGCGACATGGCGCTCGCCCGCGCGGGACTGCGCAACGGCGGCTACTTCGCCTTCGCGCCGGGCGCCGAGTACGGGCCGGCCAAGCGCTGGCCTGCCGAGCGATACGCCGCGCTCGCGTCGTCGCTGCACCAGCGTGACCGCACGCCGATCGCGCTGCTCGGATCGCCCGCGGAACGAGCGCTGTGCGACGCCGTCGCCGCTGCCGTGTCACCCGGCGGCGCCTGCATCGTCCTCGCGGGAACGCTGTCGCTGGCCGAGTCGATGGCGATCGTCGCGTCGGCGCGCGGCTACGTCGGCAACGACTCGGGCCTGATGCACGTCGCCGCCGCGCTCGACGTGCCGCAGGTGGCGGTCTTCGGCTCGACGAGCCCGCTGCACACGCCTCCGCTCAGCGCCCGAGCCCACGTCGTCTGGCTGAAGGGCGAACTGAACCTCGACTGCATGCCGTGCTTCGCGCGCACGTGTCGGTACGGTCACTACCGTTGCCTGACCAGCGTCGACTCCGGACGCGTCGGCGCCGCGCTTCAGGAGGCGATGGCAGAGCCGGACTAGAGCGTGAACTTCCCGGCGTAGACGATGGGGCCGGTCGGCTTTCCGGTCGGCGAGCCACCCGGCGGCTCGACCGTGACCGCCAACGTGTCCGACCCGGCCAGCACGTCGCGGCGCAGCGCCACGGTGCCGTCGCCGGCCGGCAGGACGCCGAGCGAGCGCGGCGTTCCGCTCGTCGGCACGGCCCACAGCTCGAGCGAGCGGTCGGCGCGTGCGGCGACCGGAACGATGGCCTTGGTGACGAGCGTGGCGCGGTCGCCGCTGATGCTCGCGACGATGGCAGCCGACACGCTGGCTGCGGCATCGGTCGGCGCGAGCACGACGACGATCGGTGGCGGCGCCGCCGCCGGGTTCGCGAGCAGCACCGCGAGGCCGACTGCGGCCATGCTCGCCACCGCGCTGAACGCGCGCCAGAAGCCGAGGCTCGCCCACGCGCCTCGCGCCGGTTTCGACTCGGCGTTCACCGAGGCGCCGTCAGCGCCGATCCGCTCCGAGACGCGTCGCCAGACCTCGCCCGACGGCTGCACCGGCTCGAGCGCGATCGACATCGGCATCAACCGATCGGACCAGGCGCGCGCTGCTGCCCGCAAGCCCGGATGCGCCGTCAGCAGCGACTCGAAGCGCCGCCGGGCGCCGCCTCGCAGCGTGCCGAGCGCGTACTCGGCGGCGAGCCGGTCGACGAGTGGAGGCTGGCTGTAGTCCACGGCAGTCGGTTCGGTCGATCAGCGCGCGACGTCGCCGCGCGCGTCGCGCTCGGCAGCGGTCTCGAGGCAGCTCTTGAGCGACATGAGCGCTCGCCGTACCCAGGACTTGACCGTGCCGAGCGGCTGGCGGAGCTGCGCCGCGACCTCGGCGTGCGACAGGCCCTGGAAGAACGCGAGGGCGACACTCTGGCGCTGCATCGACGAGAGGGCTTCCAGGCACGTCGCAAGCGATCGCGCCTCGGACGCCCGGTCGAGCAGATCGAGCGGGCCGGGTGCATCGTCGACCACGGTGTCGTACACGTCCTCGTTCTCCCGCTCGCCGGTGGGTGCCCCGAGCGTTTTCGGTTGCGCCTGGGCCCGGCGTAGGCTGTCGAGCGCCCCGGTCCGGGCGCCCGACGGCAGCCCCCTGGGC
>JBBSUK010000100.1:0-13503 GCA_038234975.1 Burkholderiales bacterium
CTGATGTGCGCGTCGCCGACCCAGAGGTCGAAGAGGATCGCCGCGGGGACGATGGGCACGGTGGCCTGCCGGCCTTCGGGCTTGCGCGGTCCGACCGGGAGGCCGACGCCGTGCTCGTCGAGCCAGCGAACGACGCCGGACGCTGCGTCGAGTCCGAACGCGCTGCCGCCGGCGAGCACGACCGCGTGCACGAACGGTGCCGAGGCCGTCGGGTCGAGCAGGTCGGTTTCTCGCGTGCCGGGCGCGCCACCGCGAACGTCGACGCCGCAGACCGCGCCTTCACCGCACAGCACGACGGTGCAGCCGGTCGGCCGACGCGCGTCGGTGTGGTGGCCGACCGAGAGCCCCGCGACGTCGGTCAGGCCCTTCATCGGAGCGGAGAGCTCAGGCGAAGACTCCAGCCGTGTCCTGCATCCGGTCGGCGACCTCGCCGAGGTGATGCAGCGTGTCGCCGAAGGTCATCTCGATGACGGTCAGGCGCTTGAAGTAGTGGCCCGCGGCGTACTCGTCGGTCACGCCGATGCCACCGTGAAGCTGGATGCACTGCTGGCCGACGAAGCGCATCGACCGGCCGAGCTGGACCTTGGCCTGCGAGAGCGCGCGGCGCCTCGCGTCATCGGGCTCGCCGAGCTTGAGACTCGCGAAATAGCTCATCGAACGGGCCAGCTCGAGCTGCATCTTCACGTCGGCCATGCGGTGGCGCAGCGCCTGGAACGTGGCGATCGGCACGCCGAACTGCTTGCGCGTGTTCATGTATTCGACCGTCAGCGCGACGAGCGCATCCATCGCGCCGACGGCCTCCGCGCACAGCGCGGCGATGCCGGTGTCGACGGCGCGCTCGAGGACGGCCATCGCCGCACCGGTTGGGTGCAGGCGCGTGGCGACGACACCGTCGAGCACGAGGTCGGCGGCGGCGCTGCCGTCCTGCGCCGAGTAGGCGCGCACGGTCGCCCCGGCAGCGCCTTTCTCGACCAGGAAGAGCGCGATGCCGTCGCCGCTCCTTGCGCTGACGACGAATGCATCGGCATCGGCGCCTGCCGGCACGACGATCTTGGTGCCGGTGAGCTTGCACGCTTCGCCGCTGCCCTCGGCGCGCGTCCGCACCGCGTCGAGCCGGTAGCGCGTGTGACGCTCTTCCTGCGCGAGCACGACGATCGCGTCACCCGCGGCGATCTTGCCGAGCCAGGGTGCGCCGGCGTCGGTGCCGGCGAGCAGCACCGGCGCCACCAGCGCCGTCGCCGCATAGGGCTCGACGACGAGGCCGCGCCCGAGCGCCTCCATGACGACCATCGCCTCGACCGGTCCGAAGCCCAGCCCGCCGTCGCCTTCGCCGACGGTCAACCCCATCAGGCCGAGCCCGGCCAGCCCGTTCCACGCGTCGCGCGAGAACCCGCCGGCCTCGACGATGGCATGCCGCTTCTCGAGCCCGTAGTCCTTCTCGACCCACCGGCGAATCGAGTCGCGCAGCATCTCCTGGTCGTCGCTGAAATCGAAGTCCATGTCGTCTCCTGATCAGCCGAGCACCGTCTGGGCGACGATGTTGCGCTGGACTTCGTTCGATCCGCCGTAGATCGTCGTCTTGCGCATGTTGAGGTAGGTGCCCGTCAGGGGCGCGACGAAGGCGGCGCCGTTCGCGTCGGGTTGCCAGCCGGCTGCCATCGCCTCGCGGTCGAGCGGCACTGCCGCCGGGCCCGCGGCGAGCATCATCAGCTCGCTGTATCGCTGCTGGATCTCGCTGCCGCGGATCTTGAGCAGGCCGGCGACGTCGAGGCTCTGCTTGCCGCCGCTCTTCTCCGACCGCTCCGCCGACAGCACGCGCAGCACCATCATCTCGAGTGCCACGATGTCGACCTCGAGCAGCGCGATCTCGTCGCGAAAGCGCCCGTCGTCGTAGATGCCCTCGGCCTTGGCGAGCTTCTTCAGCCGCTCGAGCTCGCGCTTCGAACGGTTCACATCGGCGATGTTGGTGCGCTCGTGGGCGAGCAGGTGCTTGGCATACGTCCAGCCCTTGTTCTCCTCGCCGATGAGCTGGTCGGCGGGAACCTCGACGTTGTCGAACCAGACCTCGTTGACCTCTCGCTGGCCGTCCATCGTGATGATCGGCCGCACCGTCACGCCCTTGCTCTTCATGTCGATCAGCAGGAACGAGATGCCGGTCTGCGGCTTGCCGTCGCTCGACGTGCGAACGAGGCAGAAGATCCAGTCGCCGTACTGGCCGAGCGTGGTCCAGGTCTTCTGGCCGTTGACGACGTAGTGGTCGCCCTTGCGCTCGGCCTTCGTCTTCAGCGAGGCGAGGTCCGACCCCGCCCCGGGTTCGCTGTAGCCCTGGCTCCACCACACCTCGCCCGAGGCGATGCCCGGCAGGAAGCGCTGCTGCTGCTCGGGAGAGCCGAATGCCATGATCACCGGCGCCACCATGACCGGGCCGAACGGGATCACGCGCGGCGCGCCGGCCAGGGCGGTCTCCTCTTCGAACAGGTGCTTCTGGATCGCGCTCCAGCCGGGCCCGCCGAATTCCTTCGACCAGCCCGAGCCGAGCCAGCCCTGCTTGCCCAGGATCCTGGCCCAGCGCTGCATCTCGTCCCGCGACAGGTGCACGGATTGGTGCACCTTGTCACTGATCTCCTTCGGCAGGCTCGCGGCCACCCACTTGCGAATCTTGTCGCGAAACGCCTGTTCTTCCGGCGTGAAATCGAGCTTCATGGCGTGTCCGGTCGAGGGATGACGGGCGGTTGTAGCACGACAACATCGTCCCCGTTCATCAGGGCGACCGTTCTCGAGGAGGCCACGGACGTGGAGGCTTTCGCAGCGATCGGTAGGATTGCGCCGTAATGCCCGCGGCAAAGCGCGCCTGGCGCAGTTGCGCTGCTGCCGATGCTGCATAGTGTGCGGCGACGTCGACTTCCTTCGTCTCGGGATCGGTCCTGTCGGGCGTTGGCGTTCGGAGCGGCGCGACTGGATGAGCGCCCAACGGAGTGAGGGAGGCATTTTTTGGGGGGCACGCTCGAATCGTTCGTGCGCGTTGCGCTGTGCGACCTGAGCGGTCGTGACGCAGTGGCCACGGATGCGGAATCGCATCTGCTCGCGGCGGAGGCCTGGTTGTGCCGGGCGCACGACGCCTCGCCGGACGGCGGTGTCAGCTACGGCTTCTCGCTGCGCGGTGGATGGCGCCCCTCCTATCCTGAAACGTCGGGGTACATCGCGACAACCTTCCTGCGGCTGGCCGTGGATCGAGACCCCGCCTTCGCGCAACGGGCGCGGCGCATTCTCGACTGGCTGCTCGCCATCCAGAACGCCGACGGCTCCTACCCGAATCCTCGCTACGGCAGTGCGGGCATCGTGTTCGACACCGGACAGATCCTGTTCGGCCTCGTACGCGGTTACGAGGCGACCCGCGACCCGCACCTGCTCGACGCCGCCCGTCGGGCTGGCGACTGGCTGGTTCGGGTCGCCGACGCCGAGCTGCGCTGGACCAGGAACGAGCATCTCGACACGCCGCACGTCTACAACACGCGGACGGCCTGGGCACTGCTGCGGCTCAACCAAGTGGAATTCGATTCGGGTCGCGAAGCCGTCGCCCGGCGCAATCTTGAATGGGCGGTTTCGCAACAGCGCTCGTCGGGATTCTTCGATCAGTGCGCGTTTCGCGCCGGGGTTGCGCCCTTCACGCACACGATCGCGTACGCGACTCGGGGCCTGCTCGAATCAGCGGTGCTGCTTGACGAGCCCCGATACCTTGCCGCGGCGAGGTCGTGCGCCGAAGCCACCGTCGCTCACCTGGACGGCGAGGGCCATCTCCCCTCGACGATCTCCCCAGGGGGGGTCTCGCGGGCGGGGTCATGCTGCCTCACGGGAAACTGCCAGTTCGCGATCATCTGGGCCCGCCTGCATGCGCTCGACGGCGACGCGCAGTGGCGGCAAGCGTCGAATCGAGCACTCGACTGCGTCATGAACCACCAGGATGTCGTCACAGCCGACGCGAACGTGCGCGGCGGCATCAAGGGGTCGCACCCGGTGTGGGGCGCGTACGCCAGCATGACGTATCCGAACTGGGCCGCCAAGTTCTTCATCGACGCGATGTGGTTGCGCAAGCGCCTCGAGCCAGAATGAGGTCGCGCGTGCGGGTACTGAACGGCGCGCTGGATCCGCTCACGCAGGACGACGCCGTCACCGAGGCCTTCCGGGCCATCGAAGGCGGTCGTCGCGGCTGGATCTGCACGGTCAATGTCTCCACCCTCATGGCGATGCGCAAGAGCCCGCGACTGCAGCGCTTCGTCGACGACGCGATGCTGAGCGTCGCGGACGGCCAGCCGCTGGTGTGGTGCGCGCCGATCTTCGGCGGCAAGGTGCCGGAACGGGTCGCGGGGATCGATCTCATGGATGCGCTGTGCGCCCGCGCCGCGGCGGCAGGACGTTCGGTCTACCTGCTCGGCGCAACCGCGAGGGTGCTGGAAATGGCGCTGCACGCCATGCGGGCGCGTCATCCCGGCCTGATGATCGACGGCTCGGATGGGTACTTTTCCGATGCGCAAGGCGAGCGTCGCGCCGAGATGATCCGCTCCAGCGGCGCCAGCCTGCTCTTCGTCGGCATGGGCACGCCGCGTCAGGAGTCGTTCATCGCCACGCACTGGAGGGAGCTTGGCGTCGCCGTCGCGGTGCCGGTGGGAGGCAGCTTCGACGTCGTCGGCGGCGTGGTCATGCGGGCGCCTCTCTGGGCTCGACGAGCGGGCCTGGAGTGGGTATTTCGCATGTGCCAGGAACCGAAGCGCCTGTTGCCGCGGTACCTTGTCACGAACACCCGGTTCTGTCTGCTGATCGTGGCCGCGGCCTGGGGGAGGCTGCACCGATGATCCGGGCCGGGTCGAACATGCCACCGTTGCGCTTGACAGTCGTCATCGGCACTCGACCCGAGGCGATCAAGCTGGCCCCGGTGATCCTGGCGGCGAGTGAGCGGCCAGGCCAATTTCAGTTGAGTGTCGTCCGCACGGGGCAGCACGGCGAGATGGTCGACCAGCTCATGAGCGAGTTCGATCTTCATGTCGATGTAGATCTGAAGATCATGCAGCCGAATCAGAACCTGGCGCACGTCATGTCCAGAGGTGTCTCTGGACTGTCGGCGCACTTCGAGCAGGCGCGTCCTGACTGGGTGCTGGTGCAGGGCGATACCACGACCACCCTCGCGGGCGCGCTCGCCGCCTTCTACAACCGAGTCAAGGTCGGCCACGTCGAGGCGGGGCTGCGAACCGGCGACCGGTACAACCCGTTTCCCGAAGAGGTCAACCGCACGCTCACGGCGCAGCTCGCCGACCTCCACTTCGCACCGACCGAGCTGGCCCGTCGCAACCTGTGCCGCGAAGGTTGCGACGACGCGTCCATCGTGGTGACCGGCAACACGGTCGTCGACGCGCTCTGGCGAGCGCTCGAGTCGCCGCGGCCCGTGTCGCCGGGCCCGTCGGCCCGACCCGACATCCTCGTCACCGCGCATCGACGAGAAAACCACGGGCCCGCGCTGGCCCGAATCTGCGATGGATTGACGGCCCTGCTGGAGCGCCACCCCGACCTCTTCGCCTGGCTCCCCATGCATCCGAGCCCGGTCGTCCGGGGCCTCCTGACCGAGCGGCTGGGCGAGCACCCCCGCGTCTGGCTGACCGCTCCGCTCGGCTACAAGCAGTTCGTCGCGGCGATGCATGGATCGGTGTTCGTCCTCACGGACTCCGGCGGCGTGCAGGAGGAATGCGCGGCCCTCGGAAAGCCCGTCCTGGTGCTGCGCGAGCACACCGAACGCACCGAGGCGGTCGAGGCAGGAGTGGCCCAGATCGTCGGCACCGACGCCGGCCAGATCCTCCATGCGGCAAGCGGGCTGCTGGGCAACGCCGAGCGTTACCGCGAAATGGCCCGGCCCTCCGACGCCTACGGAGACGGCAAGGCTTCGGAGCGCATCCTCGATGCCTTGCAGCGCTTCGGGCAGGGCGCTCAAGGTGGAGCACGACATGTCACCGTATGAACAGCTCGCGGCGAGGCTGATCGGCACGCCCCTGCAACGCCCCGCGGAGTGGCTGCGCGAGATCAAGCGCCGGTGGCAACTCCGCGAGCATCCGGAGCTGGCCGAAATCTTCATGGAAGGCGGTCGGGCCGATGCCTATGTGCGCCGCGTCGTCACGGCGCAAACGAACTGCATCGACGTCGGCTGCCATATCGGCTCGTTTCTGCACAAGTTCGTGACGTTGGCGCCGAACGGCCACCACCTCGCGTTCGAGCCCGTTACGACCAAGGCGCAATGGCTGCAGCGCAGGTTCCCGACGGTCGAGGTCCATGCAGTTGCGCTGAGCGATCACGAGGCGACGGCCGATTTCTACGTGAACACCCGCCAGACGGCGTTCAGCGGCCTCGTGGCGCGACGCGTTTCGGGCGTTCCTGGTTCTGTCCAGGTGCCGTGCCGGACGCTGGATGAAGTGATGCAGGGCCACACGAGGACCGGCTTCGTCAAGATCGACGTGAACGGGGCCGAATCGATGGTGTTGCGCGGAGCCATCGAGTTCCTTCGGCGCGAACGGCCGTTCCTGCTCGTCGAGTGCACGCGCGAAGGGCTCGCCGACTACGGCGTCGATTCTGATCAGGTGTTCACTCTTCTCACGAAGCGGGCCGGATACCGCATTCACCTCTTGAAGGAGTGGCTCGTCGGCGGCCCCGCGCTCGATGCCGGCGCATTCAGGCAGAGCATGGAATATCCGTTCCAGGCATTCAACTTCGCTGTCGTGCCCGACGGGGCGCAGGGTGGCGCGGCATCGCCCGGTTGACTCGCTAATAGCGCTTGTCGAGCGTCAGCCGGTCGCTGTCGCGCCGCATCTGGAAGCGCGTGAGAAAGCTGTTGCCGAGCAACACGTGGCTCATCTCGCCCGGGACCACGGTGCCGGCGACGTTGTAGACCTGCACGTCGCCGACCCGAACCGACGCGAGCGACACCCGGTACACCGGCACGACGCCGTTGGCGGTGCTCGTGTAGCCGCGTTCGCCCTTGCGGAAGTCGATGCCGATCCGCTGCGCGTCGGCCTGGCTCATCGAGACGTTGGTCGCGCCGGTGTCGACGACGAAGCGCACCGAGGTCCCGTTGATGCTGCCCGAGGTGAAGAAATGGCCGCCGATGTCGGCGCTGATGACGATGCTGTCGCCGATCCCCTCGCTCGCCGTGCCACCGAGGTTGACCTGCGCGCCGCCGAGTGGCAGCGTCACCCGCTTGCCCTTGACTTCGACGACGGCGTCGTTGCCGGTCACGGAGACGAGCCGGACCCCGTCGACCGTCGCGCCGACCGCGACGTTGCGGGCCTTGCCGTCGATGACCAGCAGCGCCCGGCTGCCCAGGCTGCCGCCCAGCGAGACGGTCTGCGCCGCCGCGGGCGCCCCGAGCGACAGCGCCGCAGCGGTGGCGAAGGCCGAGGCGAGGACCGACGCGCCTGCGACCACCTCAGTCGCGAAAGTTGTTGAACGACAGCGGCAGGTCGGCAACTTCCTTCTTCAGCATCGCGATGGCACCCTGCAGGTCGTCGCGCTTGCCGCCCGACACGCGCACCGCGTCGCCCTGGATCGAGGCCTGTACCTTCATCTTGCTCTGCTTGACGAGCGTCTGGATCTTCTTGGCCGTCTCGGAGTCGATGCCGCTCTTGACCACCACGAGCTGCTTGACCTTGTCGCCGCCGATCTTCTCGACCTTCGCGCTGCGGTCGAGGAAACGCGCGTCGACGCCGCGCTTGGCGAGCTTGGCCAGGAGGATGTCGGCGACCTGCTGGATCTGGAAGTCGCTGTCGCCGAAGAGGGTGACCTCGTGTTCCTTGAGGTCGACCCGGGCCGATGAGCCCTTGAAATCGAACCGCGTGGCGATCTCCTTGGACGCCTGGTCGACGGCGTTGCGCACCTCGACGAGGTTGGGTTCGAGAACAGCGTCGAAAGTGGGCATCGGAGCACGCCTCGCATCGGGAAGTCCGGCTCCTAAAATTCTCCCATGCAAATCGAGCGCGGTGTGAGCCTTCGGGCCTACAACACCTTCGGCCTCCCGGCCGTGGCGGGCACACTCGTTCGCGTGACGAGCGACGCCGACGTGCGTCGCGTCGTCGACGACGCCGAACTCGGCCTGGCGCCGAAGTTCATCCTCGGCGGCGGCAGCAACATCGTGCTGACCAAGGACATGCCGCAGGTCGTCGTCAAGGTCGAGGTGCGTGGCATCCGGCTCGTCGAGACCCGCGCCGAGGCGTGGATCGTCGAGGCCGGTGCCGGGGAAGGCTGGCACGACCTCGTCGCGTGGACGCTGGACCACGACCTTCCGGGGCTCGAGAACATGGCGCTGATCCCCGGCACGGTCGGCGCCGCGCCCGTGCAGAACATCGGCGCCTACGGCGTCGAGCTGAAGGACCGCTTCGAGAGCCTCGACGCGGTCGACCTCGTCACCGGCCGCAGCGTCGTCATCGGTGCCGAGATGTGCGCCTTCGCCTACCGCGACAGCGTCTTCAAGCACTCGCTCGCCGGCAAGAGCGTCATCACGCGGGTGCGGTTCCGGCTGCCGAAACCCTGGCAGCCGGTGCTCGGCTACCTCGAGCTGCAGAAGAAGATCGCCGAGACCGGTATCGGTGAGCCGACGCCGCGTGACGTCTTCGACTGGGTCTGCGCCATCCGCCGCGCCAAGCTGCCCGACCCGGCGAAGATCGGCAACGCCGGCAGCTTCTTCAAGAACCCGGTCGTCACGCCGGAACAGTGCCGCGACATCATCGGCCGCGACCCCGAGGTCGTGCACTACCCGATGCCCGATGGCAGCATGAAGCTCGCCGCCGCCTGGCTGATCGACGCCTGCGGCTGGAGGGGCAAGACCGTCGGCCAGGCGGGCGTCTACGAGAAGCAGGCGCTGGTGCTCGTCAACCGCGGCGACGCGATCGGCTCGGAGGTGATGACGCTGGCCCTGGCGATCCAGGAGAGCGTCTACGGCCGCTTCGGCATCCGCCTGGAGCACGAGCCGGTGGTGATGTGACGCGCCTGCGCCGCTTCCTGCTGCGGCACGTCCGCAGCATCGTCTGGCTCGCCGTCGGCGGCTGGCTCTCGGCAATCGCCGTCGGCATCGCCACGGGCCTGCGGCCGAAACCCTGGTGGATGGCCGGCCTCTTCGCGGTCGTCGTGGCGTCGGTGTTCCTGGCCGCCTGGGCGCGCTGGCAGCGCCAGCAGACGATACGGGAGGGCTCGCTGCCGCAGTTCCTCAAGCGCAAGCTCCGCGAATGGAACCCGGACCTCGACGGCCGCGACTGCGACCTGATTGAGCGGGGCTTTCGCCAGTTCTTTCTCGCGTGTCTGCGCAGCGACGGCAAGTTCGTGGCCATGCCGTCGAAGGCGGTCGACGCGTTCTGGCACGAGTTCATCCTGCACACCCGCGCCTATCGCGACTGGTGCGACCTCACGCTCGGCCGCTTCCTGCACCACACGCCGGCCGAGGTTCTCGGGCCGAAGGTGCCGATCAACGACGGCCTGCGTCGCGCCTGGTTCTGGAGCTGCCGCGAGGAGTCGATCCGGCCGCGCTCACCGACGCGCCTGCCGCTGCTGTTCGCGCTCGACGGCAAGCTGCGCATCGCCGGCGGCTTCGTCTACGCGACCGACTGCTCGGGCCTGATCGCCGGTGCGGCGGAGCGCGCCGGCGGCGTCGTGCATTGCGGCGCCGATTTCGGCAGCGACGGATTCTCGGGCGACGCCGAAGGCATGGGCGGCGTCGACGTCGGCGACGGTGGCTCGGGCGACGGCGGGGATGGCGGTGGCGACGGCGGCTGCGGGGGCGACTGAACGCGCCGCGTCGCTGCTGGCGTGGTGCGAACTGTTCTGTACTCAGAGACGTCCGGTCGCCGGTACGTCACTCTCACAGGTTTGTTTACGAGCTCGTCAACTATTCCTAGCGTCGGGTCCGAGACCACGAGGCCCGGTTCAATGAGCCGACGGTTTCGTTTTGCGCTTTCCGTATCCGACCCGCAATAGTGCGCCTGGCGCAGTCAACGCCGCGCCACCGGTTGATGCTTGGCCAGGAACTCGAGGGTCCGTCTCCATGCGTCGTCGGCGTCGGCTTGCCTGTACTCGAACGGCGCCGGGACCCTCTTCAGATTGAACGCATGATTGGCCTCCGGATACACGACGAGCTCGAACGGGACCGACTTGGGCGCGGCTTCGAACGCCTTCATCGTTTCTATCGTGCAGCAGCCTCTGTAGTTGTCACGACCGCCCGCGAGGACGAGAGCCGGAACCTGCATGGCCGATGACAGTGTCGTCAGATCGGAACCGAGACGCGTGAGCGCGGGATAGAACAGGATCAGTGCGGAGACCTGTTCCTTGAGCGGCGCCCCGTTGGCGAGAACGCCGATGCCGCCGAGCGATAGCCCTATCAGCGCGACCTTCCCTGGTGTCGCGCGCGGCGAAGCTGTCGCGTCGCGAATGACGCTTTGCATGTTGGCAGGTCCGACCCGGCTTCGATCGTTCTGCCGTATCGAAATGTCCTTGCCATCCACCAGGACGACGTAGTAACCCTCAGCCGCCAGGTCAGTGCTGAATTCGCGGTAGAGACCTGTACCGGAATTGCCCGACACCACGATGACAACCGGGCCGCGCTCCGTCGGGGGTGCAAACGCCTCCTGAGCAATCGAGGGCGTTTGCGCGAGGGTCGAGCCGCCGGCAAGAAGGAGGACGAGAAGCGCAAACACGCTCGCGGCATGCCCTGATGCGGATGGTCTGCAGGCTGCTCTCATCGCATCTCCTGTTGTCGAATGTTGGCGTTGACCGCGTCTTCGCCGGCAGCGTCTCGCGTGGCCGGCCTCACCGAGCGCGGAACCGCGTCTTGACGATGTAGTCGGTGACGCTGCTGCCGAGCGCCGCACCATCGACGATCGCGCTGCGGAAATGCATGCCGCCAGCGATGCGCGCGATGGTGATGTCGTCGATCAGAGCGTCGGCGCTCGCATAGTGCTGTGTGCTCGCGCTGACGGTGCTGGTGAAGTCGTACGAAACGTCGCTCGTGCCGTAGAAGACCCGCACCACCTGAGCCATCGCGCCGCCGACGCAGGCATGCGCAGCAGGATACTCCGGATGCGGCGGGGTCGGCAAGAACGGCGTCCACGTCGTGTCCACCGCAGTCGCCGCGTTGCCGTCGGTGTCGGCGAGGTTGATGGCGCTGAACGGCCGCCAGGCCAGGATCGAATACTTCGACTCGAAGCAGGCGATCGTCGCGTCCGAGTGCGCGACCCAGAGCAACGCGCCGAGCCGGGCCTGGTCGGCGAGGCTGCGGTTCGTCATCGTGAACGGCCGCAGGTTGCGCGGCCAGAACGCCGGCGGGGCTTCGGAATGGAAGCGCGCGCTGGTCGCCTGCGCGGCGGTGCGAGCCGTGCTGGCCGAGCCGCCGAGCGATTTGGTCTCGTTGAAGTCGGCGGCGTACGCCGCGCTGGTCAGCGCCGGAGGCCCTGACGCGTGGAACTGGTTCGCCGCGGTGAGCGCGAACGGCCGTACGTACGGGTAGACGCGGCCAACGACCGCCGGCCCGCGGAACTCGCCGGGTCCGGTGCCGGCGACGAACGCGGGCAGGGGGAGTCCACGGCCGTCGTTGGCGCGTGCGGCCAGTACCGTCGCCGCGACCTCGGCGCCGAGCGCCACCCCTTTGCTCTTCGCGCTCGCGTCGCTGATCGCCGCGAGCGAGCTGTCGTACAGCGGCTGATACGTCGCGATGCGGCTCGGAAACAGGCCTTTCAGCACGCCGTACGCCGCGGCTGCGGCTGCGGCGTCCTGAGAGGCGCCTGCGGTCGGCGCCGCCGGCATTGTGTAGAACGGCGAGTAGCCACCGGCGATCGCGATCACCGCGTCGTACATCGCGACGTGAACGGTCGCGAGGTCGAACGCGTAGTTCGACTGCATCTCCTCGGGCGTTCCGCTCGCCGCGTTGGGCTGGTTGATCGTCGCCGTCGCCGTTTCGTCCCAGCTCGAGATCGCGTTCGGCGTTCCGGTGCCGATCGTCACGGGGGCAGCCGGGGCCGCCGGGGCATCGTCGCTGCCGCCGCACGCGCCGAGCAAGCCGGCCGCCAACGCCGCAGCGACGGCCGCCATGAGCAGGTGTCGTGAGAGCTTCATTGCGTTTTCTCCTGGGTCCGGATTGGTCGACATGCGATGCGTCGCTAAGATAGGCGCCCGAGGGGACCGCGTCACGATGGACACCCGAAGCCGCGCCGAAACTTTGCCGACGCCAAGCCGAGAGGCGACCGGGACCTGGCGTTTCGCCGGTTTCGAGTTCGACCTGCGGCGCGCCGAGTTGCGCCGCCAAAGCGACGGCGTCGTACTCCCGCTGCGGCCGAAGACCGAGCTGCTGCTGCGCCGCTTCCTGGCCGAGCCGGGGCGGCTCCTGACCAAGCAGGAATTGATGGATGCGCTCTGGCCCGAATCCGTCGTCACCGACGATTCGCTAGTGCAGTGCATCGGCGAGTTGCGGCAGGTGCTCGGCGATGCCGGACAGCGCCTGATCCGTACGGTCCTGCGACGCGGCTATCGGCTGGAATGCCCGGTCACGCGCGCCGACGAGTCGTCGTGCGCAGCGCCTGCCGTCGAGCCCCCGGTGGCGCACGCGCTCACGCCGGCCGCGAGCGCGGCGCCAAAGTCGACGCGTCTGTTCGCGCCTGTACTCGCGCTGTTGGCGTTGCTGGCGCTCGGGCTCGTCATCGTGCTGCAGCGCCACGCCCAAGCCCCGCACGAGCCTTTCCACATCGACCAGGTGATCGCCGCACGCGCGACGGTCGCCATCATGCCTTTCGACGCCGCTGCCAGCGATCCGGTGCTGCGCCGTCTCGGCGACGCGATCGCCGACGGTATTGCCGGTGAATTCTCGAATCGCCGCGGCATGCGCGGCATCGGGCGCGCGACGACCGCCGCTCATGCCGCCAGCGGCGTGGCGCCTCAGCAGGTCGCGGCGGCCGTGAAGGCGCAGTTCGCCGTTACTGGACACGTCCAGCAGGGGGAGCCATCGGACGACGGGGCGACCGTCGATCTGCAGATGCAGCGTGTGCCCGGCGGGGAGATCGTCTGGGCGCAGAAATACAGGTCAGTCGCGCCACAAGGAAACGCCGCCATCGAGCTCATTGGCCGGCAGGTCGTGAACGCAGTGCGCGCCGGCGTCGGCAAGCACGACGTCGCTCGCTCCGAGGCCGACGACGCCAGCGTCGATCCGGCCGTGCTGACCTTGCGCGGCTGGACCGACCTCGATCGACGCACCTCGGCCGAAGACTTGCAGCGCGCGCGGCGTCGCTTCGCCGCAGCCTTGCGCGCCGACCCGGAATCGCTGATCGCGCTCAATGGCTACGCAGTTTCGCTGAGCTACCTTTCGAGCGACCGGCCGAACTCGGACGAGGCTGCCGAGTTCGGGAAGATGGTCCAGCGACTCCGGGAGCTCGCGCCCGAGGATCCCAACGCACTGATGCTGTGGGGCTCCTGGCAACTGAGCAAGGGACAAGCGGA
>JBBSUK010000101.1:0-13074 GCA_038234975.1 Burkholderiales bacterium
GTCGAATGCGAAGCCCGGCGGCTGGGCGCCGAACAGCCAGCGCGTGGCCGGCAGCGCGATCGGCGGTCTTGGCGCCAACGCCGCGGGCCGCGCGACGAGTCCGGTGTCGACACCGATCGACTGCGCATGCTCGGCGAAGCGCTCCGCGTGCATCGCCTCCTGGAACAGGGCGAGGCGGAAGAAATAGAGCGCGTCGTCGACTGCGCCGGTGCCGTCCGTGTCGGTGGTCGCGTCGAGCAGCTCGAGGGTGAGCTCGAGCGTCTCGACGGCGTAGTCGCGCGCTGCGGCGAGATCGGCGAAAACGATCGCGGCTTGCGCGCCGCGCCGACGCGGATCGACCGCGTCGGCATCGAATGCGTCGTCGACGCCGGGGAGCAGCGAGGCCAGGCGCGGCGCGCCCGGGTCGGCACGGTCGCCGCGTCCGCGCTGCACGTTGCGCGCCGTCCAGCGCTCCTGGAACCAGGCGAGGTGGCCGAGCGTCCACAGGAGCGAGGAAGCCGCGTCGGGTCCGGTGGCCGCCTCGAGCGCGGAGATCCAGCGCAGCGTGCGGTTGCGCGTCTCGATCAGCGCGAGCGAGAGCGCGTCCTTGCCGGCAAGCCGCAGCGTGGTGAAGTCTGGGCCGCGCGCGGCTCGCTCGAGGACGGACGACATGGTCGACCAGAATGGTATGTCGCATCGCCGAACGCCTGCGCGAGGCGGCTCGACGAGGCGGCTCGACGAGCTAGGCGAGGGTCAGCCGACCGACGCCGGACGCGAAGGCGCGCGACAGTTCAACGGCAGCCAGCGCGCCGGCACGTTCGTCTTGTCGAGGCCGCGCGCGATCATCCGGTTCGGCGGGTCGGCGAAGCCGCAGACCCAGGCGACCGGAACGATCGGCGCGTCTTCGACCACGCCGGGGCGCATCGTCAGCGTCTTGCCGCGCAGGTTGGCATTGGCCTGGTTGCCGAACGTGATCTGGATCGCCCCCGACTCGACGGCGACGTTGCTCACGTAGCTGCTAACGATGCGGTCGGCGGTCGGCAGGCCAGCCTCGGCGTTGTCGACCGGCAGCCGCGACCTCGTCGACCACGACGCTGCGATCGGCGCCTTCACGAAATCGATCGCCTTGACACCTTCGACGACCTGATCGCGGATGACGCGATCGGGGACGCCGGGCACGGCGATCAACGCCAGGATGGCGACGATGGCGAGCACCACCATGAGCTCGATCAGCGTGAAGCCGTTTTCGCTCGGTGCGGATGCGGGAACGGTTGCGGATGCGGTCACGCGACGCGGCTCGGGGCAGGTGCTCGGGGGGCGGCCAGCATACCCGGGAGGATTCGCGCCGACCCACCCGCCCGTCGGTTTCGGATGGGACGGGCTGCGACGGTCGGCGCCATGCCGGCCAGCGCCAGCAGCACGCTGCGGCCCTGTCCTACGGCACCGTGCCAGCGCGGCCCCGTAACGTAGCGGGCATCCGCTGCATGGAGTCGCGCATGAACGCACGAACTTTCGTCCTCGTCGCCGCATTTGCCTTCATCGCCGCCGTGGCGACCCCCGCCCTTTCCGCCGAACCGGCACCCAAGCCGGGTGCCACCTACCAGAAGGAGCGCGCCGATTGCGACGCCGGCAGGACGGCCGAGGACCGCGCCACCTGCATGCGCGAGGCCGGCGCGGCAAAGGTGGAGCGTGCTCGCGACGGGCTGACGCCGGCCGCCCGGCAGGCCGCCGTCGACCGCTGCAAGGGGCTGCCGGAAAAGGAGCGCAGCGACTGCATGGCGCGAATCGACGGGCCGAACAAGCCGAACCAGACCGTGACGACCACCGGCAGCGTCGCCGGCGGTGGCATCCTGCGCGAGACCCGCACGATCACCACGGGCAAGCCGGTCCTGGTGCCGGCCCCCGGCGCTTCGGCCGCCAAGCCGAACTGACCCCCTCCGAACCGCGCGCAGCGGCGCGCCGCCGCGCGATCGCGGCATCGGCGCGGCGTTCACCGCTGCTATCCTGCCCGGCGCCCGCCTCGGCGGGAGGACGCCATGGCCGCACTGCACATCACCGACATCGAGTCGGCCATCAACTGGTGGCGTGAACGCTTTCCGTCGCCCGACGGAATCACCGCCTGCGCCGAGGTTCGAGCGCTCGCCGAGGTCTACGGCCTGCTCGTCTACTACCACGAGCGCGAGGTCGACGAGAACACCCTGCCGCCGGCCGCGCGCGACGCATGGCTCGCCTGGCACGCGACCACACCCGACACGCCGTGCATCGCCATCTGCTCGACGAGCCAGGGCGATGCGGTGTGCAAGGGCTGCGGTCGCACCTTCGACGAGGTGCAGCACTGGACGTCGATGACCGCGGGCGAGAAGCGGGCGACCTGGCGCCGGATCACCCGCGAGGGCACCGCCTGGCGATTCAACCGCTACGCCGAGCGGGCCGGCGAGCCGGTGCCTGGCGCCGGTCCGGACGGCGACACCGCCGCCCGCGACTTGCCGCGCCGCGCCGCGTCGGCATGACGCCGGCGAGCGCCGCCGAAAACGCCCGCCGGATCGCCCAACTCGCCTGGCCGGTCTTCGTCGGCCAGATCGCCGTGCTGGCGTTCAGCACCGTCGACACGGTGATGGCGGCGCGGGTCTCGGCGATCGACCTCGCGGCGCTCGCCATCGGCGCCGCGGTCTACGTCTCGATCTTCCTCGGTCTCATGGGCACCGTCCTGGCGATCGGGCCGATCGCTGGCCAGCTGTACGGCGCCGGGCGGCTCCGCGACGCCGGCCACGAAGCGGAGCAAGCGGTCTGGCTGGCGCTCGCCCTCGCCGCAGCCGGCTCTGCCGCGCTCGCGTTCCCCGAACCGTTCCTGGCGCTGGCGGGAGTCGACGGCGCGGTCGGCGAAAAGGTGCGGGCCTACCTGCACGGTCTGGGCTTCGCGCTGCCGCCGGCGCTGGTCTTCACGGTGTTTCGCGGCTTCAACGTCGCGGTGTCGCGACCGAAGGCGGTGATGGCGCTGCAGATCTCCGGGCTGGCGCTGAAGGTTCCGCTGACCGCTGTGCTCGTCTTCGGCTTCGCACTCCCCGCGCCGCTCGACGCCTGGCGACTGCCGGCGCTCGGCGCCGCGGGCTGCGGCATCGCGACCGCGATCGTGATGTGGCTGCAGGCAGGCGCGGCAGTCTTGCTGCTGCGCCGCGATCCGTTCTACGCGCCGTTCAGCCTCGGGCGGCGACTGTCGCCGCCGGCATGGGCGAGCCTCGGCCCGATGCTGAAGCTCGGCGTGCCGATGGGCTTGTCGATCCTGGTGGAGGTGACCGGGTTCACCTTCATGGCCCTGTTCGTCGCCCGCTTCGGCGCGACGGCGGTCGCCGGGCATCAGATCGCGGTCAACATGGTCGCGTTGATGTTCATGATGCCGCTGGCCATCGCCAACGCCACCGGCACCCTGGTCGCGCAGGCGATCGGCGGCGCCGACGCGGCGGCAGCGAGGCGGCTCGGCTGGCACGGCATGGCGATCGGCTGCGGGCTCGGCGTGGCCGTCGCGGGGGCTGTCTATGCGGGCCGCGACGCGCTCGTCGGCGCCTACACCGACAACGCGTCGATCGTCGCCGCGGCGCTGCCGATCGTCGCCTGGCTGGCGCTGTTCCACGTCGTCGACGCAGCGCAGACGGTCGCCGCCTTCGTGCTGCGCGCCTGGCGCATCGCGACCCTGCCGCTGCTCGTCTACGGCGTCGCGGTATGGGGCGTCGGGCTCGGTGGCGGCTACGCCGCCGCGTTCGACCGCAGCGGCACGACGCCCGGGTGGATGCACGGTGCGCAGGGCTTCTGGGCGATGGGCGCAGCCGGTCTGCTGCTGACGGCGGTCGGACTCGTCGCCCTTCTCGCGTTCGCGGCTCGCATGCCGGCCCGACCGGCGATCCTGCGGCTCGGCCCGCGGCGCTGAGGCCCGCCGCGCCGCCGCGAAGGCCGGTGCGATATCGTCGATCGGCCAGCCGCCGCCCTTCGAATCGCCACCCGTGCCCCGTCCGAACATCGTCTACATCGTCGCCGACGACCTCGGCTACGCCGACCTGGGCTGCTACGGTGGGCGCGTTCCCGTCTCGCCGGTGCTCGACGGCCTGGCCGCGGACGGCTTGCGGCAGCACCTCGCTCGGGCTGCCGCCCGAGCACCCGACGCTGCCGTCGCTGCTCGCCGCGGCCGGCTATCGCACGGCCTTGTGCGGCAAGTGGCACCTGGGATACCCGCCCGCGTTCGGCCCGCTGCGATCGGGCTACGACGAGTTCTTCGGCCCGATGTCCGGCGGGGTCGACTACTTCAGCCACTGCGATTCGCGCGGCACGCACGACCTGTTCGAAGGCGATGTCGAGTGCCACGCCGAGGGCTACCTCACCGACCTGATCTCGCAGCGCGCCGTCGATTTCATCGCGCGTGGCGCCTCCGGCGAGGCCGCACCGTTCTTCCTGAGCGTGCACTACACGGCGCCGCACTGGCCGTGGGAAACGCGCGACGATGCCGCACTGGCCGCTCAGGTGAAGGACAACCTGTTCCATCTGCACGGCGGCAACATCCACACCTACCGCCGGATGATCATGCAGATGGACGAGGGCATCGGCCGGATCATGGCGGCGCTGGCCGCGAACGCCGCGGTGCGCGACACGCTGGTCGTGTTCACGAGCGACAACGGCGGCGAGCGCTTCAGCGACAACTGGCCGCTGGTCGGCGGCAAGATGGACCTCACCGAAGGCGGCATCCGCGTGCCCTGGATCGCGCACTGGCCGGCGCGCATCGCCGCCGGCGGGGTCAGCGAGCAGCCGTGCGTGACGATGGACTGGACGGCGACGATGCTGGCAGCCACCGGCGTCGGCGCCGATGCGGCGCATCCGCTCGACGGCGTGTCGCTGCTGCCGGTGCTCGACGATTCGGCGCACCGCTTCGACCGCCCGCTGCACTGGCGCATGAACCACCGCGCACAGCGCGCGCTGCGCGACGACCGCTGGAAGTACCTGAAGGTCGACGAGCACGAGTACCTGTTCGACCTCGCCGACGACGAGCGCGAACGCGCCAATCTCGCCGGTCGCGAGCCCGCGCGCCTGGAGGCGATGCGCGCCGACTGGCTGGCGTGGAACGCGACGATGCCGCCGATTCCCGCCGACGCGACCGTCAGCCTCGGCTACGGCCCGAAGGACATGCCGCAGCGTTGACCGATCGACACCCGCACCAGTGCCGATCGACGACTCCTGCGCCTCTAGAATGCCCCGCCCCATCACCCAGGGAGTCGTCCACATGACGAATTCGTCGAGGTTCCAGCGGTCCACCACCTCGCGCCACCTGCGCCTCCTCGGCGTCGCGACCTGCGCGCTGTCTGGCTTCGCGCTGCTTCCGGCCATGGCTGCGGACAACATCGCCGCGGGCAGCATCACCAACAGCCCGCCGATGATCTCCTACGCCGCCGACGGCTCGACGCTGCAAGGCGCCATCGTCGACCTCGCCGCCGCCATGAGCCGGCAGATGGGCCGCACCATCGAGTTCAAGGCCCTCCCCTTCAACGGGCTGCTGCCGGCGATGCAGGCGAAGAACATCGACATCACGTTCACGCTGATGAACGACACGCCCGAGCGGCAGAAGGTGATCGACTTCGTCGATTTCTTCAACCTCGGCACCAAGCTGCTGGTGAAGAAGGGCAACCCGGACCGCATCGACGGCCTCGACACGCTGTGCGGCAAGACCGTGTCGACGGTGCAGGGCTCGACCCAGATCGCGCTCGTCGACGAAGCCGACACCGCATGCAAGAAGGCCGGCAAGCCCGCCGTAGAGAACCTGAAGTACGCGCAGCCGGCCGATGCGCGGCTGCAGGTGCAGACCGGCCGAAGCGCCGTGTTCTTCGGCAATTCGCCGGTGATGGTCTACCTCGCGAAGACGGCCGGCGGCGGCACCGTCTTCGACGTGGTGCCCAACCGCGAGTACCAGCCGGTGCCGCTGGGCATCGGCGTGGCCAAGGACAACACCGCGCTGCGCGATGCGCTCCAGAAGTCGCTCAACGCCCTGATCGCCGACGGCAGCTATCTGAAGATCCTGACCCAGCACGGCGTCGAGGGCGGTGCCGTGAAGACCGCCGCGATCAACGGTGGCTGATCGACGACGCGGACCGCGCCCGGCTGCCGCGCCGAACGCCTGACACGGCGCGCGGCGATGACGCGAATCGTGCCGCTGCGGCGGCCGTGGCTCTGGTCGAGCAGTGCGGTGTTCGTCGCGCTGCTCGCCTGGCTGGCGGTGGCGATCTGGCGCAACCCCAACATCCAGCATTCGGTCGTCTGGCAGTTCCAGTTCGCGCCGGCGATCCTGCGCGGATTGCGCACCACCGTCGTGCTCGCGCTGCTGGCCGCCGTCATCGGCCTGCTGCTCGGCGTCGTGCTGGCGGTGATGCGCCTGTCGGACAGCCGCGTGCTGCGCCTGGGCAGCGGCCTCTACGTGTGGCTCCTGCGCGGCACGCCGCTGCTGGTGCAGATCCTGGTCTGGGGCAACTTCGCCTTGCTGTTCGCGACGATCGGGCCCTTCAGCACCAACGCGTTGCTGACGCCCTTCGTCGCGTCGGTGATCGCGCTGGGCCTGAACGAGGCGGCCTACATGGCCGAGATCGTGCGCGCCGGCATCCTGGCCGTGGACCGTGGGCAGCAGGAGGCGTCGCTGGCGCTGGGCATGTCGCGCGCACTGGCGCTGCGCCGCATCGTGCTCCCGCAGGCGATGCGGGTCATCATCCCGCCGGCCGGCAACCAGTTCATCTCGCTGCTGAAGGCGACGTCGCTGGTCTCGGTGATTGCCGGCGGTGACCTGCTCACCGCGGCGCAGAACATCTCGTCGGCCAACCTGCATACCATCGAGCTGATGCTGGTGGCGACCTTCTGGTACCTCGCGATCACCTCGATCAGCAGCCTGGGCCAGCACTATGTCGAACGCCGACTCGGCCGCTCCGCGGCGCGCACCCATGCGTAGCGGCGACGCGTCGCGCGCCGACGCGCGCCGGGTCATGGTCGACGCGCACGGCGTGCACAAGCGCTACGGGCGCGACGAGGTGCTAAAGGGCATCAGCCTGCAGGTGGCGGCCGGCGAGGTCCTCTGCCTGATCGGCCCTTCCGGCTCCGGCAAGAGCACCTTCCTGCGCTGCATCAACCACCTGGAGAAGATCCATGCCGGGCGAATCGAGGTCGATGGCGAGCCGATCGGCTATCGACAGGACGGCGACGTGCTCTACGAGTTGCCCGAGCGCGAGGTGTGCCGCCAGCGCGCTCACATCGGCATGGTGTTCCAGCGCTTCAACCTGTTCGCGCACCAGACGGTGCTGGACAACATCATCGAGGCGCCGGTGCATGTCAGGCACGAGCCGAAGGCCGCAGCGCGGGCGCGTGCGATGGCGCTGCTCGAGCGCGTCGCCCTCACCGACAAGGCCGGCGCCTACCCGGCCCACCTGTCGGGCGGCCAGCAGCAGCGCGTGGCGATCGCGCGGGCGCTGGCCATGCAGCCCAAGCTGATGCTGTTCGACGAGCCGACCTCGGCCCTCGACCCTGAACTGGTCGACGAGGTGCTGGGGGTCATGCGCGGCCTGGCCGACGACGGCATGACGATGATCGTGGTCACCCACGAGATGGCGTTCGCGCGCGATGCTGGCGACCGCGTCGCGTTCATGGACGACGGCGTGATCGTCGAGTCCGGCACGCCCGGCGAGCTGCTGGCCAGGCCGCAGGAAGAACGCACGCGCGCCTTCTTGTCTCGGTTGATCGACGAACACCACGCGCCCGTGCCAGGCTAGGGCGGTGCTCCGGAACGAGCTGACGCCGCGGCCGCCGGATCGGCTGGCAGTTCGATCGTGAAGCAGCTGCCGCCGCCGTCGCGCGGCTCGCAGCGAGCGGTGCCACCGTGCCGCTCGGCGATCTGCCGGACCAGCGCGAGGCCGAGGCCGACACCGCCCTCGCGTTCGGCGTGGCCGGGCATGCGGAAGAACGGCTCGAAGATGCGGTCGCGCATCGCTTCCGGAACACCGGGACCGCGGTCGCACACCGAGATCCGCGTCGCTGCTGCCGGCCCGACTGCGCTGCCTCCGGACAGCGTCACCGTGAGCTCGCCACCTCCGTAGCGACGGCCGTTCTCGAGCAGGTTGCGCAGCGCCCGGCGCAGCAGCCGCTCGTCGCCCCGGACGACGATGCGCCCCGACGCAGCCTGCTCGACGACCGCGTCGACGCGCGCCGCCTCGGAGCCGGCGAGATCGAGAAGGTCGATCGGCTCGCGGACGACCGGGTCGGCGGTCGCGTCGAGCCGGCTCGCCAGCAGCACCTCCTCGACCAGCGCGTCGAGCTCGGCGACGTTGCGGTCGATCTCCGCCCGCAGGCGCTCGCGCTGCGCCGGCGGCGACTCCTCGAGCATCGCCACCGCCATCTTCATGCGCGCGAGCGGCGAGCGCAGCTCGTGGCTGGCGTTGGCGAGCAGGCTGCGGTGCGATGCGACGAGCGTCTCGATGCGGGCCGCGGCGGTGTTGAAGCTCGCCGCCACCGCGGCAACCTCGTCGCCACCAGAGACGGTCACGCGATGGCCGAGGTTGCCGGCGCCGAACGCGTCGACGCCGCTCCTGAGCGATTCGAGCCTGCGCGTCAGCCTGCGCACGACCGGGTAGGCGCCGGCCGCCACGGCCGCGAACAGGACGACGAGGACGATTGCCAGCCCGGCGCCTTGCGGCACGCCCGGCGGAAGCGCCGGCCAGAACATGCGCGGCCCGCCGCCTCGCGGTCGGTCCGCGTTGTCGCCCGGCCGGCCGCGGCCGCCGCCGCGGTTGAGCGCCTGGCGCAGACCGGGTCGCATCGTCCACAGCGTGCGCCCGTCGTCGAGCTTGAAGGAAAACGCGTGCAGGCCCTCGGCGGTGCGCCGCTCGAACGAATCGGATGCACCGATGCGCCGGCCGGCCGCGTCGTCGAGCGCGAGCGGCACGCGCAGCCGCATCGACCATTCGCGCAGCGCCGACGCCTGCACGTCGGACGATGCATCGGCACCCGGCAGCGACCGCTCGATCAGCTCGGCCCAGGCGCTCAACCGGTCGTTGATCACGCCTTCGACGCGCACCCGTTCGTCGTCGAGGTGGCGTTGCACGATCCATCCCGAGCCCACGGCGAACAGCAGCAGCACGGCGACGATGGTCGCGTAGATGCGGATGTACAGGCTCTTCATCGAGCCGGGAGTTTGACGACGACCGAACCGGTCGCCGTCACGCGGCCTCGTCCGCGTCCTGCTTCTTCGCGAACACGTAGCCGGCGCCGCGCACGGTCAGCACGCGGCGCGGCGCTTTCGGGTCGTCCTCGATGACGGCGCGGATGCGCGAGATGTGGACGTCGATCGAACGGTCGTAGGCTTCGAGCGGATGGCCCTTGAGCGCGTCCATGATGTGGTCGCGCGAGAGCACGCGGCCGGGACTTTGCGCCAGCACGACAAGCAGGTCGAACTGGTGGCCCGTGAGGTCGCACGCCTTGCCGTCGAGGCGCGCCACGCGCGCACCGAGGTCGATCTCCAGCCGCCCGAAGCGCAGCACGTCGTCCTCGGCCGGCGGCGGCGACGCGCGGCGCAGCAGCGCCTTGACACGCGCCAGCAGCTCGCGCGGCTCGAACGGCTTGCCGAGGTAGTCGTCGGCGCCGAGCTCGAGGCCGACGATGCGGTCCATCGGCTCGCCGCGCGCGGTGAGCATGAGCAGCGGCAGGTGCCGCGTCTTCGGCTGGCCGCGCAGCTCACGGCAGAGGTCCAGGCCGTCACCGTCGGGCAGCATCAGGTCGAGGACCATCGCGTCGTAGTCGCCGACGGCGAGCCGGGCGCGGCCGGCGGCGAGCGAACCCGCCGTCTCGACCTCGAAGCCGGAGCGGCCGAGGTAGTCGCCCACCATCTCGGCGAGGCGGGCGTCGTCGTCGACGAGGAGGAGGCGCTGCGTCATCTTGCGGGTGCCGGCTCGCGCGCCTGCGACGCGGAGGAGGTCATGGGCCTCCCCGTGCCAGCCGTGCAACGCGGCCGTGCAACGCGAACCTTGCAAGGCGATTATCGCGAACTCACGGCCGGCGCGACGGCGCGCGCTGCTCCATGCGCCGGCTGCGCTCGTCCCGGCGCGCCTGCAGGTCCTGCAGCCGGACGCTGGCGCGGGCGCGCTGCTCGGGCGTGAGGAGCTTGGCGATGTCGACGAGTGCCCGGCTGACGCGTCGGCTCGTCTGCTCGTGCTGCTGCAGCATCTGCTGTCGCGCCCCCTCGACACCGGCGGCGTCGACGCTGGGGGCGAGCAACGCCTGCATGCCGCGGCTGCGAACGTCGCGGCCCGCCTGTCGCTGCGCCTTCACGTCGGCCGCGGCGCTGGCCGCGATCTGCTTGATCTGCGTGCGCTGCGCGTCGGTCGCGTTCAGCCCGTCGAGCATGCGGTCGACCATCCGGCCCATGCGTTCAGGCGAGCCGCCGAACATGCCCGGGCCCATGCCGCCGCGCTCATGGCCGCCGTTCATGCGTCCGTGCCGGTGCTCGCTCCACCCGGGCCGCACGTCCGGCGACGGAGCCTGCTGCGCCCATGCCGACATGCCGATCGCCGCGAGCAGCGTCATCGCCATGCCCACGATCACCCAGCGCGCGCGCCGGGCCTGACGAAGCGGGACCACCGCCGAATCCATCGTCTGCAGCTTCACCATCTCGTGCTCCTCGGGCCGTTTCGCCTACCGCACACCCGACCGGATGTGCGTCATGACGAGATGGTGGTGCGACGCGGTGTCGGCACCATCGCCGAGCGGTAAAGATGTGTGAATGGTGCCGCCGGCGCTTCAGGCCAGCGTTCGCACCTTCTTCTCGCGGTCCCACTGGCGTGTCTTCGCGGCGGCGATGAAGGCCCTGGTGTCGGTCGCCGCGACGATGCCGGCGTCGGGATCGAGCGCAGCGCGCTTCATGAGCGCCTGGCCGCCCCGGTCGATGGCGATGGCCTTCAGGTGGCCATAGGCGTCGCGAACGAAGTCGAGCGCGGCCGCTTCCCTGCAAAGCATCTGCGCAGCGTCGTCGGCGAGGACGACGGCGACGGCATCGAACATCACCGACGGCGTTCCGGCGAGCTGGCCGTCGGCCGCCATCCGCTGGCCGTCGGCCATCTTCGCGCCACCGACCTTGGGCGACACGATCTTGACCATCGCACCTTCGGCCTCGGCTGCCCGCTTGATCGCAGCGACGGCCGCCGCGTCGGACCCGTCGGCGACGAGGATGCCGACCGACCGGCCCTGCAACGTCGCCTTCGCCTTGCCGATGAGCTGCAGCGCGGGCGACAGCTTCATGTCGACCGGCTCGACCGCCGCGCGCGGTGCCGGCGGGAGCCCGTCGAGTCCGAGGCCGTCGGCCACGCGCTGCGCGAGCGGCGCATCGATGTGCCGCAGGTGGCCGACCATCGCTTCGCGAACGTGCATGGCCTCGACCTTGGACAGCTCGAACACCAGCGCCGAGGCGATGTGCGCCTGCTCGTGTCCGCTCTGGCTGCGGTAGAAGAGGCGGGCCTGGCTGTAGTGGTCGGCGAAGGTCTCCGAACGAACGCGGCCGCGCTCGCCCGACTCGTTCGCACCGAAGCTTCTGAACCCGGCGCGCGGCGATTCGCGTGGCGAGTCGTCGGCGAGCGAGCTCGGTTCGTAGTTCACGCGACCTTTCGCGACCTGCATCTGCATGTGGCCGTCGCGCTGCTGGTTCGCGAACGGGCACTTCGGCGCGTTGATCGGCAGCTGGTGGAAGTTCGGCGAGCCGAGCCGCGAGAGCTGAGTGTCGAGGTACGAGAAGAGCCGGCCCTGCAGCAGCGGATCGTTGGAGAAGTCGATGCCGGGAACGAGGTGCGACGGACAGAACGCGACCTGCTCGGTCTCGGCGAAGAAGTTGTCGGGCCAGCGATCCAGCGTCATCCGGCCGATCGTGCGCAGCGGCACCATCTCCTCCGGGATGAGCTTGGTCGAGTCGAGGTGGTCGAACGGAAATGCCTCGGCCTCTTCCTCGGTGAAGAGTTGCACGGCGAGGTCCCACGACGGGAAGTCGCCCGCGGTGATCGCGTCGAACAGGTCGCGCCGCAGGAAGTCCGGGTCGGCGCCGGCGATCTTGACGGCTTCGTCCCAGATGTGCGACTGCAGCCCGAGCGACGGCCGCCAGTGGAACTTGACGAACGTCGATTCGTTCTTCTCGTTGACGAGCCGGAAGGAATGGATGCCGAAGCCTTCGATCATCCGCAGCGACCGCGGGAGGGTGCGGTCGGACATGATCCACATCACCATGTGCATCGCCTCGGGCGTGAGCGACATGTAGTCCCAGAACGTGTCGTGCGCCGTCGCCGCCTGCGGGAAGCCGCGGTCGGGCTCCATCTTCACCGCGTGGACGAGATCGGGAAACTTCAGTGCGTCCTGGATGAAGAAGACCGGGATGTTGTTGCCGACGAGGTCCCAGTTGCCCTCCTTCGTGTAGAGCTTGACGGCGAAGCCGCGCACGTCGCGCGGCGTGTCGACCGATCCGGACCCGCCGGCGACGGTGGAGATGCGCGTGAACAGCGGCGTCTTCACGCCGACCTCGGTGAGGACCTTCGCCGTCGTGTAGCGGGCGAGCGATTCGGTCAGCTCGAACGTGCCGTGCGCGGCGCTGCCGCGGGCGTGGACGATGCGCTCGGGAATGCGCTCGTGGTCGAAGTGGGTGATCTTCTCGCGGAGGATGAAGTCCTCGAGCAGCGTCGGCCCGCGGTCGTGCGAACGCAGCGAATTCTGGTTGTCGGACACCGCGACGCCCTGGTTCGTCGTCAGCGGCGGGTGGCTGCCGCCCGACGGCTGGTGCAGTTCACCGCCGCGTCCGGTGGTGTCGTCGCGCGGCGCGGTGCCGCCGGCCGCGGCCGGAATGGCGGCGCGAGGCGGTGATGGTCCAGATCGCGCCGCCGTCGCGGTCCGACGTGGAGACCTATCGCACCATCCGCGCCAGCCTCGACTCGCTCGCCGGCCGCATCAACGGCCAGTGGGCGGACGTGGACTGGACGCCGATCCGCTACGTCAATCGCGGTTATCCGCGCGACGAGCTGGCCGGCATCTACCGCGCCGCCCATGTCGGCCTCGTCA
>JBBSUK010000102.1:0-13065 GCA_038234975.1 Burkholderiales bacterium
GCGGTCACGAGCCCGTCGTCGCCGAGCCGACGGTAGAAGCCGCGCCAGGCGGCGAGCGCCACGGCGATCGTGCGCGGCGCGAGGCCGCCGGCGTGCAGCCGCGCCGCGAAGCGTCGGACGTGCATCGTCTCGACCGTCGCGAGGTCGACGCTCCCTCCCGCCGCGAAACCCTGCAGGCGCACGAACGCATCGCGGTACAGCGTCAGTGTCCGAGGGGCGAGACGCCGTTCGACTTCGAGATGGCGCAGGTGCGCCACGAGGCGCGGGTCCAGCGATTCGGCTTCGCCCACGGTGATCTGTCGATTCGCCAGTGCGCCGGCGCGTCAGCGCGGCGGCAGCAGCCGGGTCAGCGCCGCGCTGGCGACCTCGCCGATGCGCGACAGGAAGTCGGTGCCCATGTCGGCCGAATAACGCGTCGGGTCGGGCGAGGCGAGCACGAGCAGGCCGAACGCCTCGTCGACGCCGTCGGCGCGCTGCCGCCGCAACGGCAGCAGCGCGACCGACGCAGCGCCGGTCGGCTCTTCGAGCCAGCGCACGGCCTCGAAGCCGCTGTTGACGCCGCAGTACGGCGCACCCAGGCTCGATGCGAAGGTCCTCACGTCGTCGCCGACCGGCCGGGCGAACGGCAGCGCGGAGAACGCATCGGCGCCACCCCAGACGCGGATCGCGCCTTGCGGGATCATGAACTGGTGCTGCAGCTCGCGCAGCAGCGTGTCGGGCAGGTCGGCCGCGTTGGCGGTGAGCATCAGCGCGCGCGTCCAGCGGTGCAGCTTGTCGGCGATGGTGACGTTGTCCTGGCCGTGGCGCACCATCTCGACGATCTGCCGCTCGAGGCCCTTGATCTTGTCGCGCAGCATTTCCATCTGCCGCTCCTGCAGCGACACGGCGCGCTGGCCGTGCGGGCTGGTGAGCTGGATGCTGCCGAGCAGCTCGGCGTGGCGCTCGAAGAAGCCGGGCGTGATGGCGAGCCAGTCGGCGATGTCGGCTTCGGTCAGGCCCATGGTTCCGGTGAGGTTCGTGGTCACAGCTCGATGGCTCCTTCGTAGACGGTTTCTGCCGGGCCGACCATGACGAGCGGATGGCCCTCGCCGGGCCACTCGATCGTCAGCGTGCCGCCGCGCGTCTGCACCTCGACGGGCGAATCGGCCAGGCCGATGCGGATGGCGCAGGCGGCGGCCGCGCAGGCGCCGGTGCCGCACGACAGCGTCTCGCCGGCGCCGCGCTCGTGGACGCGCAGCCGGATCGCGTGGCGCGACACGATCTGCGCGAAGCCGGCGTTGACACCAGCCGGAAATCGCGGGTGCCGCTCGATCGCCGGGCCCTGGCGCGCGACGGGCGCGGCCTCGACGTCGGCGACGAACTGGATCGCGTGCGGGTTGCCCATCGAGACGAGCCACAGGTCGACGCGATCAGGCTGCGCCGTGCCGCCGCCGAAGTCCAGTTCGAGCGCGAGCGGCGCGCCGTCGAATGCCGGCACGTCCATGTCGACCGCGACGCGCTCTTCGTCGTCGGCATCGTGCAGCACGATGCGCCGGTTCATCGTGTCGACCACCAGCTCGGGCTTGTCGCTGAGCGCATGCTCGCGAACGAATCGGACGAAGCAGCGCGCGCCGTTGCCGCACTGCTCGACCTCCTCGCCGCTTTCGCCGTTGAAGATGCGGTAAGCGAAATCGGCATCCGCCGCGCGAGCCGGCTCGACGACGAGCACCTGATCGGCGCCGACGCCCAGGCGCCGGTCGGCGAGACGGCGGACCTGCGCGGCGTCGAGCGCGAACGGCGTGCGCGTCGCGTCGAGCACGACGAAGTCGTTGCCCGCGCCGTGCATCTTGGTGAAGGACAGCCGCATCGGCGGGATTATCGGATGCGGTCGTCAAGCGTCGCCCCGACGGTCGAGTCAGTACAGCGACGGCTCCCCCGGCGGTCGCGTCTTGAAGCGGCGGTGCACCCACAGGTACTGTGCCGGGTCGCGCCTGACCTCCGCCTCGATCCAGCGGTTCATGCGCGCCGCGTCGGCCATCGGGTCGTCGGTCGGGAAGTCGGTCCACGCGTCGCCGAAGCGGACGACGTAGCCCTCGCCGCCCGGGAGGATCTCGGCGACGACCGGCTGCACGACCATGCCGAGCGCCTTCGCGAGCCGCGACGGCGCGAGCAGGGTCGCCGCAGGCACGCCGAAGAACGGGACGAAGGCCGCGTCGCGGGTGCCGAAGTCCATGTCGGGGAGGTTGAAGAACGCGTCGCCCCGGCGGATCGCGCGCATCAGCGCCTTGCCGGCCTTTCGGCGCGGGAAGATCTCGGCGTTGCCGAGCCGCAGCCGGCCGCGGCGCAGCGCCGCGTCCATCACCGGGTCGCTCTGCGCCTGGTAGATCGAGATGCCCCTCCGCTTCTGGAACAGCAGCACCGATGCGCCCGCGACGTCGAGCGCCATGAAGTGCGGCGCCAGCCACATCACGGGCCGGGGGCTGCGCTCGGCTAGCGTCACGTCGCCCTCGACGCGGATCAGCCGCCTGAGCCGCTCGGGCGGCGCGTACCAGAGCAGGCCGCGTTCGAGCAGGCTGCGGCCGAGCCAGCGGAAGTGCTCGCGAGCGACGGCTTCGCGTGCAGCAGGCGCGAGTTCAGGGAAGCACAGCTCGAGGTTGCGCAGCGCGATTCGACGACGCGAGCCGACGACGTGCCAGCCGATCGCGCCGAGTCCTCGGCCGAGCAGGGCCTGCACGCCGAGTGGCAGCAGGTGCAGCAGCCACAGCAGCGCCAGCAGAGCCCGTGCACCCAATGCGTGACTTTCGAGAGGCGCCCGAGCGGCGCAGGCGCGAGTATCGGCGCGCGCAGGCCGTGGCCTGCGCGCTCGCCGCACCTGAACGGTGATCGACGATGCCGACGCCTCGACTCAAGGCAGCGTCACGAGCAGCAGCTGACCACCGCCGGACACCAGGATGCGCTTCGGCCCCAGCACCGCGATCGAGCGCACGACCGGAAGCGACGGATTGACGCTGCCGAGGTGGATCTGCTGATCGACACCTGCCGGGATCAGGCGCGTGCTGACGCCTGTCGTCGGGTCGAAGGCGTACAGACCGCCGGGGAGCACGAGGTCGGCGGCGATCATGTAGTACACGATCCCCGACGCGTCCGACGCGAGCGCGTAGATGCCGTTGCCGGCTCCGGACACCGACGACACGGTCGAGCCGTCGGGCGAGACCTTGCGCAGCCGCGACCCAAGAGCGCCGTCCGAGAACCAGAGCGTGCCGTCGGGCGTGAAGGTGAGCGAATAGGGCCCCTGCAAGCGTGCCGTCGCGACCGGGCCGTCGACCGGAGCCGACTGCCCGATCACGCCGGCATAGGTCGTGACCTGCCCCGCCGCGTTGACACGCCGGATCGCGTTGTTGCCGGCGTCGGCGACGAAGACGTCGCCGCTCGGCCCGACCGCCAGCCCGAAGAGCCGGTTGAAGCGCGCGGCGGGGCCGGTTCCGTCGACGCCGCCGAACACCGTCGTCGAGCCGGCCAGCGTGGTGACGGCGCCGTCGGCACCGATGCGGCGCAAGGCATAGCTGTCTCCGGTGTACAGCAGGTTGCCCGGCCCGCCGGTGATCGAGATCCCCGCATCGACGAACTGCGCCGCGCTGCCCATGCCGTCGACCACGCCCGCGTAGCTCCCGGTCAGGCCGGCCACCAGCGTGACGTTGCCGCTCGAGTCGATCCGCCGCACGGCTCGGCTGGACGCGTCGTAGTTGGCGACACGGCCCTGGCTGTCGACCGCGACGGTGCCCGCCTGCAGCGGCAGCTGGACCAGAACGCCGGTGCCCGCATCGGTCTCGTCGCCGTTGCGAGATGCGATCGTCGTCACGTTGCCTGCCGCATCGATGCTGCGCAGGCCGATGTCGTCACCGGCGAGCAGTCCGCCGGCGGTACCGAGCGTGAGGCCGATGGCGAAGCCGCGAAACTGAGCCATACCCAACGGCCCGTCGGCGTAGCCCGAGCCCAGCGTCCGCGAGCCTGCGAAGGTCGTCACGATGCGCGTCGTCAGGTCGATCTGCCGGATCAGGCCGCCGAAGTCGAGCACGAACACGGCGTTGCCTTGCAGCACGAGGGAACCGGGCGCAGGAATCACGGCCGTCGAACCCGGTCCGTCGGCACCGGGCGTCGAAAACGCGCCGCTGCCGGCCAGAGTTTCAACGGGCCCGGCGGCATTGCCGGCACGCTGGACACGGCGGACGCGATGGTTGGCGCGATCGGACACCAGGAGATCGCCGTTTGCCGCGACCGCGATCCCGAACGGCTGGGCGAATCGGGCAGTCGCTGGCGCGCCATCGGCAAAGCCGGCGGTCCCGCTGCCGGCGTAGGTCGTCACCACCCCGGCCGTCGTGACGCGACGGATCACGTTGTTGCCCGTGTCGGCCACGTAGAGGTCGCCATCGGGTGCGAGCACGATGCCGCTCGGCCCGGAGAACCTGGCGGTGCTGCCGGTGCCGTCGGTCAAGGCGCTCATGCCTGCGCTTCCGGCCAGCGTCGTCACGGTGCCGTCTGTCGCAACGCGCCGGATCACCTGGTTCTGCGTGTCGGCGACGTAGATGACGCCGGTCGCGTCGTGGGCGATGCCGAGCGGCGTGCTGAATTGCGCCGTCGCAGCCGGACCGTCGGTGTAGCCGAGCTGGCTGGTGCCGGTGATCGACGTGATCGACAGGCGATCGACGCTCAGGCGCTTCAGCTGCGAGCCGACGAACAGGGCCGTGCTGCCGTCAGCAAGCTGGTCGACGACCGTGACGCCGTTGATCCGCGCCTGATCGCGCAGTCCGATGACCGGGTACAGACTCAGCGTGACGCTGGACGGCGCGGTCACCGTGAGCGTCGCCGCGTTGCTCGGCGTGCCGCTCTGCCCGCTGCAGTCGAGCACCGCGCGGAACATGGCGCCGTTGTCGGCCGCGGCGGTGGCAAAGCTGTAGGTCGCCGCTGTCGCACCGGCAATGGAAACAAACGCACCGGCGGCGCCGCTGTTGCGTTGCCACTGGATGCCGAGCGTACCGCTGCTGCAAGTCCCGCCGACGGTGAAGCTCGCCGTCGCGCCGGCGACGACGCTCGCGTTCGCAGGCTGCGGCGTGATCGTCAGCACCGGCGCCGCCGCGTTCACGGTCAGTGCTGCGCTGTTGCTGGTGGCGTTGCCAGCGACGTTGCGGACCATGGCACGGAACGTCGCGCCGCTGTCGGCGAGCATGGTCGTCGTCAACGCGTAGGTGGTCGAGGTGGCGCCGGCGATGTCGGCGTAGGTCGGGCTGCCGCCGGCGGCGCGCTGCCATTGGTAGGACAGCGGCGCGGTGCCGGTGGCGGCGACGGAGAAGCTGGCGCCCTGGCCGGCGGTGACGGTCGCGTTCTGCGGCTGCTGTGTGATGGTCGGTGCGATCGGCGGATTGCCGCCGCCACCACCGCCGCCGCCGCCGCCAACGCTTTCGGGTGGCGGAGGCGGCTCGGCGCTGCCGCCGCCGCAGGCGACGACGGCAGAGCAGGCGGCCACGACGAGCGCGCGCCGGGTGACGGCAGCAACGCGGGAGAGCAGATCGGACTTGGCGACGATGGAGGTCATGGCGTGGGTCCCGATCAGAACGCGTAGCGAACCGACGCGCCGAGCATCTGCAGCGGTCCGTGCTCGTTGTTGGCCTTGATTCGCGTGGCGTCGTAGTCGACGCCGACTCGCCACTGCGGCGTGATCGCGTAGGCGATGCCGATTCCGGCCAGCGGCTGGATCGTCGTCTTGCTCCTGCTGCCCCAGGCGCTGTTCTCGTAGTCGAACCGCGCGCGCACGGTCGCGACGCCGCCGCGCAGGCCGAGCTCCCACTGCGGCGCGAAGCTCCAGCGCCATCCGGCCGTGACGCCGATCGCGCTGACCTTGAAGGTGCCGCCGAAATCGGTGCCGAGCCTGGTGGTGTCGCCGCCCTTGAAGCGGCCGGCGTCGATCACGTGGAGCTGCACATCGACGCCGTTGTCGAAGCGCCAGCCGGCGCTCGCCTTGACGAAGCCGCTGCCGCGCTCGCAGGCGAAGGTGTCGACGCAGGTGACGTGGCCGCGGTCGCCGCCGGCCGTCAGGCCGAGTTCGACGCCCCCGGCGTGCGCGACGGATGGCGCCGCGAGGGACACGGCGCTGAACATGAGCGCGGCTACGCCTGCGGGGAAGCGGTCGACCGGGTTCGGCACCGAGGAAGCGGGATGGCGCATTGGGGCATTCCAGGCAAGGCGGGCGACCGCGAACGCGGTGCCTCTTCCTGCTGAAACGGATTCGCGGCCCGAAAACTGCCATCAGCCCGACATGGGCGTGGCGTTCAGGTCGGGTTCGGGCTTGCGTCGGACCGGTTCGACAGCAGCGCGCGAAGCTCCGGCGCGTCGACCTGTCCGCGCTCCCAGATCGCCGCGGCCCGGGCCGCGTGCGACTCGGCCGACGCGGCATCGCCGAGCGCGGCGCAGGCACACCGCGCTTCGAGCGCGACGAAGCCGAGGTCGAGCGCCGGCGCGAGCGGATCGGTGTCGACGTCGGCCAGGCACGTCTCGGCAACGCGCCGCGCTTCGTCGAGTCGCGCGGTCGTGCGCAGCACGACGGCACGTGCACGCGTGGCGCGCACCGCCACCGCGCCGACGCCTCGCCCGCCGTCGGCGGCCATCGCGTCGAGCAACGCCAGCGCGTCGGCCGACCGTCCGACCGTGGCGAGCGCCAGCGCTTCGGTCGCGTCACGCGAGGCACGGGTCGAGAGCGCTTCCCCACGCCCCGCCATGAGCGCGTCACAGCGCTGCAGATGCACCAGCGCCGCCTCGCCGTCGCCGCGCTGCACCGCGACGAGGGCGCGCCACGCGGCCAGCGAGGCGCCCTCGTCGTTGCGGCCGCCGGTGAGCCGTCGGTGCATCGCGTCGGCCTCGGCATAGACGGCTTCGGCTTCGGCGAACCGGCCGCGAGCCAGCGCCGCCTTGCCGACCGTGCTCAGCATGACGCGAACGCGGGTCGTCTCGACGGCGTCGAGCGCGCGCTGGTCGGCCAAAACCTGGGCCAGGATCGCGGCGGCCTCGCGTGGTCGCTGGTTCAGGATCAGCGCGTCGGCGTGGCAGCGCTCGACCATCGACAGCATCGGGTGCGGGCGCTGGCCCCCGTAGGTGAGAAAGACCGGTGCCAGCGCCGGCTCGACCGCCTCCAGCGCTTCGGCCGCGCGGCCGAAGTGGATGCAGGTGTTGGACAGCGACGAGCGGGCGCTCAGCGCATCGCTGCTGGCCTCGCCGAGCTCTCGGGTGGCGACCTCGACCGCCTCGCGCAGCGCCGCCATCGCCTCGACTTCGCGGCCGCGCTTGGTGTGCACGAAGGCCTGGCTCTGCAACGTCCGCACGAGCAGCTGCGGCTCGGCCGGCCGCACCACGCGCAGGTCGTCGAGCAGGGGTTGCAGCAGCGGCTCGGACGCGTCGAGCTCGCCGATCGTGTTGGCCGCCTCGATCCAGCGGTGGCGCGTCTGCAGCGTCAGCCGGTGGGTCGGGCCGAGCTCGCGGCTGCACAACGCCGCCGCCTTCGGCAACCAGTCGAGGCCGGCGCGCATCTCGCCGAGCTCGTTGAGGCTGGCGCCGATCAGCGCGCCGAGCTCGGCGGCGACCTGCGGCTGACCGGCGAGGTCCGTCTCGACGCGCAGCGCCGCCGCCTGCAGCAGCTCGGCCGCCGCCACCGGGCCGCCCTTGCCGGCGCGCGGCACGGCCTGCGTGAAGATCGAGGCGATGAAGGCCTTGACCTGCTCCGCACGCTCCATCGCCGCGCGGGCGCGATCGGCCTCGCGCAGCGCCCGGTTGCGCTGCCACAGTGCCACCAGGGCGCCAGCGCCGACCGCGACGGCGACGAGCGCGGTCGCATAGGCGCCGCCGAGCACCGCGAGCAACAGCGCGACGGCGATGCCCGTCTCGACCCGGTGCCGCCGCATCCAGCGGCCGAGCACGTAGCGCGTCGACGGCGGCCGCGCGACGACCGGAGCGCCGTCGAGGTGGCGCTGCAGGTCGTCGGCAAAGGCGTCGATCGTCGGGTAGCGCGCTGCCGGTGCCTTCGCGAGCGCCCGCAGCACGATCGCGTCGAGGTCGCCGCCGAGCGACCGGCGCAGGTCGGGGTTACCGACGACGGCGCTGCTCGGCGTCGCCACGTCGACGCGGCCGATCTCGTCGGCGAGCCCGGTGGTGCCCAGGCGGGGGTCGAGGCGATACGGCCGGCGGCCGGCGAGCAGCTCGTAGGCGACGACGCCGAGCGAGTAGACGTCCGACGCGGTGCCGATGACCTCGCCGCGGATCTGCTCGGGCGACGCGTAGTCCGGCGTCAGCGCACGGCCGGCGGTCACGGTGAGCGTCGACGCCGACGACGGGCCGGCGCTCGGCAACTCGACGAGCCGGGCGATGCCGAAGTCGACCAGGTGGACGCGGCCGTGCGCATCGACCAGGATGTTCGAGGGCTTGAGGTCGCGGTGGACGACGAGCTGCGAGTGCGCGTGGCCCACCCCGCGCGCGGCCTGCAGCAGCAGCTCGACTCGCGGCCGCGTGGCGAGGCCGCGCGACCGCGCATGGCTGTCGATCGGCTGCCCGTCGACGTACTCGAGCGCGAGCCACGGCCGGCCGTGCGCATCGACGCCGGCGTCGTAGAGCCGGGCGATGTTCGGGTGCGTGAGCGAGGCCAGGATGCTGCGTTCGCGGGCGAGCCGCTCGGCGAACGCCGGCCCGCTCCAGCTCAGGTGCGGCAGCTTGAGCGCGACCGTTCGTTCGAGCAGGCCGTCGGCGCGCGCCGCGAGCCACACGCTGGCCGAGCCGCCCTGGCCGATCTCGCGAACGAGTCGATACGGGCCGACGAGCTTTCCCGAAAAGGCGCCGGGCGACTCTGCGGCGGGCCTTGCACCGGCGCTGTCGCCAGGCGTGTCGAGCCGTGCGTCGGCGGGCTTGCGCAGGAAGTCTGCGGTTTCGATGGCGGCGCGGCTGTCGAGCAGGGCCCGCACGGCGTCGGCGTGGCGCGCCTGCTCCGGCGCCAGCGACGCGAGCCACGCCTCGGTCTCGTCGGCACGCAGCTCGAGCGCGGCATCGAGCAGCGCGAAGATCGCCTTCCAGTCGTCGGACGAGGGCGCCGTGTCTCCCGGCAGCGGCGACGCAGCGCTCACGATGCCTTCGGCTACCGCAGCGTCGCGTGCAGGAAGATGCGCGCCTTCTCCCAGTCGCGCGCCACGGTGCGCACCGCCAGCCCGAGCGACGCGGCGACCTCGGCGTCGGTCATGCCGGCGAAGTAGCGCATCTCGACGACCTGCGCGAGCCGTGCGTCGATCACACCGAGCTCCTCGAGCGACTCGTGCACGCGCAGCACCTCCCGGTCGTGCGCGACCTGCCCGAGAGGAAGCTGCTGGTCGTCGTACTCGATGCGCACCGTGTCGCTGCCGCCACGCCGCGCGGCGTCGCGCCGGCGGACGGCGTCGACGACGATCGAGCGCATCACCTTGGCCGCGTACGCCATGAACTGCGAGCGATCGCGAAAGGTGAGACCGTCGGAGCGCTCGAAGCGCAGGTAGGCCTCGTGGACGAGCGAGGTCGTGTCGAGCAGCGTCAGGTCGGCGCTGCGCCTGACGCGCGAATGGGCGAGGTCACGCAGCTCGGCGTAGAGCACCCCGAACAGCTCGTCGAAGGCGCCGGCGCGACCTTCGGCGATCGCCGACAGCAGCGTGGTCACCTGACTCATGTCCCCACTATGTCATGCAACGAAGCAGGTCATGCGCGGCTTCCTATAATGCGCGGGTCGCCGAGTTACTGAACTACTTGCGGGGCGACGGAAAAGAAATTCCGCTAAAGCGTTCGCCGCACGAGACTCCATCTGCCGGCAACGCGCCGTGCAATCCCGACTGGAGCCTTGAACACCATGGCGAACGACTTCCTCTTCACTTCCGAATCCGTCTCCGAAGGCCATCCCGACAAGGTCTCCGACCAGGTCTCCGATGCCATCCTCGACGCGATCTTCGCGCAGGACCCGCGCAGCCGCGTCGCCGCCGAGACGCTGTGCAACACCGGCCTCGTGGTGCTCGCCGGCGAGATCACGACCAACGCGCACGTCGACTACATCCAGGTCGCCCGCGACACGATCAAGCGCATCGGCTACGACAACACCGACTACGGCATCGACTACAAGGGCTGCGCCGTCATGGTCTGCTACGACAAGCAGTCCAACGACATCGCACAGGGCGTCGACCATGCCAGCGACGACCACCTCAACACCGGTGCCGGCGACCAGGGCCTGATGTTCGGCTACGCCTGCGACGAGACGCCCGAGCTGATGCCGGCGCCGATCTACTACGCGCACCGCCTCGTCGAGCGCCAGGCGATGCTGAGGAAGGACGGCCGCATGCCGTACCTGCGCCCCGACGCGAAGAGCCAGGTGACGATGCGCTACGTCGACGGCAAGCCGCACTCGATCGACACCGTCGTGCTGTCGAGCCAGCACGACCCGAGCCAGAGCGAGACGGCGACCAAGATGAAGGGCTCGTTCATCGAGGCGGTGATCGAGGAGATCATCAAGCCGGTGCTGCCCAGGGAGTGGCTGAAGGACACCAAGTACCTCGTCAACCCGACCGGTCGTTTCGTCACCGGCGGTCCGCAGGGCGACTGTGGCCTCACCGGCCGCAAGATCATCGTCGACACCTACGGCGGCGCCTGCCCGCACGGCGGTGGCGCGTTCTCCGGGAAGGACCCGTCGAAGGTCGACCGCTCGGCAGCGTATGCAGCGCGCTACGTGGCCAAGAACATCGTCGCCGCCGGGATCGCCCGGCAGTGCCAGATCCAGGTGGCTTACGCGATCGGCGTCGCCAGGCCGATGAACGTCACGGTCTACACCGAAGGCACGGGCAAGATCAGCGACGACAAGATCGCGGCGCTCGTCAACGAGCACTTCGACCTGCGCCCGAAGGGCATCGTGCAGATGCTCGACCTGCTGCGCCCGATCTACGAGAAGACCGCCGCCTACGGCCACTTCGGCCGCGACGAGCCGGAGTTCACGTGGGAGCGGACGGACAAGGTGGACGTGCTGCGCGCAGCTGCCGGGCTGTAGCGCCGCCCCGGTGCCCGCATGGGCTCGTAGCCGCCGCTACAGTGCGGCATGGGGTCGAGAGTTCTGCTCACGCTGCCGGTGGTGCTGCTGGCCGGATGCGAGGCTGCGATCCTCGACCCGAAGGGCCCGATCGGCGAGGCGAACCGGACGATCCTGATCGACTCGCTGGCGATCATGCTGGCGATCGTCGTGCCGACGATCCTCGCCACCTTCGCCTTCGCGTGGTGGTTCCGCGCCTCCAACCGCAAGGCGACCCATCGGCCCGACTGGGAGTTCTCGGCGCGGATCGAGATGGTGGTGTGGTTCCTGCCGCTGCTCGTCATCATCCTGCTCGGCGGCGTCACGTGGATCGGCGCGCACGCACTCGACCCCTACCGGCCGATCGACAGCAAGACCGAGCCGTTCGACGTCGAGGTGGTGTCGCTCGACTGGAAGTGGCTCTTCATCTACCCGAAGCAGCAGGTCGCGACGCTGAACCGCCTCGTCATCCCGGCGGCAACGCCGGTGTGCTTTCGCATCACCTCGGCGAGCGTGATGAACACGTTCTTCGTGCCGCAGCTCGGCAGCATGATCTACGCGATGAACGGGATGACGACGACGCTGCACCTGCAGGCCGACCACGCGGGCACCTACCGCGGCATCTCCGGGCATTTCAGCGGCGACGGCTTCGCCAGCATGCACTTCGACGTCGACGCGCTGCCGCCGGCGCAGGTCGCGGCCTGGGCCGCAGGCGCCCGTGGCCAGGGTGGCGCGCTCGACGCTGCGCGCTACCGGACGCTGCTGCCGCAGAGCATCGGCGACCAACCGACGACGTTCGGCTCCGTCGACACCGATCTGTTCGCCAGGATCGTGTCGCTGCACATCGAGCCCGGCCTCGGGCCGACGCCGGGTGCCGGCGGATTCGACCGCACCCGAAAGGAGCGGACGACCGACGACGCCGTCGCGCGCCCGAAATGAGGACGCCGTGAGCACCCTCTTCGGCCGCCTCACCTGGGACTCGATCCCGATCCACGAGCCGTTGCCGATGACGGCCTCGGCGGTCGTCGCCCTCGTCATCCTCGGCGTCATCGGCTGGACCTGGGCCAAGGGCCACTTCCCCTATGTGTGGAACGAGTGGATCACCAGTGTCGATCACAAGCGGATCGGCGTGATGTACATCGTGCTGGCGATGGTGATGCTGCTGCGCGGCTTCTCCGATGCGCTGCTGATGCGGGCGCAGCAGTCGATCGCGGTCAACGCACCGGGCTTTCTCACGCCCGACCACTTCAGCCAGGTCTTCTCGGCGCACGGCACGATGATGATCTTCTTCGTGGCGATGCCGTTCGTCATCGGCCTGATGAACTTCGTCGTGCCGCTGCAGCTCGGCGCGCGCGACGTGGCCTTCCCGACGCTCAACTCGGTCGGCTTCTGGCTGACGGCGACGGGCGCGCTGCTCGTCAACGTCTCGCTGGTGGTCGGCGAGTTCGCGCACACCGGCTGGCTGCCGTATCCGCCGCTCTCCGAACTCACGTACTCACCGGGCGTCGGCGTCGACTACTACCTCTGGGCGCTGCAGATATCGGGCATCGGCACCTTGATCGCGGGGATCAACCTCGTGACCACGGTGCTGAAGATCCGCGCCCCCGGCATGACCTACCTGCGCATGCCGATGTTCTGCTGGACGACGCTGGCGGCAAACCTGCTCGTCGTCGCCGCGTTCCCGATCCTCACCGCGACCTTCGCGATGCTCCTGCTCGACCGCTACCTCGGCTTCCACTTCTTCACCAACGAGGCCGGCGGCAACATGATGATGTTCATGAACCTCATCTGGGCGTGGGGGCACCCGGAGGTCTACATCCTGATCCTGCCGGCGTTCGGCGTTTTCTCGGAGGTGTTCGCCACCTTTTCGAGGAAGCCCCTGTTCGGCTACCGCTCGATGGTCGCGGCGACGATGGCGATCTGCATCCTCGCCTTCATGGTCTGGCTGCACCACTTCTTCACCATGGGCGCAGGCGCGAACGTGA